>SLNJ01000017.1 GCA_007133065.1 Opitutales bacterium
AGGACTCGAACCCGGAGGCCGCATTGCCCGTCCAGCCCACGTTGAACTCCGGCGGGGAGGTCGCCGGGAGCGCCTCCACCCAGCTCTCCGGCTCGTCCGCATCGATCGTGTTCACCCACGGACCGTATGGGGGCGCGGGACCCCACGGGCCCATGAAGTCGAACTGGACGAGCGCCTGGTTTTCAATCCGCGTCTCGGTCGACAGATCCTCCTTCGCCCGCACGCGGTACTCGACCCAGCCGATGTCATCGCCCGGGTCGTCCTCGTCCTCGACCGGCGGCAGAAATCCCGCCATCGGATCCATTGGGTAGTCGCCGGTCTCGGGGTCAACGCTCTGGAACCACCAGTCAATCCGCCCGGTTTCGGGGTTGAAGGTACCCATTACATTGACGACGATCGACATATCCGGACGAGGATCGATCACCTCGTCGATAATCTGTCCACCGGGCAACGAGACATCCCAGTCGAGAAACCCGATCCTCGTGAACTCGAATGTGCTCAGGTCGAAGTGCTCGGGATCGAGCACGTCGTAGATGACTGCGTCCTGCGTCGGCACCTCCGCATCCTCGTCGTTCCAGAAGTCAACGCGGTAGGTCATCCATTGACCCGGTTCGATGTATCCATCCCGGTTTTCGGGCTCGGTTCCCTCCGGGTCGTAACCCGCAGGACCAAACTTGTCCTCGGGAGTGATGGAGGGCCTATTCGGGAATCCGTCCTTGTCGAAGCGTGGCCCCGGGGGCGCATCGGGATCTCTGTCCGGTCCGCCGTTGGGCCCACCCCCCGGACCACCCCCCGGACCACCGCCGGGTGGACCTCCGGGGGGACCTCCGGGCGGGCCGTCATCGCCGTCATCGTCGTCCTCGCAATCGGGGCTGAAGTCCGGGTACGGATCGCCCGGACGGTAGTCCCGCCATGCGGCCTGCCGCTCCCGAAGGTTTTTAACGTTCCGAAGACTGTGGTAGGCAGTGGCAGCCCCCTCGGCCAGATTGGTCAGGCCGAGTGGGTCCGGCGCCAACGCCTTCAGGGATTCCCACCACGGAGTCGGCAGCGGATCCGGTGGCTCGGGAATCCCATGACAACTGAGTCCAACAGGATCAATATAACTGACCGGATTGTTCCCCGAATACGTGTACAGGTTGACGCTCCCGCCGGCGAAACCCATTGGGTCGGGTGCGGTAAAACGTCCCAGCTCGGCATCGTAGAACCGGGCACGTTTGAAGTGAAGCCCGTGCGCTTCGGCTGTAACACCCCACCGCCCGCTGTACCGGTGTGCATTCGGCACTGATTCCTCTGAATGGACAGTCTCGCCAAAGGGAAGATACACGTATTGATTCTGCGGATCGCCGTCAGGACCGGTTAATTCGCTGGTGTTTCCGAGCGGATCAAATGTGTAGTAATGCGTCTCTCCTCCGGCATCACTCCGCTGAAGCAGTCCGCCGCCATACTCGTACCGGTTGACCAGATTGCCCGCCGAGTCGTAGGTCGCGACGACGCTCCCGTACTCGGTGGGATCGATCAGGTTGCGAAGCACGCTTCCATTCTGAGCGACAATGATCCGGTTGCCCAATGCGTCGTAGCCGTACTCCCATGTGTCTCCATCGCGCTCGACCTCGACAAGTTTGCCCGTGGCGTCGTACGTGAAATCGGTTGTCCCGCCAGAATCGGTACGCTCGATGAGATTTCCATCCGTATCAAATAGGTACGTGGTATCCCCGACCTCGAGGTATTGGTTCAATTCGTTGGCAACGATCTCTGATTCGGAGCCGTTGATCTCCATTCCGGTTCGATTTCCGGCAGCATCGTAGTGATAAATAATCTCCTGGTCGTCGATCTCGGTATCATCCGATTCGAGAACCGCCTCCACGAGGCGTCCGGCCACATCATATACGTATGACCATTCGCCATAATGGGTATCCATCGCGACGCGTCGGCCCAATGAATCGTATGTGTAGTCGTAATAGGAGAGCACCGTATCATCCGAACCGTGGTTCGTCAGCAGCGTGAGCCGTCCATTCGGATCGTACTCGTAAGTCGTGTAGACATCATTCCCCAACGTCTTTCTGGTCGGTTGCCCGGCCCAGTTGTACTCGTATTCGACGATGCGGTTGTCGTCACCGTCGGTCATCTCCACCAGTCGGCCCACGGAGTCATACGTATAATTCACCTCGTGCCCATCCTGATCGGTTCGGCGAATGCGATCGCCGTGATCGTTGTACTCAAACTCCAGGTACGGGATCGTGTTCCCGATTGTCGGAAAGTCCATTCGGGTCAGGTAGCCATTCTCGGGATCGTACGTGTGTTCCGTAGTACCCTCGGGTCCGGTTGCCAGCACCATGTCACCCGCATTATTGTATGAATAGGAAAACGCTGGATCACCGCCGTCGTGGTCCATCAGCGTCACTTGTCCGCGGGTGTTCTGTGAGACATCGACGGTCACCCCGCTGCGAGTGGTCCAACCGGTGACGTTTCCAGCGGTATCGAAATCATAAGATTCCTCACTCCCATCCTGATGGATAATCCGTGCAATGTTGCCGACGGAATCATATTCGATGCGTGTTGCATTGCCGCGCGGATCACGAACCCGTTCCAGTTCCTCGAGCGGACCGCCGTAGCGGAAGGTGATCTCATTGCGCATGGGATCCTTGAAGGAAACGGGATCGGGTCCCTCATCGTATTCAAATTCCGAAGTGATCCCACCGGGTTTCACCATGGCGGTGAGATTGCCGCGATCGTTGTAGATCCACCGGCGCATATTCCCCAGGGCGTCCTCGCGCATGACCACGTGCCCGTCTATATCCTGCCAGAACCGGTATGCGGCCCCATCCGGATCCGTCACCTCAGTCTGGCCATGCGGGCCATAGGTGAAGGAATAGGACTCACCCGTTTCCACAACGGTCTGTTCGAGGAGGCGTCCCAGGTCATCATAGACGAATTCCATGCGCCCATGCCCCGCCCGATCAATCGATTCGAGATGATTGTGCCGGGGCAAGGCCCGAATCCGGAACCCATCCGGAATCGGTTCCTCCACCGTATCGGAGATGTATTGATACCCGGTTGAATGACCGTGTGGAGGAGAGACCTCCGCAAGCCGACCCGACGCATCGTAGGTATACTCGGTAACCCGATCGTCATGGTCGCGCAGGAGCACCAGCCAACCGTCAGAATCATACTCAAGTTCGAAATGGTCACCCGAGGGGTGCGTAATCCGGGTGAGCCGTCCGGATTGGTAGGTCGCCGTAACCTCGTTTCCATTGCGATCGACGATCTTTTCCCACCGCCCGTCAGCGTCAAAGTGAAATTCGACACCACTCCGGTTTGTAAAGACATATCCTCCGCCGGGAGCGTCCTCGAGATTACCCGGTTCTCCGTCGGCCGGAGCATACCCCGTGAAGGTCGTTTCAAACTGTCGCGAGAATGCGGGCGATTGAATCCAGATCGCGTCGATTTCATCGGTATCAGGATCGATATATTCTCTCAGTCGGATCTGGTATGAATGCTGCCAACCGGGTCCCATCGGCCCACTCGCGGTCAGGCGCATGCGGTAATGAGGACTGGTCAGGAAATAGCGCTCAAAGCTGAGCGGCAATGATACGGCCGGCAGGTAGGCATCGACTGCGCGGTCCATGTACCCCGGCATTCCGAGCGCATCCGCTTTCGCGTGTTCGAAGTCGAACAAGTCGTGAGCACTGTAACTCCGCTGACCGCCCCGGGCGAGGGCATCCGCATTTTCACGCATTGCGTTGAGGTAGTCGCCCCATGTGTCACCGATCTGAACCTGCATCCGGCTCACAAACGCATCCCATACCTCATCATCGGAACCGATCGGACGCAGGTCGCCGGCGAGCACATCCCAGTCAATCACATCGTCGAGTTCCGGATCATTGTCTGCTCCGAGAGCATGGAGGTCGAGCGATACCATGATATTCTCAAATGGTGTCCGCCCAATGAGCCGGATATCGACGCGCTGCCCGGGACGCAGAACGGATGCCGGACCGTCCGGGCTCAAGGCGAAAAATCGGAAAGACGGACCGTCGACCCATACATCCTCCCGTTCCCCCCGAAGACGATCCTCCGAGAATTGGCGCAGCGAACGGATCATCCATTCATCCATGTCTTCGGTTTCAATCAGGAGCAACGGGCTCGGCAGGTCGATGTTGCCTGTGTTTTCGTACTCGATGGTCATCTCGGTACGGCGCCCTGGTCGGGCGCGACCTGCGGCGTGCAGACTCGCGTCGAATTCGGTGTATCCGCCATCCTCAACAGTCACAGCGTCGGCGAGAACCGCCGACTCGTCCCCCGGGCCCGAGACCAGTAGGTCGTATGTTCCCGGTGACAGGTTTGTTTCACCGGGTTCGAACGTCGCATAGAGCGATGCGGCATCCTCGAACCAGACATCCGCATCCGCCACTGTGTCGCCCGCCCCCGACAGAAGCGCTACAACTGTCGCTTCCGAGAATCCGGATCCAATCACTTCCACAGTTGCATTTCCTGCGTTGCCGATTGTGGCGGGAGCGACTTCCCGAACCTCCAGTTCCGTTAAAGCCGCGTGGAGTGTGAAATCGGTTCCGGTGGAACTCCCGTGGACGCCAAGATAGTACCTCCCACCAGGCGGATTCACCACCTGCAGCTCCTGGTTTGCGGTGTCAAACCCTCTGGCAGCCGTCAGGAAGGTGCTGGTTGTCGGAGCGAGCCGATGCTCGAGGTAGAGATGGACCTCACCGGAGCTGGTGTCGGAATCGAGATCGATGGTCACCGACCGACCCTGCTCGAGTTCGATCAGAAAATAGCTCCACTCCCCGGACTGTACAGAACCTGAAGCGGATTCGTCGAGGACGAGGGCGGGCACATCAATGGCAACCGGCTGCGGCGCTCCACCTGTGTTGTTGTCACGATTCGCCTCACGGTAGGCACGATCCTGATTTGTCTGCACAACAACATAGTACGGACCGCCGAGATCGTCAGGAATCTGAATATCGATTGAGCGGTTGTAGCTCTCGCCGATGTCGAGTCCACCGGTGTGCGTCGAATCAGCAATTCGAACGGCGTCGCCGGTGCGGAGAACCGGGGATCGGGAGAGGTAAACCGCATCGACCCAATCCGCCTCCAGGTTGCGCTCACCGATGTTGTCGACCGCCCATGAAACTGAGAGCACCTCGCCGCCGGTGACCTCGAGCGGACCGACCTCAACCCATACAACCTCCAGATCAGCGGCCGGAGCACTTACCTCCTGACGCTCGAAAGCACCGATGTCGACGTAGGAGGGTGAACCGGTCCCACGATTCGCAACCCCCGGATCGTTGACCCGCGGACGTTCCAGGATATCGGTATCGGGCGCATTCTGCCCGCCTCCTGAGTCAATTGCCGGGGAGAACGCCGCCAATTCGAAGTCCCCCTCTTCCAGATCAACAAACATAGGATCGACCAGAAAATTGCCGGGGTTGTTCAAGAGTTCGCGCAAGTAGGGCCGCCCATCGACCGAGCCACCGACATACTCACCCCCATCGGGGTTGTGAAAGAGCGAGGTACGGATTGTGATCTCCGGCTCCTGTCCCCCGTGGTGAATGCCATTCCGGTTAAACGCGACCAGCACGTTATCCATGATGATTCTCGGCGCGCCGTGATGTATACCCGCCCCGTTCCAGCCAGTTCCACCGAAACCGTTGCCAACAATCGTCGTGTTGCGGAGCATGAGCCTGGATTCCGCCCGCATAAAAACACCGGAATGCCGATTGTCTGCAATCAGGAGATTCTCAGCTGTGACCGTAACGAACGGCTGGTAATTGTAGATCCCGTGGTTGCGTCCATAGCGGATCTTCCCATTGGCAAGCGATATGTCGATGTTCAGATCGGCGCGTATCATCCGCGGACTCACCCGAATTCCGTCTCCCGCGTATCGAATATCGAAATGCCGCAAATCGAGATTCCCGTTCGGATGCACACGGATGCCTTCCCAGTCCCCGGGATTGGCAGCCGCGTCCGGGTCGGCATCCCGGACGGAGGTCAGTTCAACCGGACTTTGCAGAGTCCCATTGATCTCCAGATTGCCATGGACATTCAGCGTTGTCCCAATGTCGAACAACACGCTCGTTCCAGGCTGAATGCTGAGGGTGACGCCCTCGGGGACGGTAATTGATCCGCTTACATGGACCGTCCCCCCCCAAATAGCATCCGCCAGAATCCTCCCGGCCCATTCTCCGTCGCCGACCTGCCCCCATTCCTCGAACATTTCAAATGCATCGTCCAACTGATCCTGCTCCCCGTCATCTCGCGAAACCCGTATGGCATATACCCCAACCGGAACAGGATTAACCGGGTAGCTCCCGGTTACGGATTCATAAGATTCGGATGTGGTTGTACCCGCCGCGTACTCAGTCCCATCCTGGGCGACAAGGATCACCTCGGATGAGGCGTCGAAACCGACGCCGGAAAGCTTCAGATCCATTGGCAGGTCCGGCCCGAAGTGCTCGGGTGAGGCTCCTGTGATCTTCACCGGCTCCGTCTCCATTCCGATCGTATACTCCCCGCTCTCGTTGAGGTCGGCTCCATACACCAGCAGGTACCAGGTCTCCGCTTCCGGAGTAGCGAGCACCAGCGTATCGCCGCTCATCATCCGGTCCGCATCGGAGTCCGAGGGAAGCACTCCCGCAGAGGCAAACACTCCAAGCCCCGATTCCGGCAAGTCAAAGGTCACAACCGGGTTTTTACCGGCCTCTGCATCAATGCGGTAGTAGTGCAGTACTGTACCCGAGTCAAAGGGAACGGTGTTTTGATCCCCTGGGTTCAGAATCGGAACCTCCACCTCGACTTCATGTGCTTCCCGGTTGTTCAAACGGGTGCGATCGACAATAGCCCATTCATCGTCAATCGAGAGGATAATGTAATACATACCCTCTGCAACACCCTCCAATCGTAGGGGCAGTGAACCCGCATACGACTCCCCGACTGAAACCTCACGCGTGACTGATTTCGATGCGAGGAGTGTATCGTGCCGCTCCAGGTACGGATTCCCGGAAAGGTATACCGCCTCGGTCCAGCGCGACTCCTCCAGTTTGGCATCCCCGATATTCTCAACGGTGTATGCGATCTCCGGGGATTCATTCGCACTCAACGTTCCCGGAACATTCGTATCGGTGATGCTCAGGTCGGGAAATTCTCCAGTGTCTTCTACGACATTCAGAATGCGGGTATCGGGTGCATCATCGGTGCCATCACCGGTCACCGGCGCGAAACCCACAATAAAACCACCGGGATCGGGGAAGCTCAGAACCCCGGGATGCAATGCGTCAGCGCTACGACCATCTCCAAAATCCCACGAATACTCCATCCCGGGATCATCCAACTCCGCTCCGCGAAAACGGAGTTCATCTCCGGCAACGATGATCCCGGACGCGCGCGGGGCCTGAATTTGAGCACGAACCCACGGATCAAACAGAACTCCATCGGTGATCTGTTCGCCGGTTCCCTCCGCGTTTTCATCGGGGTGAAACGGTCCGGAAATATCGCCCCACCAGACCTCACGGGCATCAACTGTTTCCTGGCTCCGATTGTCGACCGCAAAGGTACTGTTGTTCTCAAACCGGGAACCGGAGATATCGAGTGTGTAGGATATTCCGGAAACAAGCAGACCAACATTGTTCGAAACGAATCGCGTCCATTCGATTGAATGGTTCCCGGTGCTGCCACCGATATTCAGGCCGCTGCTTTCGCTCTTGCGAATTGTTACATTGCTCATCATGAGGTCTCCAGCACCGCTCTTGCGGATCGCGCCACCACTGGAACCCCGTCCCGCGTATGCGATTTCCACCCATTCGAGCGTGATGGATCCTGCATCCCGAACCGTGACTCCCTGCCACCATCCGCGAACAGGAGCAGTTTCTCCGCCATCCTTGTTCGCATCTCCGCCAACACTGTCATCCCGCAAACTGGTCATGTGAATCGGATCTATCGCCGTACCTTCCGCACGCAACTCCCCGTTCACCAGCAGCCCTCTCGTCTGCGCGAACTTAATAACGGTGCCGGGTTCAATGGTCAGCACGGCGCCCTCCTCAATCGTGATCCTATCGCCGATCACGATTGAAAACGCTCCGTTGAGATTCCACGTCACGGTCTCCGTCAATTCGTCCCCTTCGACGACGACCTCCGGCCCGGAATGACCAGTGAACGTCGAGGTGACATCGTCAAACGAGACATTCGGATCGCGCAGAAGAATACCGTGCCGATTGTCAGCAAAATGATTCTCCTCCGAGACGAGGTCGCCATCTCCGCCTCCCAGTCTCAGCCCATCTCCATCAGTTTGCTCGATCGTCGTATTACGCAGTGTCAGATCCCCGTTGCCGCTCCTCACGACGGCCGCCTCACCAAACTGTCGCTGCTCGGAGTGGAATCCGGCATGAGCGATTTCAGCCCATTCCAAAATCGCAGCACCTCCGGAACGAACGGCGATCGCACCCCACGATCCAGCCTCCTCAACACGTCCTTTGAAGACAATGGACGCGTCCTCGGTCCCCGAGGCATCCAATACCCCTTCCACGTACATCCCTGCTTTTTCGTCGAAAACCACGGTCGTACCCGGCTCGATCGTCAACGTCGCTCCGGACTCAATCACGACCGGCTCAACGACCGCGTATCGTCCCTCGGCAGCGGTCCACGTCGTGTCCTCTGTGATATCATCGGCAATTTCCCGTTCAAAATCCGCATGGATGGTGGCATCCGCATCGACATTCTCTACCCAATGGCTCGATACGCGCCCGACACTGACTCCATCCTCCAATACATCATGAATCCGATACCCGGCGTCGGCGGAAATGGAAAACTGGAGGCTCATCCCTTCATCGACTTGGATCGTCCCCGATGGACTGATCGATCCGCCGTCTCCGGCAGTAGCGGTGATGGTGTATTGAATCGGATCGAAGTGCGCGACCAACACCCGGTCACTGGTAATCGTGAACGTATAGCTCGCGTCTGCACTGACCTGGCTCCCCCCTTCGGTCCATTCGGAAAATGTGTGGCCCTCACTGGGATCGGCGGTCACTGTGACCTCTTCGCCATTCGCGTAAGGTCCGGCCCCCGTTACCGAGCCGCCCTCATCGGGATCGGTGCTCAACGTCACAAGATGGTCGAGGCCGTCCTCGAGTTGAAAGTGCGCCACCAGATTACGGTCCTCGGAGACCGTGAACGTGTAGCCCTCACTCGTGCTGACCTCGACATCATCTTCGGTCCAGTGAACGAACTCGAAATAAGTGGCGGGTGTGGCCGAAACGGTGACCTCCTGGCCGTCCGGGTAATCCCCTTCCCCAGAAACGGTTCCCCCATTGTCCGGATCGGCGCTGAGCACAATCTCAAATCGAACCTCCTCCTCGGTCAACCAGGGATCGAACAGAACATCTTCGTCAACAGTGTCGCCCGTCCCGTCAGCGATCGTTCCCGTCTCCGGATCGGAGACGCCTCCGCTCGGTCCACTCAGGTCACCCCACCAGTTATTCCTTGCGTCGAGGTAATAGGTTGGAGAAGAGACACCGTATCGGATACCATCTGCGTTACCGCCAATGATGTTGTTGAGGATCTGGACATCCTCGGCCTCGTCCCATACATTAATTCCATATCCGTTGTTCTCCTCAACGGTATTGGAGCGAACCGTTACACCGATCAGGGGAGCGCCAAACCCACGACCCGACAAAATAATGCCCTCTTCCGCATTCCGTGCCACGGTGTTGTTTTCAATATCCGCACCACCGCCGTCATCCCTCACACTGACACGAATACCGCTCTCATTGCTCGCGGTCACCGTGTTATTGGAGATCTCGAAGTCATCCCCGTTTGTGACATAAATTCCATATTTCGCACTCCGATCGACGGTGTTACCCAACACAACCGTTCCATTGGGCGGGAAACTGGCGGTCCCCGTAACAAAGATCCCATTGTCCCCGCTTACATTAATTGTATTGTCTTCAATGCGGACAGCTTCGGACTGCTCTGCCTCGATACCGGTACCTCCGGAATCGGTCAGGTCGTTTCCGATCACTTCAGCATGTGGACTTTGTCGAAGGTAAATCCCCGGATACCAGACCGAGGAGCGACCCGTCGTCGGTAAATCATTGTCCACAACCCGTACAGCCGTGGTTCCATCAATATAAACCCCCTCCCTTTGGGGTCCGGAGATTGTGTTCGTCTCGACATCGAGCTGGTCGCCATCGAATGCCTCGATCCCAAGCATGCCATCCTGAATCGTATTCTCGACGATCGACACGTTGATCGACTCCCACACCGTGATCAGCCCCCGACGGGGAAACATTGAGGAATCCGGATCTCCAATCAGGGTGTTGCCTGAGACCTCCACATCCTCGCTGAACGCAATCTGGACCGGCATCATCGTACCATCGAACTGATGACCGGAGATCGTCACGTTCGATGCATTTACGATGATTGCCTGACCGATTTCATCGGGAACGACGGGCGAATCCACATCCTTTGCGTAAAAGAGCGGCTTCCCTCCCACGGTGTTGTTGTTGAACGTGTGGGTAGCCAACTCATCGAAGTCGACGCTCCAGCTACGGAGGAGCACTCCCGCCTCGAAGGTATTTCCCGTCACCGTTACCTCAGGCGCCTGATCCAGCACAAGGTCGATCTCGTGCCCGCTCACTACATTGTCTTCAATAACCTGTTCGCCGAATCTACTCAGATAGATTCCAACCCCATCATTGTCCGTTATGGAGTTATTGATCACCGTTGAGCGGATGTTCACTTCAACGCCATGCCCTCCATTTTCAAAGACATCATTGCCCTCAACCAGAGAATCATGTGATACGTCAATTCCGGAACCGGAATTTCCACTTATCGTGTTTTGCGTGACAGTAGCCCGCCTCGGCCCGACGAGACCTCCGCTCCCGTTGTTGGTAATCGTGTTGTTATGAAAGGTCGCATCGGCACTTCGCCCCCAGTAGATTCCGCTCTTGTCGTTCCCCGAAAACGTGTTGTCGGTCATCTCGATATGTGGTGCGTTCGTGCCCCGGTTGTCATGAATCCCATTGCCAGCGTTGTCGGAGATATCGTTGCCGGTGAACAGAATATTCTCTCCGCTTAAAATGAGCACGGCGGATCGGAGTGAAGAGACAAATCCGCCCCCGTGGTGGGTACCCGTGACCGTGTTATTCGAGACAACCGCATCGTCGGCCCCGCTCAGCACAATCCCGCTTCTGTTGTCGGTGATCATGTTGTCCGAAATAGTCAGATTCGGCGAGCCCGCGTGCAACGCACGGTCCGCAACCTCCGATATCGTATTCCCGGTAATTGAAGCCCCGGGGGATCCAAAAACCTGGATTCCGGTATCGGCGGTGCCCGTCACCGTGTTGTCCGTAACGACAACATCGCTCGATCCCATCACCTGAATCCCGGTTGAAAGGGTGTCAGCTACCGTGTTGCCGGATAGGGTGACGCCGTCACTGAATCCGACCAGAATTGCTGTCGCCACACCATTGAATTCAAAGTTCTCGATGCTGACATTCGTTGAACTCACGACGATGACCTGCCCGACCACAGCTGGAATCGTTGGAGCGTCCTCATCCTTGAGAAAGACCAGTGGATCTCCGCCTACCGTATTCCCATCCATGTTATGATCAAAGTGCGTGATCTCATTGGAGGAGCCATCGACAACGATCCCTGTCTGGAGGGTGTTATCGATGAGTGTTACGTTCGTCGCCGAGAGCAACTCGACATCGACTCCCCCGCCCGAGACGGTATTGTTGCGGATTACGGTGTTGTCGATCTGCGACACCCGGATCCCAACCCAATCCGTGTCAATGGTATTGTCCTC
Source organism: Opitutales bacterium (assembly GCA_007133065.1). Taxonomy (GTDB): domain Bacteria; phylum Verrucomicrobiota; class Verrucomicrobiia; order Opitutales; family Oceanipulchritudinaceae; genus SLNJ01. The sequence goes on from SLNJ01000017.1 coordinate 11,810, forward strand.
GACAACCGCATTGTCAGCCCTTCCACCCGAAAATCGCCGCAAGGTGATCCCATGGGAACCGGTTCCGGAAATGTCATTCCCGCGGATCGTCGGGCTCTCCATCCAGACGGATATGCGCCCGCTATTTGTCAGCGTATTCCCCTCAATCAGCGCGTTTGCTCCCGCATTGGCTGAAGAGGATCCGAACTGAATGCCGTCGGAATTGTCCTCCAGATGATTGTCTAGGATTTGAACATTATCGCTGCCCTCGATGTATATCGCTCGCCACCCCATCCCTTCAATGCGGTTCTCTGTCAAACTCAGCCCATGAGACTCCGTGTTCAAATCGCGGATGGCGAGGTTGTAATTCCGGATGTCGAATCCGCGGATGGTCACATTCACCGCCGCGTCGAGTTCAAAGGCGTTGCCATCGCCGTCGCCTTCCAGCAGCGGGGGATTCTCCGAATCGGCCGCCACGAGTTGAATCCCGTCCGTCCCGATGACCACATTTTCGGGATAGGTCCCCGGACCGACCTCGATCGTGTCGCCGGGTTCGGCCGAATCGATCGCTGCCTGGATTGTTCCATGGTCTCCGGGCACGGTGATCGCGGCACTCGCAGGCGCACCGACGGCCACCGAACAGAACAATGTAACCGCGATTCTGAATTTTGGCGGGATGCATGCCGGCCAACGTGATTCGCGACCGGAACGGACCATTGTATCCGACAAACAGGCATTAAAAAAACGCCCCTTTTTGCTTGAAGGGCGTTTCGTCGCGTTCGGCTCTTCTGGCGGCACCGTCACGATGCGGCCAACAATTGGCATCTTCAATTTGTACAAAACCATGGATATAGCCTCTTCGTTTTTGTGCAATCGCCGACACGTCGCATAACGCCCGACAGACAAGCAACCAGTGTCCCGGGACAAGCAACCCCGGCCGCGATGATAGAATGGGCTCCAGTATGCACGACGGCGGTGTATAGGCAAGAGAGATCAGGTTGACGGTGTGATCGATCCGCCGCACTCCCCGCCCGTGGATCGCCTCAAACCCGCTTCAGGGAAGAGATCCGTCGGATCATAAGCGTCTTTAATAGTTTCCATTTAACGATTATTTAACCCGCGTGACACTTAATGTGCGCGTGTATTGCTTTAGCCCTCCGGGGATTCCAATTCGATTCGGGAGTGCAGTGGTGCGTTGTCATTTATCACTCCCACTGGAGCGGGCCTGTCCAGATCGTGACGCTGCGCCATGCATCGGCTCGATCCCGCTTGCGGGGCCGTGCGTTCCGATACTTTGGAATCGCCGGGACTAAGCGGTGCTCAGAATCGATGCTGAATGCCCACGGCGTACTCCGTTCCGAAATGGCGCCACCCATCCACGGTTGAGTATTTCTGGTCGAGGATGTTCCGGGCGGTGGCGTACAGACGAATCGTTTTCGCGGCGCCGATCGCATAGCCAACAGTCAGGTTGATGTCCTGATACCCGCCCAGTTCCATCATCCGGTCATCGGCGTTGAAACGATTGTTCTGATAATTGTCCACCGCCCGGCCGAACAGGTTCACGTCCCACGCCCGGTAATCGGCGTATACGCCGCCCGTGACGATGATGTTTGGCACCTCCGTCATGGTGCGCCAACCCGAGCCCGGCCGCCTCTGCCGGGAGTCCATCATGGTCGCGTTCCAATACACCGTTGCGATCCCCGCCAATACCGCCGACCGAATCTCCAATTCCAAACCGTATTGAGCTACGTCGCGATTCTCATAATAGGCAGCAAACGGAGGCGGCCCCACCTCCCGGTCGAACAGCACCGCGTCTTCGCGATAAACGAGAAATGCTCCCAGCTTTACGAACCCGAGACCGGTCCCCTTGAACTCGATCCCGGCGTCACCGGTCCAACGGGTCTCATTACGGAGGGAACTGCCGTCAAAGGTAACTCGATCGGGCTCCGGTTCGCTCCGCCCTGCCCCGGCATGTGCGAACACCCCGATGTTCTCCGTCAGCTCATAGACGGCCCCGGCGCTGCCGCTAATCTGCGGCCCGCCCCACTCGCGTTCGACGACGTCTGCACCGCGAATCGGCCCACCCACCGTGAAACCTCGATTGGAACGAATCCGGTAGTAATCCCGCCGGTACCGCACACCCCAATCGACGACGAGACGATCCCGGTGCAACTCCTGGATGACAAGGCCGGCAAATGAGTGCACATCGGACGGCGCCTCCCAGAAGAAGTGGCTGCCCGTCGGCGTCTTCCACCGATTGTAATTCACTCCAATCCGCAGCTTGTTGGCAGGATTGAGCCGAAACGTCTGGATGGCGTTTACATTGTAGTCGTAGTCCCGATCCGTTCCCCGCCTCCGATGCGGCGGCGCACTCGGTGCGTGGTATTCGCCGGTTCGTCCGGAGTAGACGGCCGACAGTTCGGTCGAGACGTCCGCGCCATCCCGGTACGAAGCGCGGAAGCCAAACAAATACTGCTCGAATGGATCATACTTCTCGGGATTGGCGCGGCGCGCATCATACCCCGGATCGGGATCGTTGGGAACCGGCCATTCGCGCGTGCCGTGCAGGTAGAACAAGATACCTTCCAGTCGCCACCGGTCCGTTGGGTCCCAGGATCCGCGGCCGATGACATTTTGGACGTTCTCAGCGGCATTCGCTCCCGATGGCCCGCTGGAGCGATGGTGGTTTATCCCAACCATGTAATCGCCTCGCGGCCCTCCGTCCCCGTGAGTTACCGAGGTTCGGACTGTGTTGTACGAGCCATACTCGCCCTCGAGCAACGTTGTCTGTTCCTCAAACCGCCGCGGCCGGATGTTGATGACGCCGGTCAGGTCCGAAAATCCCATCCGCAATGCTGCTGTAGAGCGTACTATCTCGATCTCCCCAATCTGTGCCGCAGGGAACCAGCGGATCGCCTCGTCAAACTTGCCCAGCCACAATCCGTCGATTGAGTAGGTTGGATATGGATACAATTGCCCGCGGAAGGACACGAGCTCGCGGAGCTTGCGGCCCCGGGATTCGACGTGCACCCCGGGCATGAAGTTCAGCGCTTCCGCGAGATTCCGCGGCTTCTGCCGGTTGAGCAGTTCCTCGTCGACTGTCGATGTCGCAATTTCCAGCGCCGGGGAGAGAATATCGAGGCCGGTCGACCGCCCTTCGAGGATCACCGTCACAAGCGGCAGGTCAATTCGATCCTTCGCCGAAACACCTCCCCCGAATGCCAGCAGCAACGCCAATAGATACGCGCCGGTTTTTGTCTGAGTCTGTCGATCCATAATCAATGCACGCCCCTGAGTAAAAGGTGATGCGTTGGTATTTTTTATTCTGGCCGGTGTCCAGCCCCTTCCTGGCGGAGGATGGCCGGAGGCGTTGGCGGGCGACGTTGCGGGAGAAGAGAGCGCCGCATACACGAGTAAGGAACGCGCCTCCCAGGATTACAGTCCGTGCGGTGGTCCAGCGCGCCGCGAACCCGATTTCGAACACGAATCGTGCAAGGGCGTATCCGGCGCCGCCATCGGACACACGCCCGCCCGTAGCCGCCGTTGCGGGACACATCGGAGCAGCATTGGGTCAGAAAGATGAGGACCCTTGGCAACTGAAAGATGGAATGAAACGGTATGTCAGTCGACCGGTTCGAGGACCATACGGTCGATCCAGAACACGCCTACGGCGCTCGTGGAAGCCCGCACCATCGTCGCCTCGGGGTTGTCCCAGGTGAACGTTACCGTTTCCTCCAGCCACTCCCCGTCTGTGGGCGGCAGACCGGCCTTGACCACTACCTCGGAATGCGGGGCGTTTGAAACCTCGACGCTCACCGCCTGGTCGCCGTCGATCCGGTATCGAATCGTCCATTCATACGTCGTCCCGAGCTCAAGCTGCGGCTCCTGGTAAAATACGATCCCCCAGCTGGGGGACTCCGTGACCTCAATCCGCTGCGCGCTCCCGTCGTACCCGTCATCCTCCGACGTCGCGTATTCCGTGCCCCCGGCCACCAGCATGTTCCAGTTATTCGCCAGACCCGTGGTACCGAATGAGGAGAAATCGCCGTTCCAGAGCAAAGGCACTTCCGGTTCATCCCGCTCCTCGGTCTCGAACGAGAATGGATCGCTCATTGTGACCGCACCGCCGTCGTCTACCGATACGGTCCGCGCGTAGTACCTGGTCTCCGATTCGAGTCCGCCGATGACGACCGTGTGCTCGGTATTCTCCCCGGCTATTGGCGGCGTCGCCATATCGAGCGCCTCCGCCGACCGGCCGTACTGGACGCGCACGACGGCCGGGCGATTCGTCTCCCACGCAACCTCGGCATAGTCGTGCCCCAGGGCAACCACCTCGGGCTCGGTAACGGCGAGCGGTTCGACGGGATTCGGGTCGGACACGTAGATCCATGCGCCGCCGGCCCCGGCGAGGTCCGCCTCGGGGTCGGGCAGGTAGATCCAGGTGCTCAGGCGGTAGCTGTACACCCACGGGGCGTGCGCGACATGCAGGTGGCCGAGGAACGCGCCGGTCTCGACGATGTCGTCTGTCGCGGGGTACCCATAGCGAACGACCCCGTCTCCGGAGTCGCCGGCGCCGTCCGCCGGGGATTGGTTCAGCGCGTAGAGCCAAATTCCCGGCACCCGGGTGAGGTTTACATCGAGACCGTGCACGAAAACCCAGGTCTGGAGTCGATAGCTGTACAGCCAGGGCCTGCTCTCGACGTTGAGCGCGCCGAGAAACGCGCCCGTCTCGATCCGGTCGTTCTCGACCGGGTACCCGTACGCGTACGCCTGCGGCGGCGCATCGCCGAGCGGCGTACCATCCACGGTGATGTTGTCGAACCGGTTATTGCCGCCGAGTCCCCCATCCGCGCCCCTGGAAAAGGTGACGCGCACGCGGAACGACGGATTGTCCGAAGCCCCGTCGACCGCGCTGAAATCGAGGTGATGCAGAACCGGGTCCGCGTCGTGGACGCGGATGTCGAAGAACTCCTCGTAGATCACCCCGTCGAGGCTGTACTCGATATGCTGGGCCCCGGCGCCGCTCGTCGAGCGCCGCGTCTCGTAACTCACCACCGGATCGGCGAACCCGGTGGTCGGGAGCCGCAGCTCGATGGTCGACCCGATTGGATTGTTGATCCGCAGATGCCTCCCGGGCTCATCGCCTTCGCGGGCGTTCGCCCCGTCAAACCCGTTGCCGCCGCCGTCCGTCACCTCGGAATCCGGGCCTGTTGAGACCGTCAGGGTCGCACCGGTTGCGTCGTGGGTGGAATGCAGCAGGCGTTCGGTGTCATTGAAATTCCAATACGAAACGAGCTCCGGAGCCGCGCCCTCCTCGAATTCCGCGGTGAGAGTCAACCCGGCCTGCGGCGACGCAGTGATTGTCGCCTCCTCGTGTTCGGGGAATTCGCGCCAGCCGGCGAACCGGTAGCCGGTTCGCGGCACCGCGGTCACCTCGATTGGAATGCCGGGGAAGTAGTCCGCTGTGAATGGAAATGGCGCTTCCGGGTCGGGGAGTCCCGGCGTCCCCCGGTCGAGGCGGACCGTGTTGACCTGCAGGGCGCCGCGGTCGGGATCGGCGACATCGAAGGTGACCGGCACCGGCGGCATCAGATCGAAGGTATCGTGCAGGTGATTCCAGATCCGATCGTGGCGCTGAACCGCGAAATCCTTCAGCAGGCCGACGTGGTTGTCGCCGTGCATCATGCCCCCCCAGCGGCGGCGGTGTTCCCCGTCGCGGTACGGGCCGATCACGGCGTCCATCGCGTCGATGATTTCGTGCGCCCGCGCCGGTTGCAGCGTGGTGCTGATGTGGTCGGCGAAGGCGTTGATGAAGCGGTTTCTGAACCCCTCGTTGTCGAGCAGGTTCCGGAGCAGCACCGCAGCGGCGGCTCCGTGGTTGATCGCGTACGCGACCGTGTTGTGATTCACATTCCCGAGCCCCCCGTACATGCCGAACCCGAAATCGAGGTCGAAGAATATCCAGCGCCAGCGCCCGTCGTGCGTGTGGGGAGCCCCGGGCCGGCGGTCGGGCGTGCGCTTGCGCCAGTAGTCGATGTTGCCTCCCGGCCAGTCGGTGTTGCCGACGTAGATCTGCGCCATCATGTACAGCAGAAAGTTCTCGATGTCCATCTGATCGGCCACGTGCGCGAAGTGGTCCGGGTCCGCCATGTTGTGCTGCGCGGCGTAATTGCGCATCGCGACGAAATCATTGCGGTCCTGCGGCGAACCCTCCTGCAGCGAGCCGCCGTGGCCGCTCAGGATCGCCACGTCGTCGGGCTCCACGTGATGCCGCTCGTGGATATAGAACCGGTCAATGCGCTCGCGCGCGTTGATGTGTCCCCAGAACTCCCCGTTGATGAAATGGATCACCGGCGCGAAGCCTTGTCCGTCGATCCCGAGCGGGCGCATCATCGCCTGCATGAACCCGTCCCGGAACCGGGAGCGGGGATTATCATTCCCGGAACTGCGCAGGATCAACCGCTTGAACCGCTCGACCGGTTCACCGTAGATGTCCCGCACATCGTCGAAGAAGGGATAATTCAGGTCGTTCTCCGTGTCGTAAGCGCGGCGGGCGTACAGGCGGATGCTCTTGAGCGGGTACGTCCGCGACGCCCCGCCGTGGATGCGGAACCCGACGTTCTGCGCCAGTGCGCGCTCCCCGTCCGGCGTGAAGATCTCGAGGTGCCCTTCCGGTTCCCATTCCCGCCCGCGCTGACGGAAGTTTCCGGGACGCCGCCACGCCGCGATCGTCGACCCGAGATTGTTCTCGCGCCAGGTGTCGTAGACGATCCCGGGGACGTAGATCCCATTCTCATACCCGAAGAACCCCTCGTCGGGGCCGGCAAGCGAGAGAACCGGGATGCTGTAGCGCGCACGCCCCTCGGGGGTAACGAAATACGAGTGGGTGATGACCGGGCTCGGCAGCGCACCGTCGCGCACAACCCGCGCGCGTACCACCGTTCCCTTGAACACCGGCTCGCTCGGCGTCGAATTCGTGCTTTCCACGTGCGTGGTGATCATCGAGATCCGGTTGGGATCGCTCGTGCGGTCGGTGATCGGGATCTGGGAGCCGAACACCCGCGTCTCCATGACTCCCTCCTCCAACGGGCCGAACGTCTGGGAGGAGCCGCGTGCGTACTGGTATTTGTACGTGTAGGTCGTGCCCCCGATATTCCCGGGCAGCGGCTCCGACCCGTCGAGGGTGTACAGAATTGTCGCGTCCGGGTACGCCGTGCTCAATCCGAGCAGGAACCCGTGGTTATAGAACCCACCCTCGTGCGTGAAGGCCGGCGGCTCCAGCCAGTCGTCGTACGTCGCCGTGTCGTTCGGCCCACCGGGGGTCGGGTCCGCAAAGTGGAACCAGTCGTCGGTCCCGTCCGGCGCCCGGCCATACGAGTGGTCCCGGTCGAGCCGGACCGGACCAACCAGGTCCAGGGCAAAGCCGTCGGTATGGGTCAGAGAGAGGGTCTCGCCGGTCGCGCCGATCCGAAAACTCGTATGCAACGGCTCCCCGGACACCGCCCGTCCCTTCCCGGAAGCCCAGACCAGGAGAAACTCCCCCGGCTCAACGACCACGGACGGAAAAGTCCACCGGAACAGATCCTCCGGATCGTCTGAGAGTCCGAACCCCTCAAGGTCGACAGGCGCGTCGCCGGTGTTGTACAGTTCGATCCAGTCCTCGTAATCGCCGTCCTCGTCGGCGAGCGTCGCCCCGTTGGAGGCCTGGAATTCATTGATCACGACGCCTGCCTGTATCGGCGCAAACCCGGCGGTTGCCAGGAGCACGGCAGCGGCGGCGTACGAGCGAATGGAATGCTGTGTGGGGATGGTCATATCGGGGGATAACCCGCCGCGCCGCCATCTGACAGCGGGAGAGGCTGCTCAGCCGCGCGCGCAGGCCTAATATTCCCAGTATTCGGGCATACCCTTGAGGAATCAAGGGAAAAGGCACGCGCCTTGTTGACTGCGCCGCGACAGACCGGATATGGTTCTGCAACCCTACCGCCCAGCCCCGTCGAGCGAACGCTGCTCACCACTGGAATCCTCGAGGCGGCTCTGCGCTCCTGGGAAACCGGCGGCACCCGCATCGCAACCCCCAATCTCGACATATCCTACACCTGCCACCCGGCGCATCCCCGTCGCCCGAAGGAACCCCGTCCGACCGGCGCATCCCTGGAACCATGGCCCCTGCCCGAACCCGGTTCAACCCCCCGGGCCTCCCCGATCCCAATCACCACCGAAGGCACCACGCACGGGGCCCATTTCGGACGATGATCTTCACCGTTTGCATTTTCAGATCAAATGCGCCACGTTCATCCGCACAATGATGAATACCATCCTTCTTGGATTTCCACCTAATGCCATCAGCGCGGACCAGGTCGCACGGGTCGAGTCGATCGCCCCCGACATGCGGGTGATCGTCACCCGAGACAAGTCCGAGATCGAGGAAGTCCTCGATGACATCGAAATCGCAGCGGGGGGATTCCCCCGCGACCTCATGTCGCGCGCAAAAAACATGCGCTGGTACCAGCAGTGGGGCGCCGGTGCCGACTGGCTCATGAAACACCCCGAGGCCGCCACGTGCGACTTTGTACTCACCAATGCCTCGGGCGTCCACGCGATCCCAATCAGCGAACACATCATCTCGTTCCTTCTCGCGTTCGCGCGGCGGTTCCCCGGCGCGATCCGCTCCCAGGCGGAGGGCAAGTGGAACTCGAAACTCGGCGATTCGGTCTTCGAACTCGCCGGCCAAACGCTGCTGCTGATCGGGGTCGGGGCGATCGGCGCGCGCACCGCTCAGATTGCGGAGGCCCTCGGGATGCGTGTTATCGGCGTCCGGCGCCATCCGGAGCAGTCCGCACCCGGCGTCACCGCGATGCACGGATTCGCAGACCTGCCGCAACTCTACCCCGAAGCCGACGCCGTCGTGCTCACCGCACCGCTGACACACGAGACCCAATCGATGATCGGCGAAGCGGAACTGCGCGCCATGAAACCGACGGCATGCTTCGTGAACATCGGCCGGGGCGGAACCGTCGACGAGCCGGCACTGATCCGCGCCCTGCGCGAGGGGTGGATCGCCGCCGCGGGACTCGATGTATTCGCCGATGAGCCCCTCCCAGACGACTCCCCCCTCTGGAAGATGGAGAACGTCGTCATCACCGCACACTACTCGGGCAGCACGCCGCACTACACCGAACGGGCGTTTGAGATTTTCCTGGACAACCTCCAACGATACCGCGCAGGCGAACCTCTCCGAAACCTTGTCGACAAACAACTCGGTTACTGAACGCCTTCCGCCCTCCGCCCTCCGTCCCCCGGCGTTGGCAACCCACTCGCGGCCGGCCGGGCCGGCCGGCCGTCCCTACCCACATTGCCGAAACGACGGGACGAGACAGGAGACTCGTTTGTGCTTGCACGTTGCCCCCGGTAGCCCCCAGCATTCTCACAATGCCCCTTTCATCCGCCGGGATGGTGCCTGCAGTTCACGCGGCCTGTCTTTCCGTCGGGAGCGGAGCGGTTCCAACCTGAGCGCACGGCGAACCCTGTCCAGCCCACCGGCGCTGGATCGCGTGCACCCGGCACCCGTATCAACAACACCAGCCTCAGCCCCCATGCCAAAACTCACCCTCCCTCCTGTCCTCCCTATCGCGCTCGTCGCCCTGCTGGGCCTCTTCCCGGTTCTGAACGCAGACATCGTCATCAATGAGTACATGGCCTCCAACGGCCAATTCGCTCCCGACGAGGATGGCGACTTCGAGGACTGGATCGAGCTGTACAACCGCGGAGATACAACGGTCAATCTGGAGGGGTACGGCCTGACCGACGATCCTTCTCAGCCGTTTCGCTGGACGTTTGGCAGGGTGATACTCGCCCCAGGAGAATTCCTCATCGTCTGGGCCTCCGGGAAAGACCGGCAACCCACACGCGGAAACCTCCACACGAATTTCAGCATCAGTTCGGCCGGTGAACCGCTGCAACTGACCGAACCGGACAACCGCGTCGCCGATTTCGTCCCGTCCCACCCGGTCCCGCGCGACATCTCCCGCGGCCGACAGCCGGACGGCACCGGCACATGGGTGTATTTCGACGAACCGACGCCAGGCGAATCGAACACGACACGCGGCTACGACGAGATTCTCGATCCCCCCGTATTCAGTCACGCCTCGGGATTCCACACCGAGCCCTTCGACCTGATTCTCAGCCACCCGGACCCGGACGTTACGATCGTCTACACCACCGACGGCTCCGCCCCGGGCACCGAGCACCTCGACGGCACGCCTTACCCATACAAACACAGCTACCCGCAGGATCCCGGCGATCCCGTTGGCGATCTGCTCGAACGGGAGATCCGCAGCCACGCGTACGCCGCGCCGCTGCCGATCGCCGACCGCACCGGCGAATCCGCCGTCATCGCGCCCCTGCGATCCACCTTCGAGCGGGAGCGCGGATCCTATTTCCGCTACGAATACATGCAGCATGCGGACGTCGAATCATTCTACAAGGGGACGGTCATCCGGGCGCAGGCGGTCCGGGAAGACTCCCTGCCCAGCGCCTTCGAGACGCGCCACTACTACTTCCGCGACGGCGACCTCCCCCGCTTCACCCTGCCGGTAATGTCGTTCGCGATCTCGGAGAACGACATGTTCGACTACCACCGCGGCATTTACACCGCGGGCGAGACGTTCGACAATTGGCGCCAGAACAACCCGAACAGCGGGGTCAGCCCCGGGCACCCCGCCAACCACCACCGCCGGGGGCGGCAGTGGGAGTATCCCACGCACGTCACCTGGTTCGACGCCTCCGGCGAACCGCAACTGGCCCAGAACATGGGGTGGCGGATCCACGGCGGATGGGGACGGGCCCAGCCCCGTAAATTCCTCCGCCTCTACGCGCGCAACGCTTACGGCGAGCCGACCTTCGGGTACCCGTACCTCGACGACTTCCCAAAGATGACCGACTTCACGCGCCTGTTACTCCGCTCCGGCGACGCGCACATCAACTACCTCGCCGACGTGATCTCGCGTGGCGTTCTCCGCGCCACCACCGCCGGCGTTCAGAAATCCCAGCCGGTCATCCAGTTCATCAACGGGGAGTACTGGGGACTCATGTTCCTCCTCGAGCGCATCGACCGCTACTTCGTCGCCGACAATTACGGGGTCGATCCCGACAACGTCATCATGATCAACGGCCCGACCGGCCGGGGCAGGAACTCAGACGTCCAGGAGGGAGACCTCTCCGAACTCGAGCTCTACCGGGAGCTCTTCGACCACATCAACCCCGACGCTTCCGGCCGGCGCCGCGACTACACGCCCGACTACGACTGGGTCGCCGAACGCCTCGATATCGACAGCTACATCGATTACTATATGTCGTTTCTCGTCGTCAACAACGGCGACTGGGGCGGGTGGAAGCACTTCCGGTTCTGGCGCGTGCGCGAACCCGACGGCACCCCCTACGGCGACGGGCGCTGGCGCATGATCGTCTGGGACTTCGACGGCGGCGGGCGCAATGATAATTATCCGGATCCCGGGTCGCGCAACAATGCTCGCGACATGGTTGAACGGGCGATCGACCCGGCCGGCTCCGGACCGGGGTTCGGGAACCGCCCCGAACGCACCGCGATGATCCGCGGCCTGCTCAATCATCCGACCTTCCACGATCGGTTCATCAACCGGTTCGCCGACAGCTTGAATACCTTCTTCTCCCACGACCGGGTGACCCGGATCGCCGACTGGGAGGCCGACCGGATTGCCGCCGAGGTCGACGAGCACTTCGAGCGCTGGGGCGATACCGGCGTGCGCGACGGCGCCGCGGTGTGGCACGAGTTCGCCGACCAGCGCCCCGGGCACGTGCGCAGTCACCTCCGCCGGCACTTCCGGGCGGGAGCGGACGCCACCGTCCACCTCGATCTCACCGACCGCGACGGCGGTTACATCCGGCTCAATACCGTCGAAATTAACCCCGACACGCCCGGGGTCCCCGAAACGACGTACCCCTGGAACGGCGTCTACTTTCAAAACGTTCCAATCACCGTCACCGCCATACCGGCCGAGTCCCACCGGTTCGCCGGGTGGCTCGAACAGCCCGGCGTTTTCGATGAGTCGCTGACCGTCGACCCCGTGGACGGCATGCAGTTGACCGCCATCTTCGAGGAACTGCCCGAGCGCGACCTCCTGCATTACTGGAACTTCAACGATACCGGTTCACTGACCGCGCCCGCTTATTCGACCATCGACGGCGCCGCGCTCGAAGCCGACCTCGCTGCGGCATCCGAACTCACCCACGCCACCGGCCAGGGGTTCGCCGCCGCCAATGCCCGGTTCTCCGACGACGCCGGATCCCATCTGCGCCTGAATAACCCGATCGGGTCGACCCTCACCCTCCACCTCCCGACCACCGGCCACGAAGCGCTGTCCCTGCGCTACGAAACCCGCCGGTCCGGACAAGGCGCCGGCGTCCAGCACCTCGACTACTCCCTCGACGGCGAGGCGTTCGAGCCGCTTCAGTCGATTCAGATCCAAAATAGCGATCCCGCCGTGGTTGCGGTCGACCTGCGATCCATTCCCGGCGCCGAGGACAACCCGGATTTCGCCGTGCGCATCACCTTCCAGGACGGCGCCGGCGGCACCGCCGGTAACAACCGGTTCGACAACGTGACGCTCGAAGGGGTCCCCACCCGCCTGCGCTCTGTCTTCCACCGCTCCGAGGGGACGGTCAACTTCGGTCACGGGTGGAAGTGGAACGGCCTCGGATACCTGTACGACGCGCACTACCCGTTCGTCTACTCCTTCGGCCTCGAGGATTGGATCTATGTCGTCGGCGACTCGGAAGCATCCTACTGCTTCTGGTCGTACGCCCGCGAGCAATGGGCCTGGACCGGCCGCGAACACTACCCGGAGTACCTCATCCTCTCCGGCGATTCGTCAGGCTCCTGGAGCGGCGCCAATCCGTAGGGCCGGCCGGGCGCGCGCGTTCAAAGCAGCGGGTTTCGGGTCTTCAGGCCCGGGAAGCGGCTGAAGTCGCGGTCGATGGTCCAGAGCTCGGTCACACCCTGGACCAAACAACAGGCAACAATACGGGCGTCGTGCACCAAAACATTGGTGTCCACCGCAATCACCGTCGAAATGAGGGCTCGCGAAGCGCATCAATCGCCTGATTCACTGCCGCCGCATCCGGGCCGGTGGCATCCGGCGTTCCCGACGAGGCATCCCGCAACCGAAAATCGCTACCGGGAGAATCCAAGCTCTTCTCCACGGCGTGAACAATAAGATCGCGCATGGTGGTTTTGCGCTCCGCGGCCACCTGTTTGATTTTGCGGGCGATATGATCAGGCATATCTATGGTGGTCCTCATGCATAAAAGCATAAGTGTCACAATGGCTGTGTCAAGACCACGGTACCGCAGCGCAAACAGGTCCCGAACCAGCTCTCAGTGCCGTAACACCCCGGCGCCTCCGCCACGAAAAATCCGCCAAAGCAGCGGAAACGCGCTTGCAAATACACCCGGACGCTCGGCACACCAACGGTCGACCGACTCCGGGGTGCACCACGCACCGCGCTCGATCTCGTCCCGGTTCAAGCGAAGGGGCTCGTCGCAGTCGGCCCGGTACACCCACACAAACTCCGAATCGGTCTCGGGGCGCGCGTCGATCTTGAAGAGGCGCCGGGGCGGCACGGCGGGGCGGACCCCGAGTTCCTCCTCCAACTCGCGGACCGCTGCGGCGTCGTAATCCTCGCCCGCCTCCAGATGACCCGCCGCGGAGCTGTCCCACGCCCCGGGGAAGGTGTCCTTGGCACGCGAGCGCTTCTGAAGGAACAGCGCCCCGTCCCGATTGAACACCAACACATGCACCGCCCGGTGCCGGAATCCGCGCGCGTGCACCTCGGAACGGGCCGCCTGCCCGACCACCCGGTCGCTCGCGTCGACCACATCCAGAATCTCACAATCGCTCATCCTCCCCGACCATGCACACACCGTCGCCGCATCGCGACACTCGAATGCCGGCGGCGAGGCACGCAGCGCCGAGACTACTCCTTCGCGGACAAAGCCTGGCTCGCGTCCGGGGGAGACTGATCCGCGATCCCGCGTCCCTGGCGCCGCCGGTATTGCCGCGGCGTGCAGCCCGCCGACTCCCGGAAGACCTGGTTGAACCGGCTCAGGGAACCAAATCCCGAGGCGAACGCGATCTGGGCGATCGATTGCGTCGTCGTCAGGAGCAGTCGCTGGGCGTGTGAGAGGCGGTAGGAATTCACCTGCGCCGTAATCGACAATCCGAACACCTTGCGGAACATCCCCATCGCGTAGTTGGGATGCAGGCCGGCATCGCGCGCGACGTCGCCGACCGCAATCTCGTCGCGGTAGTGCTCCGCTACATACACGGCCATCCGCTCGACCTTCGAGATTCCCTCGGCCGACAACGGCGCCGGACGGGAGCGCCGCCGCCCATCCCCCTGCCCGAGTGCAAAACGTCGCATCCGCGCCTCCATTTCCAGCGTGACGACGCGCTCCCGGCGGGAATCGTCCGACTCGAGGTCCGCCACCCAGCGCTCCATGATCGGGACGTCGAAGCGGGCGGCGTCGCGATCGCTCTCCACAACGACTTCACCGCCGAGGATGCGCCGGACAAACGACTCGGAAAGCCCGAATTGCATGAACTGAGCGAGCGGGAGGGTCGCGACGATGTACTCGACGCTCGACGTCGCCCGGATGATCTGGTGCGGAATCGCGGCCCAGAAAACCGTGAGCCGCGAAGAGGGAACCGTCACGCGGCGTCCGCCGAGGAGGTACGTCAGGCGCCCCGCCCGGAGCAGGTTCAACTCGATCTCGTTGTGGCGGTCGGGCCGGTGCATCCGTACCGGCGCCCAACGCTCGCAGGTCAGCCCGTACGGCGCAAACGCGGGACGATTCGGGTCAAACGAGTGCAGCGCCACCGCCATAACCTGAGAATCTTGGGAATTTTTCTGGAATTTTGCGAGGATTTCCGAGATTCCCCGTGATAAAATGACTCCATGACTCCTCCAAAATCGACCCCGGCCCCCACCGACACCCCCACCGCTCCCGGGCCCGCCGGATCCGAGACGCCGGTTCTGGGCGTGATCGTCGGCAATCGTGATTTCTTCCCGGACGCCCTGGTTTCCGAGGCGCGCCGCGACATTGAATCGGTCTTCAAGGATATGGAAATCGAGCCGGTCTGGGTCACGGAAGAGGAGACGAAGCTGGGCGGTGTGGAGAGCCACGCAGACGCGCGCCGCTGTGCGGAACGATTCGCACAAAACCGCGACCGCATCCTGGGGATCGTGGTCGTGCTCCCGAACTTCGGAGACGAAAAAGGGGTCATGGACGCCGTCTCCCTGGCGGATCTCAATGTTCCGATCCTCGTCCAGGCATGCCCGGACGACCCGGAACAGCTCGACCCGGGCAAACGGCGCGACGCTTTCTGTGGCAAGATCTCGGTCTGCAACAATCTCGTCCAACGTGGAATTCCTTTCTCGCTGACCCGCGCGCACACCCTCGATCTCAAGAGTCCGGTTTTCCGGCGGGAACTCGCGCAGTTTCTCGGCGTCTGCCGTGTCGTCCGCGGACTGCGCGGGCTCCGGATCGGCGCAGTCGGGGCGCGACCGGTCGCCTTCAACACCGTGCGCTACAGCGAGAAACTGCTGCAGCGCGCCGGGATTGGGGTTCAGACCGTCGACCTCTCGGAAATCCTTGCCGCCGCCGAACAGGTGGCCCCCGATTCGGAAGCGGTCGGCGCCACGATTGAGGCGTTCCGCGGCTACGCTCCCGTGGCAGGGGTTCCGGCCGACAAGCTCGTCCAGATGGCACGGCTCGATATCGCCCTCCGCCAATGGATGAGGGAGGCCAACGTTCAGGCGACCGCCATTCAGTGCTGGACCTCCCTGCAGAGCAACTGGGGATGCAACATCTGCACCTCGATGAGCATGATGAGCGAGGGCTTCGTCCCAAGCGCGTGCGAGGTCGATGTCACCGGCGTTCTCACCATGTACGCGATGCAGCTGGCCGCCGGATCGCCCAGCGCGCTCGTCGACTGGAACAACAACTACGGCGACGACCCGGAGAAGTGCGTCCTCTTCCACTGCGGCAATTGGGCGAAGAGTTTTCAGCCCGATGGGCGGGTCGCGAACGCCCCGATACTCGGGACGACGCTCGGCGTGGAGAACACCTACGGCGCGATGGAGGGCCGCACGCCGGCCTCCCCCCTCACATACGCGCGCCTGACGACCGACGATTGCAGGGGCGTCATCCGCGCCTACGTCGGAGAGGGCACCCTGACCGACGACCCCCTCAAGACTTTCGGGAACCGGGCGGTCGCCCAGGTCCCCGAACTTCCCGCGCTGCTCCGCTACGTCTGCCGCAACGGATTCGAACACCACGTCGCCATGACCATGTCCCACTCCGCCGCCGCTCTCGAAGAGGCGTTCGCCACCTACTTCGGGTGGGACGTGTACTGCCACCATCGGTACGATTCGGAGACATGAACGACTCGGCGTTGATGCGTAAATCGATCGCCTGCCGGCGCCGCGTCCTCGAGATCATCCACCACGCCGGGGCGGGGCACACGGGGGGCAGCCTCTCGTGCGTCGACATCCTCACCGTCCTCTACAACGCCGTGCTCCGGATCTCGCCAGACAACCCCGGCGACCCCGCGCGCGACCGCTACATCCAGAGCAAGGGGCACAGCGTCGAGGCGCTGTACGCGGTTCTCGCGGATCGTGGATTCCTCCCCGACGAGGAGCTGCAGACCCTCTGCGGCTACCGCACCCGCCTCATCGGCCACCCCACCCGCAAGGTTCCGGGCATCGAACAGAACACCGGCGCGCTCGGGCACGGCCTCTCCTTCGGCGTCGGCGCCGCGCTCGGATTGCGCAGAAAACGGTGCGACGCCCGGGTCTACGTCCTGCTCGGAGACGGCGAGCTCGCCGAGGGCTCCAACTGGGAGGCGGCCATGTCTGCGTCCCACCACCGGCTGGACAATATCACCGCCGTGATCGACCATAACGGCCTCCAGATCACCGGCGCGGTACGGGATGTCCTCGGCGTCGACCCGCTGGTCGAGCGCTGGGCGGCATTCGGTTGGAGCGTGTGCGAGTGCGACGGCCACGACATCCCCCGGCTCCGGGCGGCACTCCGGCGCGAACCAATCGAACCGGCCAAACCGACCCTGGTCGTCGCGCACACCGTCAAGGGCAAGGGCGTCAGCTTTATGGAAAACGAAAAGGGATGGCATCACCGGGTCCCGAAGGAGGACGAACTGGAGCGCGCGCTCGCGGAACTCGACCGCGCGGCCGCGGAGCTGGGGGAGGTGGAACGCACATGACCACCGACCCGGCGACCACCCCGGCAACCGCGAACCAGGAGGTCTTTGCGGAGACGATCACCGAGCTGGCGCGGGAGAATTCGGACATGCTCGTCGTCACCAGCGACTCCCGGGGCTCGGGGAAACTGGTACCCTTCGGCGAAGCGTTTCCAGACCAGATCATCGAGGTCGGCATCGCCGAGCAAAACCTGGTCGGCATCGCCGCCGGCCTCGCCTCGACCGGGGCGCACGTCTTCGCCGTCTCCCCCGCCCCCTTCCTCACGGCGCGCTCGCTCGAACAGATCAAGAACGACGTCTGCTACTCCGACCACCCGGTCACCCTGGTCGGGATCAGCGCCGGCGTCAGTTATGGAGCGCTCGGGACGACCCATCACAGCATCCACGACATTGCCGCGCTCAGGGCGATCAACAACATCCGGATCGTCGTACCGGCGGATGCCGCCGAAACGCGGATGGTCGTCCGCGCGGCCGCAGCGGCCGGCGAACCGGTCTACCTCCGCTTAGGCAAGAGACCGGTCCCGGCCCTCCCGGGAACCGTCACCGAGGCGAGCGTCTTCCACCGCGCGCGGCGTCTCTGCAACGGCAGCGACGCGGCGCTCCTCGCGTGCGGCGAAGCAGTCGCCCCTGCGCTGGCGGCCGCGGAGCGACTCGCCGCGGAGAATATCAAGGCATCCGTCCACAGCGTTCCATGTATCCGCCCGATCGATACCAATTCGATCCTCGACGCCGCACGGAACGCGAGCGCCGTCGTCACCGTCGAGGAGCACTCGGTCCACGGCGGCCTCGGCGAAGCCTGCGCCGCCCTGCTCCTGCACCACGGCATCCACAAGCCGTTCCGGATCATCGGGTTTCCCGACGAGGTCATGGTCAACGGATCGCAGCAGGAGATCTTTGAACACTACGGTCTCACCAAGGACGGCATCGTGGCTGTCACCCGCCAACTCCTCGCCGATTCATGAGCGCCTGGCTCGCCATCGACCAGAGCACCTCCGCCACCAAGGCGCTGTTGTTCGACGCGGCGTACACCCCGATCGACCGCGCCGCGCGCGATCACC
Organism: Opitutales bacterium; assembly: GCA_007133065.1. Taxonomy (GTDB): domain Bacteria; phylum Verrucomicrobiota; class Verrucomicrobiia; order Opitutales; family Oceanipulchritudinaceae; genus SLNJ01. The sequence continues at coordinate 30,164 of SLNJ01000017.1, forward strand.
GGCAGCTCCACCCGGCCCCGGGCCGGGCCGAACACGATGCCGAGGAGATCTGGAACAACACCCTGGAGGTGATCCGTGAGGTGGCGGCCCGCAATCCCGAGACCGCCATCCAGGGTCTCGCCCTGACCAACCAGCGCGAGACGTTCGTCCTCTTCGAACGGGAAACCGGCACCCCCGTTGCACCGGCGGTGACCTGGCAGTGCCGGCGCGGGATCGACGTCTGTTCGGAACTCGCGGAACCCGCCCGGGATGCCGGCATGGAGGAGCGCACGGGACTGCGCCTGGACACCTATTTTCCCGCCCCGAAACTCGTCCAGGTCATGCGCGAGAATCCCGCCCTGGCCGGCCGCGTGCAGCGCGGCGAGGTCCTATTCGGAACCATCGACACTTACCTGATCTACCGCCTGACCGAGGGGCGGGTGTTCGCAACCGACGCGACCAACGCCAGCCGTACCCTCCTCTACAACATCCGCGACCGGGCGTGGGACCCGACACTGTGCACACTCTTCGGCATTCCGATCGAGCACCTGGCCGCGGTGCGGGATTGCTCGGCGGCGTTCGGTGAGACGCGCGCCGGCGGCGCGCTCGACGCCCCCATACCCATCCGCGGCGTCATGGGCGACTCGCAGGCCTCGCTTCTCGGACACAGCTGCACGAGCGCCGGTGCGTGCAAGGTGACGTTCGGGACCGGTTCGAGCCTCATGCTCAATATCGGCGACCAACCGATGCCGCCGGCGGGCGGCGCCGTCACCTCACTGGCATGGATCCTGGACGGTCGTCCTGCCTACGCACTCGAAGCGCTTATCAATTACTCGGCCGCGACGCTCAACTGGCTGCGCGATCAACTCGGAATCGCGCGCGACATCGACGAACTGGAACGCATGGCCGCGCGCGTCGAGGACAACGGCGGCGTGTACCTCGTCCCCGCATTCGCCGGACTGAGCGCCCCCCACTGGGCGCCGCGCGCCCGCGCCGCCATCGTCGGGCTGAGCGCCCACTCCGAGCGGGCCCATATCGCCCGGGCCGCCGTCGAATCGATCGCCCTCCAGATCGCCGACGCCGTCGAGATATTGGGGCACGAGAGCGGCGTCCCGGTCGCCGCGCTGCACGCCGACGGCGGCCCAACCCGCAACCGCCTCCTCATGCAGCTCACCGCCTCCCTCGCCGGCGTACCGCTCCGGGTCAACCGCGTCCCCGACATCTCCCCGCTCGGCGCCCTCATCGCCGGACGCTCCGGAGCCGGCGAAGCGCCGCCCGCCCAGGATCCGGACGCATTCGAGTCCTACACACCCGACCTCCCCGCCGGCCAGGTTCGCACCATCCGCGAGGGCTGGAACCGCGCCGTACAACAAGTCCTCGCCGGAATCCCAAAAGCATAAACGGCCGCCACACCCATCCGCCCCCCGTCCGCCTTGCAGGGAGAGAAGCGCTCCCAGCCAGCAACCCCATCGATCGCGACATTAATTTTATCAGCTGATAAATATTTTGTCGCGGGCGGCCGGGGCGTGATTCAAACGCGCGGGAGCCACCGGACCAGTCCGCTCACCCAAGCGGAAGCGACCCACAGTGCCGAGCGATATCATCCGGCAAAGGAATTTGGGACGATGGTTGATGAAACATGATTCGATCGGATGTGAGGCGGATGTCCGTGAATCCAGGGCCTTCGGGCGGGGGTTCTCCCGCGGATGGTCGCAATCGGACCTGAAGCACCTTCTGCCATACGCGGCGGCATGCGCCTTCTTATTGCTGGTGTTCCTTCCGGCAATTCTATCCGACTACGGCAGAACGGATGACTACTCGGACCTCGAGAACGAGGCACTCGTCCGATCGCCGCAATTCATGAGTTTGGCATTCTCGGATCCAACACGCAGTGAGCCGTTCCCGCACTCTTGCGGCTCCTCTGGCGGGATCAGGCTGATAGTGAGCCGCCCCCTGCGCCGATCGTGTTCCAGGTCCCGTTCCCGGTCGACCTGCGCGGGTGCGATCCACTCTACCTCCGCGCAAACCTGCTCGGCGGCAAGCCCAGATTCCCCCAGGAACAAGAAGATCATCCCGCATTGGGCCGGATTCTAAGCTTCGACACGCTCGTCGGCAACTGGGTCTTCAGCCCATGGTTCGGCTTCCTGGAGTTGAGCTACCTTGGTGAACCCGGCACCTACTTCTACCATTACCTGATCGGCCACGTCCGCTACGATGGTGGCGGCCCAGCGGGCCTCTGGCTTTCCTCTGGAGAGCACGGGATGTTTTGGACGTCCGCAGTCCATTATCCGAACGTATTTCTGATCAGCGAAAATCGCTGGGACGTCATCGGGTGCCCCTAACCCGGCGGAGCCGCGAGCCAGAAGCCGGGGTGTGGATGTATGTTCCGGTATCTACCAAAGCTCGCGGCTCCGCCGGGTTGGATCCTGTCTTGCGCTGCAAAACAGGATCAGTCCTCACTGCCCTGCTCAATCCACCGCTTGGCGCGCTCGAGTGCCCGGTCCCATCCCCGCCGCAGGGCTGCAGTCCGCTCCGCGGCCATCGCCGGTTCGAACACGCGGTCGGTCTTCCAGGTCTCGGCAATGGCCTCCCGATTCTTCCAGAATCCGACGGCAAGCCCGGCGAGACAGGCCGCTCCGAACGCGGTCGTCTCGGTCACCTGCGGACGCACCACGGGGACCCCGAGGATGTCGGCCTGAAACTGCATGAGCAGGTTGTTCGCGCAGGCGCCGCCGTCGACGCGCAACTCCCGGAGCTCGATCCCGGAGTCGCGGTGCATCGCGCGCAGGACGTCGGCCGACTGGAACGCGATCGACTCGAGCGCGGCCCGTGCCAGGTGCCCGGCGGTGGTACCGCGGGTGATCCCGCTGATGCTTCCGCGCGCGTACGGATCCCAGTGCGGCGCGCCGAGTCCGGAGAATGCGGGGACGATGTACACCCCGCCGTTGTCCTCCACCCCGGCCGCGAGCGCTTCGCTCTCCCGCGCACTCCGAATCACTCCGAGCCCGTCGCGCAACCACTGGATCACGGCGCCTCCTGTGAACACGCTCCCTTCGAGGGCGTATTCCACGCCGCTCCCGATGTCCCAGGCAACGGTGCTCAACAGGTTGTTCCGGGATACGACGGCCTCAGCCCCGGTGTTCATGAGCAAAAAACACCCGGTTCCGTACGTGTTCTTTGCCTGCCCGGCCTCAAAACAAGCCTGCCCAAACAGAGCCGCCTGCTGGTCGCCGGCGATCCCGGCGATCGGTACTCCGGTGAGGTGCGAAGCCTCCGCCTCGCCACAGACCCCGCTGGACGCGACGACCTGCGGAAGCACGGCCCGCGGGATGTTCAGAGTCTCGAGCAATGCGTCGTCCCAGTCGCCCGCGTGGATGTTGTAGAGGAGCGTGCGCGATGCATTCGTCGCGTCGGTCACATGCTCCCTGCCGCCGGTCAGGTTCCAGATCAGCCAGCTGTCGACGGTCCCGAAGGCCAGCTCCCCGCGCTCCGCCCGCTCCCGGGCGCCTTCGGTGTGTTCCAGGATCCACTGCAGCTTCGTCCCCGAGAAATAGGGGTCGAGAACCAGGCCGGTCCGCTTCCGGAATTCCTCCTCCAGTCCGTCGGCCTTCAGCCGGTCGGTCGTCGCCGCGGTGCGCCGGTCCTGCCACACGATTGCCGGGTACACCGGCCGGCCGCTCTCCCGCTCCCACAGCAGCGTCGTCTCCCGCTGGTTTGTGATCCCGATAGCGGCGAGGTCCCGGGGACGCAATCCGGCGCGCGTCAAGGCCTCGACCGCCACCCCGCTCTGGCTCGACCAGAGTTCCGAGGGATCGTGCTCGACCCACCCGGGCCGCGGGTAGTGCTGCTGGAACTCGCGCTGGGCTATTGCGGTGACCTGTCCCTCTCCGTCGAATACCATCGCCCGGGAGCTGGTAGTTCCCTGATCCAGACCGAGAATAAACTGTCTCATATCCGTCGTGTGTGTTTGGCCATTCAATGAAGACGCCGCTTGTGGTATCGGCGATTCGCAGTATAATGACAGCGACAACTAGGACGATAACCCAGTTCGAAGGAAACAAAAATGAAGATATCAGAAAAGATTCAGCAGGCGATCAACGATCAGATCAACATGGAACTCGCATCGTCGTACGCCTACCTGTCCATGGCCGCGTATTTCGAAAGCCTCGCCCTCGACGGGTTCGCCCACTGGATGCATCTGCAGCGCCGGGAGGAGGACGAGCATGCGATGCGCTTCTACAACTACATGAACGATCGGGACGGACGCGTGATGCTCAAGGCCCTCGGGGAACCGCCCCACGAGTTTTCAAGCCCCCTCGACGCATTCGAGCAAAGCCTCGAAAACGAGCGGCAGGTCTCCGCCAGCATCCACGCACTCTACGATCTCGCCCAGAAAGAAAAGGATCACGCCACCACCTCCATGCTCAAATGGTTTGTGGACGAACAGGTGGAAGAGGAAAAGAGCGTGGGCGACATGGTCGATCGCCTCAAACTCGCCGGCGATCATCCGGGTGCCCTGCTCCTGCTCGACCGCGAAGCCGCCGGCCGATCCGATTCGTAGTACGGTCGCTCAACGCTCCTCGTCGAGAACCGTGCGGACCAGGTCGAGCAGCTCACGCATTTCGTACGGCTTCGGGATCACATGGCGAACCCCCGCCTTCCCGAGCCGCCGCTTCAACGAGGGCTCGAGAGTTCCGGTTGCCACGATCACACGGACCGCGCGATCGACCTCGCGCATTTGGAGGCAGAGTTCGAGGCCGCTTTGATTGGGCAAGCCCAGATCCGTGATCACCGCCGCGATCTCATGCCGCCTCCGCTGGAACAGATCGAAGGCGCCCAGCCCGTCCGTGGCCTTGAGAACTGTATAGCCGTGTTCGCTCAGCACGGTCTCAACAAGCCCGGCCAGCATTTCCTCGTCCTCTACAACCAGGATCGTTTCGGTTCCGCGCGGCGCCTCGCCCCGTTTCTCACCCGCACGGCGCGGCGGCTTCTCGACGGCCCGATCCCCAACCGGGAAGTAGAGCCGAAACTCCGATCCCTCACCCGCTTCGCTGACCACGTCAATGAATCCATTGTGCTCTCGCACGATCCCGAAAACCACGGGAAGCCCCAAGCCGGTGCCCTTGTCGCTCTGCTTCGTGGTAAAGAAGGGCTCGAAAATCCTTTCCCGAACCGATGAATCCATTCCGCAGCCGTTATCCATCACGCGCAACATCACGTAATCCGCCGGTTGAACCCGTTCGAACCGTCGCGCCACCTCCTCACTCGGCACACGCTGCGTCACCACCGTCAACTCTCCCTTATCCCCTATCGCATCTCTGGCGTTCATACAGAGATTGAGGAGAACCTGATGCAGCTGATTCGCATCGGCCTCGATTGCGGGGATCCCGGGGTCGAGCTCAGTTGCGACACGAATGGTTTTGGGCAACACTCCCGTAAGGAGCACCATCGCGTCGTCGATCAGGTTGTTCAGGCAAAGCGGCTTCAAGTCCGGCTCCGTCTTCCGGGCAAACGTCATCAGTTGCCGGAGCAGTCCGGCACCCCGCCTGCCCGCAGCGGAAATCGCCTCCGCTTCCCGCCGGACGGATGGTGGATCGGCACAATGCTCCCGGATCTGCCCCGCATACCCTTCGATGACGCCGAGTAAATTGTTGAAATCGTGTGCGAGCCCGGATGCCAGGGTCCCGATGCCTTCCATTTTCTGCATCTCGCGCAGATTTTCCTCCAATTTCAGGCGCTCCGTGATATCGTGCTTCACCGCAATAAAATGGGTGATCTCTCCGGATGAATCACGGATCGGCGTGATGGTCTGCCTCTCGGTGTATAACACTCCGTCCTTCCTGCGGTTGGTCAACTCCCCGTGCCAGATCCCTCCCGACAAAATCGTGTCCCACATCTCCCGGTACACCTCGCGATTGTGTTGTCCGGACTTCAAGAGATCGCGCATGGTCCGCCCAAACGCTTCTTCCACGGAGTAACCCGTGAGGCGTGTGAACGCCCGGTTGGCCCAGGTCAACACGCCGGCCGTGTCGGTGATGACGATGGCGTTGGCGGCGGCGTTGAGCGCGGCGCTCTGCAGGCGCGTCACCGCTTCCGTGCGGACGGTTGCGGTGACATCGTGGATCACACCGATACGCGCGGGCCGGCCGCGGTAATCGATCTCGTACGTCGTGACGTCCACGTCGATTATGCCGCCGTCCTTCAACACATGCCGCCAGCGACCCGCGTCATCCCACCCTTCGCGCGATCGAGCACTGTACGCCATGAATCGCGGCATATCCTCGGCAGGACGGATCTCCCTCACCGTCATGCCAAGGAACTCCTCACGACTGTAACCGTATTTTCGGACGGCCGCGTCGTTGACCTTCAGGAACGAGAGCGACTCCAGGTCGACCACCCACATGGGCAGCGGATTCTTCTCGAAGAATAACCTGTAGAAGGCAGCCACGTCACTGGTCTCCATGTTCCCGAAATCGCTTACACGCCGTTGAGCCATAGATTTGGCGCCCCTCCCAGGCTCCTCTCGCGACCGGGTGACCGGTCCGGATTATCGCAATCATCATTCTTTGTAATGTAAGTATCCCTTCGCTTAACGCAATCCCTTTCATTTGCCGCCGGCCGTGTCGCGTGCACCCGACCCGGGCGGATGGGATAGAAATAGCCGCCTCTCCTCGGATTCGTGATGCGCCGGGGTGCCTGCACATGATCGCCGCTCTGAAATGACTTCGCATTTACGGTTGATTCAACTCAGCTGTAACTATTGGTTCTACGGGAACGACCAAGCCGCACATCAGCAACACCCGACATGCCATCCAACTCTCCTGTCACCGCCTGCCGCCCGCAGTGGAAGGGCACCCTCACCAATCGCGAGCGATTTAACCGGCAGATGCATTACAAACCCATCGACCGCTCGTTCAACATGGAGTTCGGTTACTGGGATGAGAACTTCCAGGAATGGCCGATCTTCGTCGAGAACGGGATCACCAACAACGCCGAAGCCGACCGGTTTTTCAACTTTGACCGAATCGAAACCGTCGCCGGCAAGACATGGCTCAACCCGCCTTTCGCCGAGTCTGTCCTCGCCGAAACGGAGTCCAAAAGAATCTTGATGAACGCCGACGGCGTGCTCGCCGAGGTGCCGCTCGACCGCCATGACACCATCCCCCATTACATCCGTCCGTCGGTCACAACCCCCGACGACTGGCGGGCCGTCAAAGAGGAACGCTTCCGCCGCGACGATCCGGACCGGATCGTCGACGTCGACGCCCTGCGCCGCCGCCACCCGCCCGACCGCGACTATCCCCTCGGCGTTCACACCGGGTCGCAGATCGGAAAGATCCGGGACATGCTGACCTTTGAAGGGCTCGCCTACGCGTGTTACGACTACCCTTCAATGGTCGAAGATATGGTCGAGACCACGTGTCAGCTCGTTGAGGATTTCCTCGATCAGGTGCTCGGCACGATCGATTTTGACTACGCCTGCGGTTGGGAGGACATCTGCTACAACGGCGGCCCGATCGTCTCGCTCGATTTTTTCAAATCCGTCGTCGTTCCGCGGTACCAACGCATCTCCGCAAAATTACGCGCCGCCGGGATCGATCTCTGGTACACCGACTGCGACGGCGACGTCCGCCCTCTGCTCCCCTCGTTTCTCGAAGGCGGGATCAACTGCCTCTTCCCGTACGAAGTCAACTCGTGCGCCCACCCGGCCGAACTGCTCGACCGGTACGGCCACGAGTTGCGAATCATGGGCGGCGTCGACAAGATGCAGCTCGCCCGCGGGAGAGAGGCGATTCGGGCCTACCTGGAAACCCTGGTTCCACTCGTCGAACGCGGAGGATATATCCCGTTCTGCGATCACCGGTGCCCGCCCAACGTTCGAGTCGACGATTACCTCTACTATCTCGACCTGAAGGAATCGATGTTCGGAATTCCCTCAGGCTGATCTCCGGCTCGCCCGCCTGAGCGCGGGTCGCGTGATCAAATCGGCGATGCACTCCCGCTCCCCGTCGAATCAAGGGAAAATGCCGTGCTGCCCGTAGCTCTCGGCCACGCGCTCGATTGCCAGCAGAAACGCCGCCGTCCGCAGATCGGGCAGGTCCCGGCTCGTCCACATCCGGTGAATCTGCTCGAAGGAGTGCATCATCGTCTGTTCCAGCGCTGTGGTCACGAGGTCCTTCTCGCGGGATCCATGCACGAGTTGGGAGCGAACCGGCTCCGGGACACGCCGCTCCGTCAGCGACTCGAGCGTCTCGACGAGCCGGGTTTTTGTCAGCTCTTCGTTGCGCGAGAGCAGACGATCAAAGCTCACCCCGGCGCGGTTCTTCAGCCACTCGAAATAGGAGACCGTTACGCCCCCGGCATTCAGAAAGAGATCCGGGATCATCAGGATGCCCCGCTCGCGCAGAATCGCCTCGCCGTCAAAATCAACCGGCCCATTCGCCGCTTCCGCGATAATCCGCGCACGGATCCGCGGCGCGTTCTCCGCAGTGATCTGATCCTCAAGAGCGGCGGGGATCAATATGTCGCAATCACGCTCCAGTGCCGCCGCGCCATCCGCGGAGAATTCACCTCCGTCAAAGTGCTCCAGGGTTCCACCCTCCCGGCGGTGGCGGTAGACCGCGTCCACGTCCAGGCCATCCGCGGCGTACAGCGCGCCTTCCCTCTCGATGATCCCCACGATCGTCGCCCCGCCCTGGCTCTGGAGATAATGCGCGGCGTGATACCCGACATTTCCCAGGCCCTGAACGATGACCCGCTTACCCGCCACCCCGGGATTCAGTCCCAACCGCTTCATCTCCTCCGGTTGCTCAGTGCAGGCGCGAATCCCGTAGTACACGCCAAGCCCCGTCGCCTCGGTGCGTCCTGGAATGCCCTGCATCCCGAGAGGCTTCCCCGTCACGCAGGCATAGGGATGGGGCTCGTTCATTTTCAAATTCTTGTAGGTGTCGGCGATCCACCCCATCTCCTGCTCGCCGGTCCCATAGTCCGGTGCGGGCACGTCAATGTCCGGGCCGATGAAATTCTTCCGGATCAGCTCCGCCGTATACCGCCGAATAACCCGCTCGCGAAACCCCTCGGATAGCGAATGGGAGTCCAGGATCACTCCACCCTTCGCCCCGCCGAACGGAACCCCCACAATGGCACATTTATACGTCATCAGCGCCGCCAGCGCGATCGTTTCGTCAAGCGATACGATCTCGCTGAACCGGATGCCCCCCTTGGTCGGAAGCCGATGGTAGCTGTGCTCCGCGCGGAACGCTTCCACCACCGCGATGCTCCCGTCATCCGCCCGAACCGGGAATCGCATCCGGTAGACCGCGTTGCACGTCTTCACCTGTCTCAGCAATCCCGTATCGACCTTCGAGTAACCCGCAGCCCGGTTGAAATACCGAGACACACTGTCAAAGAATATCCCGCGCGATGCGCCTTGCTCTCCATCGTCAATCATTTCAATCCTCCCGTGTTTCAAACCAGCCTTGCACGGCCGCACACCCAACAGCAACAGCCAATTCCAAACCCCGACCCCTCACGGCGCCCCGCGTAATACGGCCCGGAACCGCGGCCATCAGCACGTTCACGTGTCCGTATTTTCAAATTCTTCCTCCGGGCAGCCATTTTTCTCTTGTTGTAATAAAAGGTAATACCATTATCGGCGCATATGCTACACAATCGCCCCCACCCTCCATCCCGGATCCGCGCCGTCGCGATGGTCCTGACTATGGCAACCACCCCCGCGCTGAGCGCCGAGGAGATCGTTGAGCTGCGGCCGTTCCACGTTGAATCCGCTCCCTGGGCGGAGCGGACCGCGGACGATCTCGTCGAACCGGTTGAAATCCTGGCCGCGGAGTCGCTGCAGCGGCGCCGAAGCGCAACGATTGGCGAGATGATCGGGACCGAGCCGGGCATTGCGAACGGCTCGTTTGGCCCCGGTGTCGGGCGTCCGATCATCCGCGGCCAGGGGGGAGCGCGCGTGCAGGTTCTCGAGAACGGGATCCGCACCATGGACCTCTCGACCGTGTCCGCAGACCACGCGGTCAGCGTCGACCCTCTGAACGCGCGCAAGGTTGAAGTCATCAAGGGGCCCGCAACCCTGCTCTACGGATCCGGATCATCTGCAGGTATCGTGAATGTCCTGAACAATCGCATGCCGGCTGCGTTTGCACCAGGCCTCAGCGGCAACGCGGATTTCTCCGGCTCGGACAACGCCTGGCAGCGTCTCGGCAGCGTCGATCTCACACACGGCTGGGATCGCTTTGCGTTACAAGGCGATGCCTCGATCCACAGGGCCAATGACTTTTCTATTCCCGGAACGCAGGACACCGCCGGCGAGGGTCGCGGCGGCGTTCTGGAAAACAGCTCGATGCGTGACCTCAGCGGGGGACTCTCCGGCTCATGGGTGGATGAGCGCGGGCACCTCGGCATAGCCGTCAGCCGCCTCGAGCGTGATTACGGAATCCCGGAGATTATCGATCCGGAGGACCCGGAGTTTGAGCGCATTGAGATCGACCAGACCCGATTCGACCTGCGCGGGACGCTGCACGATCCGCTTCCCGGATTCAATTCCGCCCGGATCGCCTTCGGCTACAACCGGTACAACCAGGAGGAAATCGAATTTGAGGACGGCGAGCGGGAGCTTGAAGCCGAATTCCGGAACCGCGAATGGGACCTGCGCGCGGATCTGGCTCATGAACCGATCGGGCGGCTGGCCGGCGTCCTCGGAACGCAGTTCACCGAGCGCGATTTCGAGGCGTATGAAGCGGACGGCGACGCCTTTTTTATTCCTCCGAGCCGCACCCGATCGCGCGCGATATTTGTCGTCGAAGAAGTCCCGAATGATTGGGGACGGCTCGAATTCGGGGGGCGCTACGAGTACCACAAATCATCCGCGAACGACGGAGGGACGGCGCGCTTCGACCTCTACTCCCTTTCGGGCGGAACGCTCTGGGAGTTGGGGTCCCTGCACCATTTCACCCTCCGGTACAGCCGGGCCGAACGCGCGCCCGCACCGGAGGAATTGTTCGCAGCGGGCCGCCACGCGGCCACGCGCACCTACGAGATCGGCGACCCTGGTCTCTCCAGTGAAACGGCCAACGAGTTTGACCTCGGATTCGACCGACACGGGACCCGCTGGCACTGGCGGGTGAACCTGTTCTACAATTTCGTCGAGGACTACATCTTCCAGGAATTCCAGACCGATGCCGGCGGGAACACGATTCTGGTCGATGACGATGGCGATCCGGCCGGATCACGCCTACGCAACCGACTGGTCGAAACCCGGCAGGCAAACGCCGAACTCTACGGGATGGAAGCGGAGACGCGGTTTGTCCTCGTCGTCGACCAGCCCTATCGTCTCGACCTCAAACTCTTCGGAGACACCGTGCGCGGGAGGCTCACCGGCGGTCGAGGCAACCTCCCGCGGATCACCCCCACCCGCATGGGCGTCGGACTCCATGGGAGATGGGAATCCCTTGACGGCACAGCAGAACTGACCCGCAACTTCTCACAAACCAGGATCGCTGAGGGCGAGACCGCGACCACCGGGCATACCATGCTCTCCATCGACGTCGGATACACCTGGCACGGCAAAATCGGAAGCCGAACCCGCCTCTACCTGCGTGCCAGAAACCTGCTCGATGAAGAGGTTCGCCTCCACACCTCGTTTCTGAAAGACGAGTCCCCCAACCCCGGGCGTGCTGTGACCGCCGGCCTGCGCGTGGAATTCTAGCAGGATGTTGGATGGCAACCTCGGGCGCCGGGTGTGGGAATAAATGGCGTCCCGTAGGGGATTCGAACCCCTGTTGCAGGGATGAAAACCCTGTGTCCTAGGCCTGGCTAGACGAACGGGACGCTGAAGAGAAGACGAAACCTAAAAGCAGCCCGCTACGGTGCAAGGAAAATTTTCGCCAAACCTCGGGAATTTCCTTTGCTCCGGCTCGCATCGCTTCCATGATGCCTGTGACCATGTCTCTCAGCCCTCATGAAATCCGCGATATCCTTCCTGCAGAGGCGATGGTGCGGGTGGACGCACTTCCGTTCCCCAAGGTTGCTTCCGGGAAAGTCCGCGAACTCTTTGACACCGGCGACGCGTTGCTCATGGTGGCCACGGACCGGCTCTCGGCCTTTGATGTGATCCTTCCGGATGGCATTCCAGGAAAAGGCATCCTCCTGACTCAAAAGAGCCTGTACTGGTTTCGGGAAACCGCCGACCTGGTCCCCAACCACCTCGTCGAGGACCACGACACCCGCTTGAACGCACTGCTGCACGCGCACCCCGATCTCATTCCCCGCAGTATGCTCGTGCAGAAACTCGATCCCCTGCCGATCGAGGCGGTGGTCCGCGGGTACCTGGCTGGAAGTGCTTGGTACTCCTACCGACGCACCGGCACCCTCTTCGGGCAAAGGATGCCGCCGGGACTCGTCGAAAGCAGCCCGCTGCCGCGTCCGGCCTTTACTCCAACGACGAAGGTCGCAACCGGCCACGACGAACCAATTTCGCTGGAACAATGTGCCGAGCTGCTCGGCGCGGAGTGCGCACGCCGCGTCGAGAACCTCAGCCGCACCCTCTTCGAGCGCGGCAGCGAGCGCGCACAGCGCGCCGGCCTCCTGCTCGCCGACACCAAATTCGAGTTCGGGACCGATCGGGATGGAGAACTCGTCCTCATCGACGAGGTTCTGACACCCGATTCGTCGCGCTTTTGGCCGGCCGAGGATTACCAGCCCGGACGCCCACAGCATGCGTTCGACAAGCAGTTCGTACGCGATTACCTCGAGTCGATTGAGTGGGAAAAATCACCTCCCGGCCCGAACCTCCCGGAGTCGGTGATCACCCAGACCCGCGACCGGTATCTGGAAGCTTATCAGAAGCTGACCCGATCGTAAGTCGGCAGCCGGTGGAATCGCCCGTTCCTCGCTCAACCACCGCCTACAGGCTGCAACACCTCGCTTCGTCCAGCGGTTTCCGTTGCACCCGGACCCGGACGAGAAATAGGATCGCCTTCATACGCCTCTCTCCCGTAAAGAAGATCCCATGTGTTTTTTCGGAAAATCGATTTATCCACGGCTCGGGCGCTCCGTTCTTACGACGCTCGCCCTGATCGTCGCGATGGGCCTCACCGTGTCCGGCCACGAGCAGCACGACATCGGCGCGCTGCTCGAGAAAGCGGAGTCCGACCCGCAACTCTTTGAAGAGATCCTCGAGGAGGCGGACGAGCAGGGAATCTCAGCGCAGCTTCTGCTTGAAGCCCGCATCGTATTCCCATTGAGCAACCAGGATTATCGCTACTGGGAGTCGGTTCTCCCCATGGTTCGAGACCATGAGTGGGACTTCGAGCGCAGCCAACTCTTCCAGGATGAGAGCGCCCTGCAGGCCATAGTCGCAGCAATGGAGGCACGGCTCGCCCTCGAAGCGGACGATCACGAGGGATTCAAGCGCGGCGTACAGGAGGCCTACTGGCTCGACCCCGGACTGCACTCCGTCCTCATCTCCTGGATCGCGGAGTATCGCGAACGAGCCGCCGGATCGGACGACGGGGCACGGCTGCCGATGGATATGGAGCTCTATCACTCCGATGGAACCGTCACGTCGCTCGCCGACATCAGCGCGGGCAAGAAGGCCGTGCTCCTGGATTTCTGGGCCACCTGGTGTGCTCCTTGTATCGCCCTCATGCCCAAACTACAGGAGCGCGCTGAAAAGCTCGGCCCACAGGGCATCGCGGTCGCCGGGCTCAACACCGAGGACGTGGAAAAAGCCGAACGCTTTCGCAAACAGCATGACATCGAGATGCTCTGGCTCGTGGAACCCGAGGGCAACCCCTTGTCAAGGCACGTCGAACTCGACAGCATTCCCCGAATGATTCTCGCGGACTCCCACGGCCGCATCCTATATAACGGTCACCCGAGCCACCCGCGTCTCGATGAAGTCCTGCTCGAGCTCGGCGTGACCCCGTAACGGTCTCGTCCACTTCCTCTCCTTATACGCACACAGCCGGGAACGGCCGCTCCCACGACAGCTCCGGATTCATTTCCACTCCAAACCCGGGGTTGTCGTTGAGGGTGATGTACCCGTCTTCGGGTACCGGCTCGTTGGTGAACAACGGTGTGAACATCGGAACGATTGAATCGGCCCGCGGGGACATCATAAGGAATTCAGAGAACGGGGTTGCGTCGCTGGCGATGGAGAAGTGGTAACTGTAGACCGAGGATCCATGCGGGACGACAAGCCGGCGCTTCGCCGAGGCCATTGCCTTGATCTTCAGAATCTCGGTGAGGCCGCCACACCAGTTGACGTCCGGCTGTACCACGTCGATTCCGGTGCTCAGGAGCGTTTCGAACCCCCAGCGGGAGTACTCGTGCTCCCCGGTGGTAATCCAGATTGGATGGGTACGCTGTTCCACAAGGCGCCGGTACCCGTCGTAGTCATCCGGGGGAAGGCACTCCTCGATCCACCGGAAACCAAGCGGCTTCAGGGCGTCGATCAGCTGCAGCGCGTAGGCGGGAGTGAGCGCCATCCAGCAGTCGAACGCGAGGAAGAAATCCTCGCCGCAGGCCTCCCGCCACTTCCGGGCGAGCGCGATGTTCTTGCGCAGGCCCGCATCCCCGTGGGCGGGACCGTAGGGGAGCGGCACCTTGCCACCGAGGAATCCCATCTTCTCCGCGAGGTCGGGACGCGGGCCGGTCGCGTAGACCGGCTGGTGGTCCCGCATTTTCCCGCCGATCATCGCCCAAACGGGCTCCTGCCGCAGGCGCCCGAGCAAATCCCAGATCGCGCAGTCGACGCCTGAGATCGCGTTCAGGGGCAGCCCCTTTCTCCCGTAGAAAAGCGAGGCGTTGAACATCTGATCGAACATGACCTCGAGATTGTGTACCGGCTGTCCAACCACAAATCGGCGAAAATGCTTCTCGACAAGGTATGCCGCCGGCACGCCGCCCGTGGTCACCGAGAACCCGATCGTGCCGTCCTCCGCCTCGACCTCGACGAGCACCGTTCCCAGAACATCGATCCCAAACGCTTTGCGGGTCGGCCGGTAGGCCGGGTACTTGCTCATCGGTGTCGCGATAACCGTGCTGGTGATCCAGTGCTCCCCCGCACGCGCGTGATAGTCGGCCCCCTGCTCGCCCCCGGCGAGCACGTAGGCCCTGAGATCGACGATTTTCTTCATGGCGGGCATGGAGAAAGGATCCTCCACCGTTTCGCGGGTCAGTCAAATATATCCACCGCCAACCCGCCCTTTCGCAACACTTACGCTTGTCAGATCCCGAAAACCCCTTATGGTAATTTAGCAGTAATGAAAGCATTGAGCCCTCATGATGACCTCCGCCACCGTATCATCCGACGATAGCAAGTACCAACCGCTCCAGAGGCGTTCACAATCCATGTACCAGGTAACGTTCAGCGACCAGAGCATGAGCGAGTTGAACAAGTTACCTGTCGAGACACAGATGCAGATCGTGGACACGATCAGCAATCTTACCGCGGAACAACTGGAGCACCCGCGCGAGCCGATCGGCCGGTTCCGCCGCGGAGGACGCACCTTCTATCGCATCCGGGCCGGGGACTTTCGCTGTTATTTTGAGGTGGATGGCGACACCCTGTTCAGCCACCACATTCTCCACCGGAACACGTTGACGGATTTCATTTTCCGGACGAAGCTGCCGATCACCGACGAGCAGATGGCTGAGCAGCATTCCTCCTTCTGGAAATACATCGAGACGTTTAAGAAGTAGCGGCATGTTTTCGCCTTCGGCGCCGCTTTGCCAGCCGTACCCTTCGCTCCGCTAGCTGCGGAGTCGGGGCGTTCCGGATTAACATTGTGAACCATAATCCATCGGTTTACGGTCCCCGCACGATGAAGCCGTTGATTTTTGGATGAGCGCACAACCCACCAACCCCGGCGACGACCATCCGACCGCTGAGGAGGCCGCCCGAATCTATTTTCTGCCGAACCTCATGACCGCCGGAAATCTTTTCTGCGGATTTGCCGCGGTGATCCGGTGCATTCAGGCGAAGTTCGCCGAAACCGCCGTGGATGCGGGCGAGATGATCGCCAAGGCGCCGGCCCAGCTGTACGAGCAGGCGATCTGGTTTATCCTGGCGGCGGTGGTGTTCGACTCGCTCGATGGCAGGCTCGCCCGTTTGGGAGGACGTGAATCGTTGTTTGGCAGGGAATTCGATTCCCTCGCCGATATTGTCTCCTTCGGGATGGCACCTGCACTGCTGGTATTTTTCATGATTCTTTCGCCGGAGGAAGGATATCCCGTCTTCAGCCAACTCGGCTGGGGATTCGGATTCCTCTACCTTCTGTGCGCGGGCATTCGGCTGGCGCGATTCAATGTCCTCACGCACCCGTTGCTCCAATCGGACGCCGCGGATCCGAGTCAAGACTTCCAGGGGTTGCCGGTCCCGGCCGCGGCAGGCGTGATTTCGAGCCTGGTCCTGGTGCTCACGCGGACTGACATGGGCGCGTTCACGGTCGTTCTTCCCTTCCTCCTGCTGCTCACATCTACATTGATGATCAGTAATATCCGATATCCGAGCTTCAAGAAGATCTCATGGACGATGGAGCTGAAAGTGCGCAACTTCGTCATCCTGTTGCTCCTGCTCGTCCTGATCTATCAGTTCCATTATTTCACTTTTGCACTGCTCTTCATCACGTACCTGTTCTACGGTGTAGGGCGACATCTCTGGCAGCGCCGGCGCCTCGCCGCAATGGATGTGGATGAGCCCGGAGAAGATGGTGAATAAGAGGGATGTTGCTGGTTGCCGACGAATAGCGTGAACAATCACGCACGGATATTCACAGAAAAAACCCATCCCAAAATCCTTTCCTCCAAGAACTTGGGCTTGCTTTTGCGCTTTTAAACAGACTAGAAGAATAAGAAGGTACTTAAATGATATTCTGTCTGAATATATAACGATTGTCAGTAGTCAGGAAAACCGCTCAAATCTCCCTTGCCAATGAAGTTCAAAATCAATCGCGATCATTTCAGCAGCGGACTGCAGCAGGTCCTGAATGTCGTTGGGACCCGAGCAACGATGCCGATCCTGAGCAATGTACTGCTCGAGGCGAAGGAGGATCACGTGCTGGTAACCACGACCAATCTCGATCTGGGGATTCGTTGCAAGATCCGCGCCGAGGTGTCGGCTGAAGGAGCCATTACCCTTCCGGTCCGCAAACTGGCGACGATTGTTCGTGAACTGCCGAGTCTCGATGTATCGGTCGAGTTGGTTGGGAATCATCAGACGCGAATCACCTCGGGACAGTCGATTTTCAAGATTATGGGGATCGCCGGAGATGAATTTCCGCCGTTGCCCGGATTCGAGGATCAGCACAGTTTCGTCCTCAGCCAGGCGGATCTCGCGCGAATGCTCAAGAGTGTCTCCTACGCCCAGTCGACCGATGAATCCCGTTTCATTATGAACGGGGTGTATTTCTCCTTTTCCGACGACAAGCTGACTCTTGCTGCGACCGATGGGCGACGCCTCGCGGTGATCTCGCGTGAGGTCGAGGTCACAGAGGAGAATGCGGGGAGCCTGATCCTGCCGGCGAAAACGGTGGCCGAGGTGGAGCGATTGCTCAACCAGGGCGAGACGGTGCAGATCTCGTTCAACGACCGGCAAGCGGCGTTTGAGATCGGGACGTCCGGCGAGGACGGCGGCGGTCTGATGGATTCGATCTACTTGGTATCGAAAACGGTCGAAGGGAGCTATCCGAACTACCGCCAAGTGATCCCGAAGGAGACAGATCTGCACATCAAGGTCAACCGGGAGAGCCTTGCAAACTGCGTCCGCCGGGCATCCCTGGTGGCAAGTGACAAGAACAACTCGGTGAAGGTGCGGATCGCAAATAACAGGCTTGAGGTCTCGAGTTCGAGTTCAGAATTCGGTGAGTCAAGCGACTCGCTGGCGGTTGAGTACGATGGCCCCGACGTCAGCGTGGCGTTCAACCCGGGATTCATGATGGACCCTCTGAAGGCGTTGACCCGGGACGAAGTCATTTTTGAGTTCAAGGATGAGCTGAGTCCCGGCGCCTTTCGAACTCCGGACAACTTTCTTTGCGTCATCATGCCGCTCCGGCTGAACTAGTCTGCGGGCGGATTTCCAGGATGGATTGTGGAGGGCTGGCTCGAGTTCACGGGTGGGGTTGCGATCCCCGCTATGGCGTTACTGGCCATTGTGCTGATTTTGGTGAACGCTCGGGTGGGTTCGCCGAACGGGGCGATCCTGGTGCGGTGGCTGCGGTGGATTGTCGCGGCTTATTTTTTAGCGGTTGCGCTCGAATACACCGGATTGATCCACCGACCGTTCTGGGTTTTGATGTCCATCGGTTTCCTGGGCTGGTTCGTGCTCGAAACGGGGTACAACTGGTTTGCCATCGACGCGTTGAGCAAGAGTTCGTTGCCGCTGTTCCCGCGATATCGGGAGAACAAGGACGGTGATGAATGGCCGAACCAGAAACGCTATATCGCGTTGCGAGACTGGTTGCGTCGCCGGAAGTTTAAACGCCGCGCCGGACTCGTCGCGGTCGTGGAGGATCACGTGCTGCTTCGGTCGTCGGTATTCGAAAACGACGCGAAAACCATACGGCTCCAGATCGTCTTCCTGCCGCACCGCAACGCCAATGTGACCGATTGCTGTTCGGTCACCTCCGTAGACCCTGAGGGGCACCGCCTGATCACCGATAATTTCTTCCTTCCGTTCGGTGGATTCTATCCGGAAAACTGGCACTTGGAGCGGCGCCCCTGGATGCGGTCGGTCGAGGCGCTCGTCCGCCGGCACATGGAACGGATGGATGCGTTCGTGACCTCATTCGAGCCGTTCACGTCCGAGCCGGTGGAGGACCTGAATCACCAACAGGCGGTGCTTGAGCGGGTGAACTCGGAGATGGGATTTCTGACTCCATACGAGCAGAGAGAGGAACACGGCAAGATCACCCGGGAAGGACGCTACCGGGTCTGGAAGGAGCTGTGGCTCCTGAGTTACCTTGGCATCGCGAGGAACTATTGACCCCCTCCGCCCGCGTCAAATCGAGACGTTGCGCGCAACTTTTCCCCTCCGGCCGGGGTTTACCGGAATGTGTTCACCGGAAACAACACGGCGGCTGCAGCTACGGCTTGGCATTTACCGGCCATTGCGCTACCCCTGTATGGTATGGCGGATTCGCCGTCCCGTACGACCGATCGTGAAATCGATATTGACGCCGCCCTCATGCTTAAAGTGGGGCGGGGGGATGACGCTGCGCTCGCCATGTTGATCGAGCGCTGGAAGACCCCGCTGATCAATTTTTTCTACCGCTCACTCGGGTCGTACGAGGAGGCGGAAGAGCTGGCGATGACGGTATTTGTGCGCGTCCACCGCGCGGCGCCGAGGTATCGGCCGACAGCGAAGTTCTCGACGTACCTGTTTCAGATTGCCCGGCGCCTGTTGATCAATGCGTATCGGAAGCACCAGCGCAAACCGTTGCAGCTGGTCGATCCCGCGGAACTTCACGCGGTGGATTCTGACGATAGTGTGATGCGCAGCATGGAGATTGAGGAGTCCTTTCATCATGCTTTGGCCGGGCTTCCTGAAAACCAGCGCACGGCACTCCTGCTGTACAAACAGCAGGAGTTGAGTTACGCCGAGATTGCCGAGGTTCTCGGGAGTTCGGAGAGCGCGGTAAAGACCTGGATTTTTCGCGGGCGTCAGACCCTCCGTGAATTGCTGAGAGACCTTCTGTGAATAGACAAGACGACAACACTCCCGAGATCTCCGGGAAACTCGATGCCCTGCTCGCGGCAATGCCCGTTCAAGCGCGGTCTGCGTTTACCGCACGCGTGCTGGAGCAGATCCGGAAGGACGCCGAACTGCAGGCGCACGAGACGTGCCTGGACACGCTCTTGCAGGCGCAGCCGATCGCCGTGCCGGAGGATTTCTCCGAGCGGACGATGCGGTGTATTCATCGGTCCGTGCGCCGCGCGCGCCGTCTTCGCCGGGTTGGCATGGCCGCGGCCGCGGCCGCCGCTATCGCTCTGTCCGCCGCACTCGCGCTCGAACGTGTCGATGACTCCGCTCCGGCCGATCCGGGGTTGGCTCCGGTAGCCGTCAGCATGGACCACGCCCACGAATCGGATCGCGTCGCCGGTCGCGCGGCGGTGTCGGATGAGGCGTTGATGTACGAACTCATACTGCTCTCGGAGGCTCTCGAGGGGGCCGAACCGTTGCTCGAAGATGAGGCCTTCCAGGCATTGGCCCTGATGTCCCGATGAGACGTGCTCAATCATCCGTTCGTTCGCTCGGCGCTTTCACGAAGGGCGCGATGCTCGCAGCTGCATCGCTGGTGCTGGGCGGATGGGTCGCTGCGGCTTCAGAGGTCGAGGATCCGCCTCCGCCCCCGCCCCCGCTTCCCGACGAGGTTATGCAGTCGCGGCCGGAGGCGCCGCCCGAAACACCCCCCCCGCCCCCGGAGGAGCTCCCCTCTCCCGAAGAGATGCAGCAGCGCCTGCGGATGCTCGAGCGGTTCCTGCGCTTGCCGCCTGAGAAACTCGCCCGGATGCGCACGACGATCGAAAGCATCGAACGCATGTCGGAGGAAGAGCGATCGCAGTTGCAGCAGCGATTGGAGCGATATTTCAGGATGCAACCGGAGGATCGCCAGGCGCTTTCATCGCGCCTCGACCGCCTTTCCGCCGGCGAACGAGCGCAGCTTCGCGAACGCTGGGCCTCCCTGACAGCTGAAGAGCGCCGTGCGGAACGCAAGGTGTTGTCCACGATGAGCACGCGCGAGCGTGTCGCCTATGACCGCGCCCTGTTGAAACGTATTGCGGAGGACGAGCGGACGGATGACGGCGACGAAGAGCGGTAGGCGGACCTCCGCCCTTGGCGAATATCCCACCGCCGGTCGCCCGCTCCGTGCGAGTGGGGAATACATTGACTCACACGGATCTCAATCTCAGATTGCAGGGTTTCATGAGCCAGGACCATCCCGATTTTACGCGTATCGATCCGCAGGGTATGCGGTTTGCAATTGTCGCGGCGTGCTACAACCAGCGGCAGGTCGACACGCTGCTCGGTCGTGTTCTGGAAACATTGCATGAAGCGGGTGTTGCCGCGGATGCGATCGAAACGATCCGCGTGCCCGGGTCGAATGAGGTGCCGTACGCCGCCCACATGCTGGCTGAGACGGGCGAGTTCGACTGTTTGATTGCCCTCGGGGTTGTGGTCGCCGGCGAGACGAGCCACCACGAGGTGATCGCGTACACCACCGCCCAGGCTTTGATGCGAGCCGGGACGGAGTCCGAGGTCCCGATCATTAACGGCATCATTACAGCAAATTCCCCGCGCGAGGTGGAGGCGCGGTGCGGCGGGCAGATCGACCGGGGCCGGGAGTTTGCCTTGGCAGCACTCAAGATGGCCGCGGTGAAGTCTTCGCTGGAGGGACGGATTGACTCCGGGTTCGAGGAGATGAAATGCAGCGATTTCGAGTGTCTGAAGGACTTGGAGAACGAGGATCCGGACGACGATCAGCCCCCTTGGCGATCATGAGCATGCGACGGGAGAATCGCGTGGCGGCGATCCAGTTTCTCTACATGTGGGCGGCCAACACGCCGGGGAATCTGCACGATGAGATCCGTTCGTTCTTCGAACGCCAGGAGCGGCCGCGCGATTTTTTCAGCTTCGCCGAGGAACTCGTCCTGGGTGTGATCGACCATGTCGAGGAGATTGACGGAACGATCCGGAAGTATGCGCGCAATTGGGACTTCAACAGGATTGCCCGGATCGACCTCGCGATACTCCGGCTGGCCGTGTTCGAACTGAGATTCCGATCCGACATTCCTCCGATCGTGTCGATTAACGAGGCGATCGACCTCGCCAAGGCTTTTTCAATTCCGGATGCCAAGCGGTTCATCAACGGAATTCTGGACCAGTACAAACAGGAAATCGATCGCCCGATGCGCGAGCCCTCCGCGGGGGGACTTTCGTAACCGGCGTACGCCTCCGGAGCGCGGCAGCGGGACGTTTCACGAGCGCGAGTTATTCAGTATGAAGGGATTGTTCAAGAAGTTCAGGGAGGGATTGCGCCGCACAACGCCGACGTTTCACAAGGCGTTTGGCAAGGTCGGCGGTGTGTTCGGGGCGAAACAGCTCGACGCCGCTTCGCTGGGGGAGCTGGAGGAAGCGCTCTATGGCGCCGACTTCGGAGTCGAAACAACCGAGGCAATTCTGGACCAGATCCAGGCAGCCTTCCGGGCGAACCGTGAGCTGCGCGGGCTCGACGCCGCGCGGATCGGCGCCGAAGTCCTGCGTTCCCTCCTCGGCGGAGCGGAAGTCCCCCTGGAACTCGGCAGCCATCATCCCGAGGTCATCGCTCTGATCGGGGTCAACGGATCGGGCAAGACCACCACCGCCGCCAAGCTCGGGCATTATTTCAGGGAAGAGGGCCGATCGACGCTGCTGGGCGCTTGCGACACCTTTCGCGCGGCTGCAAACGAGCAGATCGTCACCTGGGCGCAGCGGCTCGACCTCCCTTTGGTTTCCAGTCACCATGGTGCCGATGCGGCGGCCGTCGCCTTCGATGCCTACCAGGCCGCCGACAGTCGGGATTGCGACGTGCTGATCCTCGATACCGCAGGCCGGCTCCACACGAAGGGCAACCTGATGGAGGAGCTGAAGAAGATTCGGCGGGTGCTGCAGAAACAGGATGAGGCCGCACCGCATCATCGCTGGCTCGTCCTGGACGGGTCTATCGGAAGCAACTCGATCGAGCAGGCGCGGGTCTTCCACAACGCGTTCTCCCTCACCGGCCTGATCATAACCAAGCTGGACGGGACAAGCCGCGGCGGGGCGCTGGCCGGAATCCACCGTGAACTGCAGCTTCCAATCTATTTCGTCGGCCTCGGCGAGGGATCGGACGATCTCCAGCCATTCTCCGTCGATCACTACGTGCGGGCGGTGTTCGGGTTGGAGGATGACGAGGTTCCAGCCGGAAGTTGATGCAAAAAAAAGGCCGCCTTCCCGGGGGGAGGAAGGCGACCGTAAACGGGTTGTGATACTGTCGGATCCAACCCTTATTCTGTCGCTGTCTTAACTCTCGGGCTCTCTCGTCCCGATTAGCCTATCGCTTTGCCAGAAGGTTGCTTGCAACCATGTATGACAGACCGGCGGGAAGAGGGTTCCTGAAATCTTGTGCTCCCGAACTAAGTTACGGATATACAATTACATCCGAATCGGGTTTTGCGAAGCCGGGGATCCCGGGTTGAGAAGGGGAATCTGCTCCACGATCTCCAGGCCGTACCCCTCGAGGCCGACGACATTCCGGCGGGAGGAGGAGAGCAACCGGATGCTTCGGAGACCGAGAGCGCACAGAATCTGGGCTCCAATGCCGTAGGCACGAAAATCCATCGGGGCGGCGGTGAGCCCCCTGGACTCGCCGAGATCGGACGTCTCAAGCGCACGGCGCATCGCGGTTCCGGAGCAGGGGCGACTCATGTAGAGGAATACCCCCCGCCCCTCTTCGGCGATCCGTCGGAGCGCGGTGGCAACAACATCGCTTCCCTCGCCGCCGCGCGGGCCGAATACGTCGCGCAACACGTTCTCGCCGTGGACCCGTACCAGGGTCGGGTTGGGGTCGGGAGTGCCGAGGGAGAGCGCATAGTGGAGCGTTCCGTCCACTGTGCTGCGAAAGGTGTGGAGCCGGAATTCGCCGTGTTCGTGCCGGAACGGCTGTTCGTGGACGCGCTCGATCAACTGTTCGCGCTGGTGCCGGAACTCGATCAAAGCGGCGATGGAGATTATTTTCAACCCGTGTCGGTTCTTGAACTCGATGAGCTCCGGCAGGCGCGCCACGCTGCCGTCGTCGTTGACGATCTCGCAGAGAACTCCGGCCGGCGGTAGACCCGCCAGGCGTGCAAGATCGACGGCGGCCTCGGTATGGCCGGCGCGTTCGAGAACCCCGCCGGGTCGCCCCCGCAACGGGAATACGTGCCCGGGCTGAACCAGTTGATCCGGAGTGGCGGTCGGGTCGGCGACAATCCGGATCGTTCGGGTGCGGTCGGGGGCGCTGATCCCGGTGGAAATCCCTTCGGCCGCGTCGACCGACGCGGTGAAGTCGGTGCGCATCGATTCCCGGTTGTGCGGTACCATCGGTTGCAGGTTGAGGCGGCGGAGCTGGGCCTCGGTCGTCGGCACGCAAACGATCCCGCTCCCGTACCGGATCATCATGTTGACGGTCTCCGGCGTCGCCAGGGAGGCGGCCATGATGAGATCGCCTTCGTTCTCCCGGCCCTCATCGTCGGTCACGATGACAAGCCGGCCGGCGGCGATTTCCGCGATGGCCTCCTCGACCGGATCGAAGGGATCACCGGCCGATGACGCGTCTTGAGATGGTGCAGTCACGCCGCCACTCTGGGGTGAAACCGGTGCGATGTCATCCACGAAATTGCGGTGGGCCGCGGTGCCATCCGGTTATTTTGATTGCAGAAGGTTCCGGCACGGATGCATACTTTCCGGCAAATGCCGAATCTGAATGTTCCATCGAACTCGGTCCTGCTGATCGCCAACGGAGACCTGCGCCTGTCCGCCAATCAGGTCTGCTGGCCGGCCCAGGAGGAAATGGAGAACAAACTCGGTGCGGTCTTCGAGGAGCTGGGCGTCTCCCTGGAGCGGGCGCACCCATACAACCGGAAGGAGAAACACGGGTTTATCTCGAGCCAGCGCGAGGGGATGGATACCTTCCTGCGGATCGACAATGAAGCCCCCTTGGTGGTGGCCGAGAGCGTCTGGCAGTACAGCCACCACATTCTTCCCGGGTTGATCGAGCACAAGGGTCCGATTCTCACGATCGCAAACTGGTCCGGAACCTGGCCCGGCCTCGTGGGGGTGCTGAATCTCAACGGCAGCCTGAGCAAGGCGGGAGTCTCGTACTCCACACTGTGGAGTGAGAACTTCGACGACGAATTCTTCCTCGAGAACCTGCGTAAGTGGCTTGAAAAGGGCAAGGTTCAACACCGCGCCACCCACGTCACACCGATCGCCAAAGGAACGATACCGGAACAGGCGCAGGTCCTGGGCGAGGAACTGGCGGGCGAACTGCGCGCCACCAAGGCGATTATGGGGGTGTTTGACGAGGGGTGCATGGGGATGTACAACGCGATCATCCCGGATGAGCTGCTGTTTCCGCTGGGAGTTTACAAGGAGCGGCTCTCCCAGAGCGCCCTCTACTATGAAATGACCCAAACCTCCGACCGTGAGGCGCGGCGCGTTTACAACTGGCTGCTGAAGAAGGGGTTTACCTTTGAACTGGGCGAGGACGACGCCACCGAGTTGACGGAGGAGCAGGTGCTGGAGCAGTGCAAGATGTACATCGCCGCCCTGCGGATCGGGGACACGTTCGGGTGTGATGCGATCGGAATCCAGTACCAACAAGGCTTGAAGGATCTGGTTCCCGCCTCCGACCTGGTGGAGGCCATGCTCAACAACAGCATCCGCCCGCCGGTCAAGAGCCACGCCGGGTTCGTGGTCAAACCGGGACGTCCGTTCACCCATTTCAATGAAGTCGACGAATGCGCGGGCCTGGATGGCATCCTCACGCAACGGGTTCACGAGGCGCTTGAACAGCCGCCCGAGAATACCTTGCACGATCTGCGCTGGGGGGACGTCGATGCCAGTGGGACGCATAAGAACGAGTTCATCTGGGTGTTCCTCATCAGCGGCGGTGCGCCTCCGGCACACCATATCGGCGGCTACCGCGGCAGTTCCGGGGAACGCCAGCCGCCCATGTACTTTCGCAAGGGAGGGGCCACGTGCAAGGGCGTAGCGCGACCGGGTGAAATCGTCTGGAGCCGCATCTATGTCGAGAAGAACCGGCTGAAAATGGATATCGGAAGAGCCAGGGTCGTGAAGCTGCCGAAGCGTGAAACCGAACGCCGCTGGGAGGAGACGACGCCGGAGTGGCCGATCATGCATGCCGTGACCTACGGTGTCTCCCGCGACCAGATGATGGGCCGACACAAGGCCAACCACGTTCAGGTGGCATACGCCAAGAACGCGGAAACGGCCGATCTCTGCCTCTACACGAAGGCGGCGATGGCCCGGGAGCTGGGGATCGATGTCGCTTTTTGCGGCACACGGTCGGACGGCAGCGCTTTCTAGTCCCGTGGATCCCGGTTCGCCAACCGTGTGAGAGAAGGGATCCATGAAACGGCTAAACTCAGCGTCGGCGTGTGGCCTGCGGCCCGCCCATTCGGACTGCCGGCGCCACGATCGGTGCCAACCTCGAATCTGATGGCAATCACAAACAAACAGCGGCTCGAGCTGATGGCTGAGTTCCTGCGCGAGCGCAAGTACGCGGACCTGGGAACCCTGGCACGGAGATTCGAGACCAGTCTCTCCACCGTGCGGCGGTCCCTCAATGAGCTCGAGTCGCAGGGGATGGTGCGGCGGCACCACGGCGGCGCCAGTTACGTCGCGGCGGATGACGAGCCCGCGGGATATGATTTTATCGTCCAGGATGATCGGCAAAGCGCCGCAAAATACGCCATCGCAGAGCAGATCGTCTCGCGTATCCACCCAGGCATGACCGTCATGCTGGACGGCGGAACCTCCACCTACGCGGTGGCGCGTCAGCTCGTCGGGAAGCGCATCATCGTGATCACCAACTCGCTTCCGATCGCCGCATTATTCAACGAAGTCTCCTCTTCCGAGACGATCGTGACCGGCGGAACGGTCTACAACCGTCTTGGCGTGCTGTACGGACCGGCGTGTGAATCGACACTGGCGGAGATGCATGCGGACCTCGCCATCCTCGGGACGGGCGGTCTTACCGAGGAGGGAATATGGAACACGAACGCCATGCTGGTCGCCTACCAGAAACGGATGATCCGCGCGGCGGACCAGACGGTTTTCGCAGTCGACCATACCAAATTCGGAAAACGTGCGCTGTACCTGGCGAGCGGGTTCGGCCCCGCCGTGTCGATCGTTGGAACAGGCGAGCCGGATGCACGGATCCTTCGGGCCATGCGCGCTGCGGGGAGCAACTATGAAAGGGTGCCGATCCCGTCGGCGAAAGAGGAGCCATGATTGGTATTGTGATCGTAAATTCAGCCGTTTAGCGTTTGCCCGTAAACGCGAAACGGCTGAATTTACGATGAAAGAAACCACAGTTGCAGCGATTGATCTGGGCGCGAGCAGCGGCCGCGTCATCGTCGGGCGCTACGGCGCAAACGGCTTGGAATTGACCGAGACCCACCGGTTTTCGAACGGGTTCCGAACACTGAATCGGAACAGCTACTGGGAGGTCGGGAACTTGTTTAACGAGGTGAAACAGGGGCTGAGCAGCTCCCTGAAAGCCTTCCCGGAGTTGCGTTCCTGCGGCGTGGACACGTGGGCGGTCGATCACGCCATGTTGAATAAGGCCGGCCGCCTGGCCTTCCCGGTGCACGCCTATCGCGATACCCGGACGGAGGCCATGTTCGAGCGGATCCAGGCGGCCGGCGAGGACCGTTCCCTTTATGAGTGGACGGGTCTGCCGCTGATCACGTTCAACACGGGGCTCCAGCTGGCGGAGTCGATTGAGGCGTTCCCCCAACTCGTCGAGATGGTCGACCGGGTCTTGTTTCTGCCGGACTATTTCAACTTCCTCTTGTCCGGAGAAATGGTGAACGAGTTCAGCGTCGTGAGCAGCTCCCAGTTGCTCGACGTGCGGGGTACATCCTACTCGGAAGAAGCGCTGAAGTATTTCGGGGTGCCGCGGCGGTGGTTCTCGGAGCCGGAATGCGCGGGTCGCCTGCTCGGTCCGGTGAGCGCGCTGGAAGCTCCCGGGGAGCTGCAGGTGGCGCTGGTTCCCGGGCATGATACCTCCTGCGCTTTTGAGGCAATCCCGGGCACCGGAGGGGAGATGATCGTGAGCAGCGGCACATGGTTGCTCGCCGGCGCGCGCACCCCGCGGCCGCTGCTCGGTGATGCGGCGTTCGAACTCGGAATCTCCAACGAGCGGTGTGGAGATGGCGGATACCGTCCCTGTAAGAACCTGATGGGCCTGTGGTTGTTGGAGCAGCTGCTGCCCTTGTTTGAGGAACGTCCCGCTTCGGACTCGGAGTGGACGAAGCTGATCGCCGCGGCCGGCGAGGTGCCCCCTCCCGATGTCCTGATTGAGACGTCCGCCCCGGCGTTCTTCAACCCCGCGAATATGCAGGAGGCGATCGACCGGCATCTGCGCGACAAGGGAGCGCCCGCGCCGGAATCGCTCGCGGGCTACACCCGTCTCATCTGCGACTCCCTGGCCCATTCCATGGCCGAAACCAAGGAACGCTATGAGACGATTTACGGCGAGCGCTTCGAGCGGATCGTGATCGTCGGGGGCGGTTCCAAGAACCAATTGCTCTGCCGGCGCACCGCGGAGTTCGCCGGCGTCCCGGTGGTCTCCTACCAACTGGAAGGCACTTCGGTCGGCAATATCGGGTACCAGCTGCTCGCGCTTGGCGCGGTCGAGTCCATGGATGCGTTCCGCGAGGCGATAACCCCCGCGCTCTCAGCGCACACGTACGAGCCGTGACCATCCGCCCGCGCCCGGCACGGCAGCTTAATTGATGTCGCCGAGGTAGGTCGAGTCGACTTCGATGTCGCCGTCGCGGAAGAAGGCCTTGATGTGTTTCGGGAAAAACGGGTACTCATCGAGCCGGTCGAGTTCGAGCCAGTGGACCCCTTCCTGCATGGCGTCGTGCTGGCGCTGAAGCAGCACCTCGTCGCCTTCGGCCAGTTCGCAGCGGAAGACCGCTTCGAGCTGGTGAAATGAGTGATGATCGGGCGAGAAGCGGTGGTTTTTCCCGATGTACTCCCGGACGAAAAGGAGTCTCCGGACAATGACCAGACAGCCGAGCTCTTCGCGGCATTCGCGAAGGATCGTCTGCGGCAGCGTCTCTCCGGCACACTGGCCGCCTCCGGGGAGAATGTAGAAGCGCCCGTTGTGGTTGCGCATGGCGATCGCGAGGAGCCGTCCATCCCGGATGATCAGCGCACGTGCGGCAGTCCGCACGTTGTGCGTGCGGGACAGGTGCCGGGATATGTGGGATCGCGTCATGTTCGGGCGAGCGAAAGGCGTATCAAATCGGGCGGGGGACGATCTGTCAAATGCTGGTCCACCTGTGGCGCGGTTGTTGGTTGCAGGGCTTGTGCATTTAGCGCTTGTCATTCCGGTGCACGCCCGCATGGCTTGCCCATACGATGATGGCTCGAACTAAGAAATCAGATCTCGGGCACGCCGAACATACGAAATCGGCGCGCGAGCAGGGAATGCCGGGCCAGTGCGATCGGCCGATCAAGGTGACGATCCTCGGCGCGGGCAGTACGTTCACGCTCCGCCTGGCCAACGATATCATGAACATTCCCGGAAACCAGGGCGGACGAATAGCCCTGGTCGATGTGGACCGTAAGCGATTGCGCCAGATGAAGGAGCTGGTCGAGCGGGTTGCGGCGGAGCGCGGCGCGGACCGGTGGACGGTGCAGGCGTCGACAGAGCGCACGCGGGTGTTGCGCGGGACAGACTACATCATCAGTTGCATCGAGGTCAGCGGCGTCGAATGTGTCCGCTTCGACAACGACATACCCGCCAAGTACGGGGTCGACCAGTGTATCGGGGACACCATCGGGCCTGGAGGCTTGTTTAAGGGATTGCGGACGATTCCGGTCTGGCTCGAAATCCTGCGGGACATCGAGGAGCATTGCCCGCGGGCTCTGGTGCTGAACTATACGAATCCGATGAACATGATGTGCCTGGCCAGCTATCGGAGTTCATCCATGCCGGTGTTGGGGTTGTGTCACTCGGTACAGGGAACCAGCCAGTTGCTGGCGCGGTGGGCGGATGTCCCATACGAAGAGTTGGAGTGGGAATGCGCGGGTATCAACCACCTCGCGTGGTTCACGAAGCTCGAGCATCGCGGCAAAGACCTGTATCCGCGGTTGAAGCAGCGGTGGGCCCGAGATGTTGCCGGCCGGATCCCTGGACAGGAGAAGGAGGCGCGGGACCGCGACCTCGTGCGCAAGGATATGGCGCTGCATTTCGGCGCGTTCATTACCGAGTCGAGCGGCCATCTCTCGGAGTACCTCCCGTATTACCGCAAACGCGACGATCTGCTGAAACGATATACCCGGCCGCGCTACGACGGGGAGTCGTCGTTCTACGCGAACAACTGGCCGCAGTGGCGCGCGAGCGCAGATCAGAATCGTGCAGAAATGTTGAAAAAGAAGGAGACCCCGCTGCACGATCGCAGCTTTGAATACGCCTCCTGGATTATTGAGGCACGGGAAAAGAACAGTCCATGGCGGATCCATGGGAATGTCTACAACCGTGCCGGCAACGGCGGCCGCCTGATCTCGAACCTGCCGGATGACGGATGCGTCGAGGTGGCGTGCCTGGTCGACCGAAACGGTGTCGCCCCCACACGATTCGGGGCGCTGCCGCCGCAAATGGCCGCGATCTGCAATTCGAATATGTCGATGTTCGATCTCGGAGCCCAAGCCGCAATCGAGAAGAGCGTCGAAAAGGCGATCCACGCGCTGATGCTCGATCCGCTTTGCGCCACCGTCTGTTCCCCCGAGGAGATTAAGAGGATGACGCTCGAGCTCTTCGAGGCCGAAGCCGACTTTCTCCCAGGGTTTGAATGATCCCAGAGGCGGCGGCGGCTGGCCCGCCGCTGGATCGCACGCGATTCCGGCCCCATTCAGGGTGTCCCGCCCTGGGATGGACTGACACGTTGAAGGAGTGGTTCATTCGTCGAGATGATCGATTGCGATCAGCTCGGCGCGGAAGCTGCCGATACTCACCCGGCTTATCATCATCAAAGGGAGGCGGCGATCGTCGTTGGAGACCCAGAAGCGGATCGTGTTATCCCCGCTTCGCTCGAAGACTCCACCCAGATCCTTGGTATCGGCCTCGACCAGGATGGCGTCGAAGGTTCCAACCTTTGTCTTGATTTCGTCGCGGTCGGTGACGGTCAGCTCAGCGAGGAAGAACCGTCGTCCGTCGGAGACGGGAATGGAGTAGGTCACCCCTTGCTCGAATGGGAGATACCGTGCGGCGTAGACGATGGAGAGCGGATCGTGGGTATTCGGGTCGATATCGACGGGCTCTTCCGAGTGATCGCCGTCGGTGTATTTCGCGGTGTGTTCGTCCCAGTCAAAGTATACGACGACATCGCGCTCGCTCCGGCCCTCGCGCTGCTCTTTCGTATAGTGGAGCGCCCGCTCTCCGTCGAGACTCATGAAGCTGTCCACTTGGTTGCGTACTCGGTAGAAGGCGTCGACAAACCCGCGGGTGCGCGCGCTGTGGAAGATGTGGTAGGCGGGAGCCCCGTCAAAGTCGACCGGCCCGCGGATGCCGAGCGTGGCTTCCCCCACCTTCAGGAGTCCCCATCGAATCTGAAAGGTAAACGCCTCTCCCGGGGTGAATGGGGGGGAGTCGTCCGCAACAAAAGCGGGGTTTCCGGCGCTGGCCAGGACGGACCCGAGGAGCGTGGTCGTGAGAATCAGCAGCATGGGCGGGAAGCCACACTGGTTCCGCAATTTATTCATCATGTTCCTGCAAGCGACAGAACGAGCCCGGCACGGGTTCCTTTGAACATCAGGTGCGGAGGGTGATTCGTTGATGGCTCGAAAGTCATTCGAAGAGCGGGACTGGAACGGATTCGATGTTCCAGATATCGCGTGCGTATTCCCGGATCGTGCGATCACTTGAGAATTTCCCCGCGCGGGCGCAGTTGTGGATCGCCATCTTCGCCCATTTCGAGCGATCGCGGTAGGCTGCGTCCACGGTCGCCTGTGTGTCGCAGTACGACGCGTAGTCGGCGAGCACGAAGAAGGGATCGCCGCCCTGCAGCAGGCTGTGCTTGATCGGGTAAAGCGCTTCCGGATCGTCAGGCGTGAAGAAGCTCGAACCGAGCCAGTCGACGACATTGCGGAGCTCCTCGCTCTCGAAGTAGGTGTCGTAGGGATTGTACCCGCGGGCGCCCATTGCTTCGACTTCGTCGACGGTCATCCCGAAGAGAAAGAAATTCTCTTCGCCCACCTCCTCGCGAATCTCGATATTGGCGCCGTCGAGCGTGCCGATGGTCGGGGCGCCGTTGAGGGCGAGCTTCATGTTTCCAGTCCCCGAGGCTTCCTTCCCCGCCGTAGAGATCTGCTCGCTGAGATCGGCCGCCGGGATGATCTGCTCGGCAACGGTGACCGAGTAGTTGGGGAGGAAGACGACTTTCAGGCGGTCTTTTACCGCAGGATCGGTGTTGATTCGCGCTCCGACGGCGTTGATCGCGTGGATGATCGTCTTGGCAAGCTGGTACCCCGGCGCCGCCTTCGCCCCGAAAATGAAAACCCTCGGATGGATGTCCGCTTCCGGATCCTGCAGGATCCGGCGGTACAGGCTAAGAATGTGGAGGAGGTTGAGGTGCTGACGCTTGTACTCGTGCAGCCGCTTGATCTGGACGTCGAATAGGGCGTCCGGCGCGACGGTGATCCCGGTCTGGTCGAGAATGAGCGAAGCGAGGGTGCGCTTGTTCTCGTGTTTGGCCTCGATGAACGCCTTCTGGAACCCCGGGTCATCCGCCCATTGATCGAGCTCTTGCAGGCGTTCGAGATCCATCGGCCAGTCCGATCCGATCGTGTCGGAGATCAGAGCGCTCAGTCGCGGGTTGCAGACCTTCAGCCAGCGGCGGGGGGTGATGCCGTTGGTCTTGTTTTGGAAGCGATCGGGATAGAGCTCGTAGAATTGGGGCAGGAGGCGGGACTCGATCAGCTGCGTGTGAAGCTTCGCAACGCCGTTGATGGTGTGGCTTCCGACTACGGAAAGATAGGCCATGCGTACCATCTTCGGCGAACCCTCCTCGATGATCGAGAAGTCCCGTTTGCGGTCCACATCGCCGGGCCAGCGAACCTCCACCTCCTCCTCGAGGAATCGACGGTTGATCTCGAAGATGATCTCAAGGTGGCGGGGGAGGACTTTTTCAAGGAGCGGGACGCTCCATTTCTCGAGCGCCTCGGGCAGGAGCGTGTGATTGGTGTAGGAGTGGATCTTGCGGGTGATCTCCCATGCCTGCTCCCACAGGAGATGCTCCTCGTCCACAAAAATCCGCATCGACTCGGCTATCGCGATCGAGGGGTGGGTGTCGTTGAGCTGGATCGCCACCTTATCGGGAAATGCCTCCCATCCGCCGTTCCTCTTGCGGAAGCGCCGCAAGATGTCCTGCAGACTGCAGGAGACGAAGAAATATTGCTGGACGAGGCGCAGCTCCTTGCCGATTGCCGTATTGTCATTGGGATAGAGCACCTTCGAAAACGTTTCGCCCATGGCCTTTTCCCGGACCGCTTCCACGTAACCGCCTTCATTGAAGACATTGAAGTCGAACTCCTGGGATGCGCGCGATTCCCAGAGCCGGAGAAAGTTGACGGTTTTCGCGCCATAGCCGCAGATCGGGATGTCGTAGGGAACCCCGATGATGTCGCGGGTCTCGATCCAGCGCGGGAATGGATTGCCGCGGTCGTCGAAGTGGGTTTCGACCCGGCCATAGAGCTTGACGCGCTTGGAATACTCGGGGCGCACCACCTCCCATGGGTTGCCGAAGGTGCACCAGTTGTCCGGGTGTTCGACCTGGCGCCCATTCTGAAACTCCTGCCGAAAAAGGCCGAATTCGTACCGGATTCCATATCCGACCGCCGGGATCTCGAGTGTCGCGAGCGAGTCGAGAAAGCAGGCGGCCAGACGGCCCAGCCCGCCGTTGCCAAGGCCCATGTCCTCTTCCTCTTCGGCGAGGGTCGCGAGATCGATCCCGAGATCCGAAAGAGCGGCACGAACCGGTTCGTACAGGCCCACGTTGTGGATGTTGTTCAGGAAGAGGCGCCCCATCAGATACTCGAGCGACAGGAAGTACACGCGGCGCGACTGCTTTTGATTGTGCTCGGCCATCGTGGCGATGAACCGTTCGAGAATGCGATCGTGCACGGCGTGGCAGGCGGCGATCCACCAGTTGCGGCGCGTGGCGGAGTGCGGGTCGCGCGCAAGCGTGTATTTCAGGTGATTGAGGATGGAGGTGCGCACCCCCTCCGTGGAGGATTCGGTGTTGAACTTGAATCCGGTTCGCGTTTTCGCCACGCGGCGGTGGGAGGACTCTGCCTGGCTCATAATGCGGCTTGGGTTGAATGGAAACTCGATTCGCAATCCCGGGATTCGCCGGGCCGTGTAGAAGTCGAACACTCTAGTGGAATTCGCGACCGCTGCAAACCGGAACGCATTAAATTGACGGTCGCGAACAGGCCTCCGCGGTGGTGGCATCGCGCGAGGCGGAGATGCGGATCACCACACCTGACGCAGGCGATCCGCTGCGTCGACGAGGGTTTCCTCGCGTTTTGCGAAGCAGAAGCGCAGGACGTGGTGGTCGGTCGGGTCTTTGTAGAAGACCGAGATCGGGATCGCGGCAACCCCGTGCTCGCGGATCAGCCGCAGCGCCAGATCGGTGTCCTGCTCATCGCTCTGCTCATCGTATGAGAGCAACTGGAAATAGGTGCCGGCACACGGCAACGGCGCCCATCCGGAATCCCCGAGCCGCTCCAGGAACAAATCGCGGCGGGATTGAAAGGACGCCGCCAGGCTGCGGTAGTGTTCGGGTTCGGCGAGATATTCGGCGAGCGCGACCTGGACCGGTGTGTTGACCGCGAACGTGATGAACTGGTGTGCCTTGCGAATCTCGCGCGTGAGCGACCGCTCCGCCACGGCGTAACCGACCTTCCAGCCGGTGGCGTGAAAGGTCTTTCCGAAGGAGAAGACGGATGCGCATCGTCCCCATAGAGCGGGACGACTCAGCAAGCTGTGGTGGCGCTCTTCATCAAAGACCAGGTGCTCGTAAACTTCGTCGGCCAACACCCTTACACCGGTTTGCTCCACAATTTCCTCCAGTTCCCGGATATCGCGCTCGGCGAGAATCGTACCGGTCGGATTGTGCGGGGTGTTCAGGACAAGAAGGCGTGTCCGGTCGTTGATCTGCTCTCGAACCCGGTCCCATGGCACGGAATACGATGGAAATTCGAGTGGCACGCGGACCGGCACGCACCCGGCCATGCGGACGGCGGGCTCATACGAATCGTACGCCGGATCGAACAGGATCACGCTGTCCCCCGCCTGCGTGAGCACGAGGATCGCAGCAAAGAGCGCCTCGGTCGCGCCGGCGGTGATGGTGACCTCCTCCGCAGGATCCACCGAACACCGGTACTCGCCGGCCAGTTTCCCCGCGATCGCTTCGAGCAGCGGCGGGTGCCCGGCCATCGGTGCGTATTGGTTGTGCCCAGCCCGCATCGCCGCGTAGACCCGCTCGACCAGATCCGGCGCCACGGGGAAATCCGGAAACCCCTGGGAAAGGTTGATCGCCCCCGAGTCATGCGCGAGGCGCGACATCACCGCAAAAATCGTGGTCCCGGTCTCTGGCAGGCGGCTCTCGAGCATCTGTGGATTTTCGACCATTCCCGCCGATTGTGCAACGTTGTTCGACCCGCCTCGCGATACGCATGCGACTGCCGCGTATCATGCGTGGCAGGCGGCCGCGTCGCTTTCCCGTTTCCCGGCTTGCCTATTGCACCGGTTCTTCGAGGAATTCTTTAGCGACCCGGGCCGCGATCCCGCAATCCTGGCGCAGGGGATGCCGGCCGAGGAGCTGCCGCACGGTCCCGTCCAGATCCGGGGGAGGCCGGTGATGTGGTCCTCAGCCACCACCAGCTCGTCCACGGTGCGGCCCCGAACTACGGCCCGGAGATTCGGTACGCCGCGATCTTCCGGCTCGCACACGCCGACGCAAAAGAGAACGGTCCGACTGTGATGTCCGACATCTGGCGCGAGTGGCCGGGCATGCGTGACGTCGTAACTGAGTGCGGCGGCACGACGCCGCTTTCGTGAAGGCGACATGTCGCCCGTCGGCAGAGTGCTCGTTCTGAAGTTCTGTAGCTCTGTCGTGCCAGACGCTGAAGAGCGCGGGGATCAGGGCGGCGGCCGGCTCGAAAAAGGCGATCGCGATCACCCCTCCTCGAGCGTCATGTGGTCAATCGCGAAATCCGCCTCGGAGCTGCTGGAGACGCGGAGCTGGTTCGCTTCCGGGTTGTCCCAGGTGAACTCGAAGACGACCTCCTCCCAGGCGCCGCCGGTCGGCGGCAGCGATCCGCGAAAGGCGACCTCCCCGAACGGGGGGTTCGATACGGTGGCGCTGATCGGGTTCTCCGAGTCGACGCGGTAGCGGATCGTCCACACGTAATCTCTCCCCGATTGAAAGGGCGGCTCCTGATAGAAGACGAGCCCCCAGCTCGGGGCCGACAGGATCTCGATCCGCTGCGCGCTCCCCGTCTCGCTCGCGATCTCCGAAAGGACGTAATCAGTCTGCCCGTGGACGAGCAGGTTCCAGTCGATCGCGAGCCCGTCGGAACCGAACGACGAGAAGTCGCTGTTCGTAAGCAGGGGAACAGGCTCGGTCTGAAAGCTTGCGCGTTCGCCGGCGGCTGTGTTGTTGGACGCATCGATCGACACGACGCGGAAATAGTGCGTCCGGTTCGGGCTCAATCCCGTCAGTGACACAGCGTGCTCGGCCGCCGGTCCGCCGGGGGCGTCCCGCACCTGCAGAAGCCGGTCCGGGTCGGTGCCGTAGTGGACGCGCCCGGTCGCGGGACGATTGGTGGTCCATGTAATTTGCGCGGAATCGGAGGTGATGTTCTGTACCGATACACTCGATACCGTCAACGCATCCGGATCCGGCGGGCGCGGCAGGTACACCCAGGCCCCGGGCGCGGCGCGCAGATCGGCGCCGGGGTCGGGCAGGTAGATCCAGCTGCTCAGGCGGTAGTTGAAGACCCACGGCGCGAATTCAGTGTGCAGGTGTCCGAGAAAGGAACCGGTGTCGATGATCGCATCCGCAACGGGGTAGCCGTAACGGTGATCCGCTGAAGACGCGGGGGAGCGCGCGCCGTCGCCCCCGGGGTTGAGCACGTAAGCCCAGTTTCCGTGCCCGCGGCTGAGGTCGGCGTGCATCGGGTCGAGGTAAATCCAGTTGTTCAGGCGATAGCTGAACGCCCAGAGGGAGTCCGCGACATCCAGGCTCCCCAGGTACGCCCCCGTCTCGATCCGCCCGCCGGTGACAGGCAACCCGAAGCGGTGCTCCACCGCGGGAGCCCCGGAGATCGGCACGGCCTCGAAGGTTATGTTGTCGATGCGGTTGTTGCCGCCCAGCCCGCCCTCGGCGCCCTGCAGGAAGGAGATGCGCACGCGAAAGTAAGGGTTGTCCTCCGCCCCGGCGACGCCGCTGAAATCGAATTGGTGGACCACGGGATCGTCGTCGTGCACGGAGAAGTCGAAGAACTCCTCGTACATTACCCCGTCGCGGCTGAACTCGACGAGCTGGACTCCGGCGCCGCTCCCAGAACGCCGCGTCTCGTAGGTGAGGACCGGGTCGCGGTGGCCGGTGGTGGGGAGCCGAAGCTCCACCGTCGCCCCAATCGGATTGTTGATCCGCAGGTGCCGGCCGGGGGCGTCGCCGTCCCGGGAGTTCGACCCGACAAAGCCGTTGCCGCCCCCGTCGGTCACCTCCGACTCCGGTCCGGTGCCGACGGCCATCAGGCTGCCCGTGGCGGTATACGCCGGCTCGAAAAGCCGGTCGGTGTCGTTGAAATTCCAATAAGCCAGCAGGCGGCGGCCGTGCGACTCCTCGAAGCGCGCGGTGAGGCGGAGCCCGGCGTGCGGCTCGACGGCGATCGTGGCCTCGTCATGCTCCGGGCGCTCGACCCAGCCGGCAAACCGGTGACCCGGCTGCGGGTGTGCCGTCACCTCGACCGGAACGGTCGGGAAGTATTCGGCCGAGAAGGGGAACGGATTTACCGGATTGGCGAGCCCGGGAGTGTGCGCGTCGATGTGGATCGTGTTGATCTGCATCGATCCCTCGCCTTCGACGTCGAAGGTCACGGTCTCGGGCGCCGGGAGGTTGAACCGCTCCCTCAGGTGCTGCTTCATATGCGCCGGGCGGCGCTCGCCGAAGTCTTTGATCTCTGCGACATGATCGCTGCCCATCAGCCCCGGCCACCGTTCTCGGTGTTCGCCGTCGCGGTACGGGGCGATCGGCGCGTTGAACGCGTCGACCATCGCGTCAATCCGGTCGGGCTGGAAGGTCGTCGCAATGTGGTCCATGCATGCGTTGATGAAGCGGTTGCGGAACCATTTATTGGCGATCAGTTCCTGCAGGAGCCTTGCCCCGGGCCTGCTCTCGGTCTCAAGCAGGCGCCCGAGGCTGTCGCGCTCGGCGTTGGCGCCGCCGCCGTAGAGTCCGAATCCGAGATCCAGGTCGAACAAGATCCACCGCCAGCGGCCGTCGTGGGAGGGCGGCGCCCCGGGGCGCCGGTCGGGGGTGCGCTTGCGCCAGTAGTCGATGTTGTTCACCCAATCGGTGTTGTCGATGTAGATCTCCGACATACTGTAGAGGATGAAATTGTCCATATCCATCTGGTCGGCCACCTCCTCGAATCGCGCCGGGTCGGCCATGTCGTGTCCCTCGGCGAGGTTCCGCATCGAGAGGTACTCCATCCGGTCGGAGCCGCCCCCTTCCTTGACCCGAGCGTTGGCGGTCAGTATCGCGACGTCGTCGGGGTCGATGTGATGCCGGTGGGCGATCAGGTAGCGGTCAACCCGCTTCCGCACGTTCGTGTGGCCCCAGAACTCGCCGTTGATGAAGTGGATCACCGGCGTCCCGCCCTGGTCGTCGAGCCCCAGCGGCCGCACGAGGGCCTGCATAAAGGCGTCGCGGTAGCGGAACCGTGAGTGATCCTGTCCCGATCCCCGCGTGATGAACCGCTTGAAGCGATCGACCGGATTCCCGTAGATGTCGAAAATGTCGTTGAAGAATGGGTAATTAACAATGTTATCGGTGTCGTACGATCGCCGGGCGTAGAAACGGAGACTTTTCAAGGCCGCGGCGCGGGTGGCGCCGCCGTGGACCCGGATCCCGAGGTTCTGGGCAAACGCCCTCCCCTCTTCCGCGGTGAAGATCTCGAGGTGACCCGGGTACTCCCAGTCCCGGCCCGTCCGCGCGTAGTTTCCAGGACGAGTCCAGGTGCGCCAGAGCTCGGTCGTGCTGTTCGGATTCTGCTCGCGCCAGTCGTCCCCGACCTTCCCATACACCGCGATCCCGCGCTCGTAGTCGTAGAGCGCCTTCCCGGGGATCGCGACCGAGAGGACCGGCAGGCTGTATCGATCGCGCCCCTCGGGCGTCACGAAGTAGGTGTGGGTGGCGATGTCGCTGGGGATCGCGTCCGGCCGCACGGCGCGGGCGCGCACGACTGTTCCCTTGAAGATAGGGCTCTTCGGAAAGTAGGAGGGACTGCGGTGGCCGGTCGTCGACTTCATGGAGAAGCGATTCGGCTCCGGCGTTCGATCGTAAATGGCGATTGGGCCGGAGTAGGCCCGGGTTTCCATCTCCGCGGTGAGCAGCGGCCCGAACGGATCGCCCGGCCGCTCCGGGTATTGGTTCTTGTAGGTGTAGGTAGTGGTGCCAGTCTGTGCGGGATCGGGCTCGGAACCGTCGAGCGTGTAATGGATCGTCGCATCCGGGTAGCGGGTGCTCAGTTCCAGGAGGAATCCATCGGTGTGGAATCCGCCTTCGCGCGAAAATGCCGGCGGCTCGAGCCATGCTTCGAAGGCGGAGGTGGTGTTCGCCGCGCCGGGAGTCGGCTCGGTGAAGTATCGCCACTCCCCGATGCCGTCCGGAACACGGCCGTAGGAATGATCGCGCGGCAGCGCCACGGGCTCGACGACATCGACGGCGACCCCGTCGGGACCGGTCAAGGTGATCGTCTCGCCCTCGGAGGAGACCTGGAAGTTGGTGTGCAGCGGCGCGCCGCTGCCGGCGCGGTCCTTGCCCGATGCCCAGACAATCAGGAATTCGCCCGGCTCGATCGTCACCGCGGGAAATATCCACCGGGAGAGTTCGTACGGGTCGTCGGAAATACCGAACCCGGCGAGGTCGACGGGATCGTCACCGTGGTTGTACAACTCGATCCAATCCTCGAAATCGCCGTCCTCGTCGGCGATGGTCTCTCCATTCGAGGAGACGAACTCATTGAGCGCGATGGTCGCGGCGTGGAGCGGCGTGGCGTTGTGGAGTGCAAAGAGTACTGCCGGAAGCGCGCAAATCGCTGAAAACTGGGTAGGGAATGGCATAATCTGAAAGCGGGATTGGGGACTCGGACGCGAGGAACGCGGGGAAAACTCGATGTCGGCAGCGCCGAACGCATCGAGTTCGACCCCGGATCCGCCGACCCTGACACGCGGCCGGGAAAGATCAAGGAGGAATCGAGAGACGCACGGGTGACGCCCAGGGCCATTTCATCTGGGGGCTCATGGGGCAAGTGCCCTGTTGGCCGCCTGTTGGAGCAAGTCCCGCCTTTAGGCGGTTTTGGAGCTCAAGTGAGGCCGCATGAATCAATTCGGCAGGCTCATGACAGGTGCGGAACTTGCTCCAACGATCGCCCCCAGATGAAATGGCCCATGGGTGACGCCGTCTCGGGTTGGAGGTCAACGGCGCTCGTTTGAGCCTTTGCGGCGTGAACGTGTAGATCAATTGCGCCAACTCCACACTCCGCACTCGAATCGCACGCGATGATCTGTTCTCATGGAGGCATGGACGAGAGAAAGCGCGAAACAATTCGGATGGGCGTCGTGGGAGTGCGACACTTTCACGTGTTTGAAACGTTGCGGACGTTCGGCCGCCGGGAGGACGTCGAGGTGGTCGGTGTGGCGGAATCCGACCGGGAGCGGCGCGAGCGCCTGCTGCGGGACCACCCCCTGCCCTGTTTCGAGAGCCTGGACGCGATGCTCGACGGGGCCAGGCCGGACGCCGTCGCGCTCCACAATCTGCCCTCCGAACGCGCCGATACGATCTGCCGGTGCGCGGAGCGGGGAATCCACGTCTGGACCGACAAGCCGGTCGCGTTGGACCGCGACCAACTGGAAAGGGTTCGCGCCGCGCTCGCCGATGGGCGGATCGCGTTTTCGATGAACGTCGCCGGCGGATACAGCCCGGTGGCCCACGGCCTGCGCGAGAAGATCCGCTCCGGGGGGATCGGGGATCTGGTGCAATTTGTCGATGCCGGCCAACACGGGCTCAAGCTCCCGGCCGCGGCCGCGTGGGAGCGGCTCCCATGGGAGTTGGATGCATCGCAATCGGGTGGACTGATCGTGCAAATGGCAATCCACGCGATCAGCCGGTTCCTCTGGATCGCCGATTCGCCCGTGATCTCCATCTCCGCCGAACGGGGCAACTCCCGGTTCCCCGAGTATCCGCGATTCGACGACCATTGCTCTGTGACACTGACCACAGCAGCCGGATCGAAGGCCATCATCCAGTCGAGCTGGCTGCTGCCCGAGGGCGACGACGTCCACAGCCGCAGCCTCTCGTGCGTTGTGGGGACGAACGGGTACTACCAGGCGCACGGCACCGGGGTCGCGCATGGCCTGGAGGCGCGCAAAGATGGAGCCCGGGATCTGATCGTCACCGGCGATGCCCCGCCGCGAGCGTTCGATCCCGGCGACGGTCCGGGGCGGACGGCGCCGGACGATTTCATCGCCGCCATCCGAGGCGAAGCAGAACCTTACGTCAGTCCGGAATTCTATCTCGAGGTCATGCGCATCGCACTGCTCGGCCGCGAGGCGGCCGAGCGCGGCGAAACGATCCGGGTGCCCGCGTAGTGTGCCGTTCTGCAATCCCGCCGCCCTGGCTACGGCCGTAACCGCGCGGAGAGTACCAGCGCCGCGATCACGCTGATCGCCGCCAGAACGAAGACGCTGTTCAGCCCCACCCACCCGGCGGCGAGGCCGCCGGCGGCGGGAAGGAGCGCTGCGGTCCCGAGGATCGTGTTCGAGATTCCAATGTACGTCGGCCGCCGGTCAGCCGGAGCGATGTCCAGCAGGTAACTGACAAACCCGATGCCCATTCCCGACATCGTGCACCCGATCACAAAAAAGACCGGCGCGAAAACAAGCCCTAACAACCACCCGGGCGCCCCGGCGAGCACACCGGCGAATCCGAAGCTCAACACGATCGTGTACACCGGCGCGAACACCTGGGCGGCAACCGTGAACCGGATCACAGAGCGGTTGCCCCGGCGGGAGGAGAGTTTTCCCCAGACGAGATTGGAAAAGATGACACCGAAGGTCTGGATCGCCAGAAACACGCCGGTCGTCTGCGCCGGCGCGTGGAATCGCTCCTGCGCCAGTACGATGTAGAAAGGGAGGGAGAAGCCAATCCCCGCACTCAGGAACTGGACCGCCAGGAAAACGCCGTAATTGGCGTCCTCGCGCACGATTCGGGGGATGTCCCGGAAGATCTCAGGAAAGGTTCTCCGGGTGTCCGAGACCTTCTCGGGCGGCTCGCGCACGAACCCGAAACAGACCACCGCCACGGACATCATGAAGACTCCGATCGAGAAAATCAGAAGAAAGTCCAACGGGAACGGAAAGAGCACTTCATGTCCCAGAATCCGTTCGATGACGACCGCCGCAAGAACGCTCAGAATCCCGGCCCCAAGGAAAAAGCGCGCCGCGTAGAACGGTCCCCGCTGTTCCTTCAGAATGGTTTTTCCGACAATATCCGTGAACGGCAGTCCGGCAATGCCCCCGCAGAAACAGGAGACTCCGAAAAGGACGACAAAGGCGCCGAGCGCCATCTGCGGGCGATCGAGCGCGAGGTAGGCGACCGCCAGAATTGCCATCCATGAGAGCGTCATCCGTGCAAAATTCGCCCAGAGGTAAACCGGCAACTTGTACACACGGTGTTCCAGGTAACCCGCGATGAAGAGCTGCGGCAGGTGCCATCCGGCTTTCGGCATCGCGCTCACCAGACCGACGATGAAATCGGACCCGGTGAACATCTTGACGAAGACCGGCAGAACCGTCGTCGGATTCAGAAAGGCGCCACCCGACATAAACAGCGCCCCGTTGAGGACGCCGATTCGGTAGTTGAACCGGGCATTTTTCACTCTCTGATCGGTGTGCTCCGGCGGTTCCATGGCACCTGGTTCCTGGGACATCGCCGGCAGGCTACCAGACCCGCCCGGACATGCACGCTCATAATCGAAGATGAGAGCGGCGGTGAATGGGACGGGGGTACGGCGCGCACGACCGGCGGGTAATTCGACTGCAATCTCGCGGCGCGGCCCCATCCTGGGGTCGGCGTGCGGACCCGGAATGTATCGGATGCTCGCGTCCGACGCGCGGATGAAGCGGCTTCACCCGCCCAGGAGAAATACCACCAGCGGGAGGATCACGACGAGGTAGAACACGGTGTTTGTGAAGAACAACACACTGGCGAGCTTGTCGTCGAGATGGAAGAGGTTCGAGATGATCACCGCGTAAATGCCGACCGCCGTGCTCGCCTGGACGAGGACGACACGGTTGGCGGTTCCGGGAAGACCGAGTCCGACGACCTCCAGGATTCCCAGAAGCAGCAACGCCGTTGCAGGTATGAGGAGAAACTTCACGCACGCCACCAGGCCGAACAGCGCCAGGCGACCCGCGAGTTGGGTGAAATACAACCGCAGGCCCGTCGTGAAGAATGCGATGAACACGCCTGCGATAATCGATACGGTTACGACATGATACCGCTCCACCGCTCCGGGTCGCTCGACGCCGCTGAGATTGAGCGCGATACCGGCCAGAACACCGAGCAACGGCAGGGAGCGAATATCCCGGAAATTCGCGATGAGGAGCTTCCAGATCGGCTGGTATTCGCTCGCCCCGTAGTGTCGCGCCACCGGGTAGAGGATGAAAACCATGCCGAAGTTCCAGAAGGCGGTGAAGATCGATGCAAGCGCCAGCCCGTACTCCCCGAACAGGACGAAGCTCACGGTGCCCCCCATCGTGAAGCTGAGGTTGGAGGCGCCGCACGCGACCGCGAATGCCCCCGATTCACCGCGGGTGAGCCCGATCGCGCCCGCAAGGCGAATCCCCGCAACCGACCCCACGCCCATTAATACGAATCCGATCAGCGGCAGGAGCGCATACCGGCCGGTCAATTCAAGTTCCCACAGCGCCAGGAACGCGACAATCGTGTACGGTCCCAGCACGACCACGTACATCATCCGGCGCGCCCATCGATCCGGAAATCCCAGACGGCGAGCGCCATACCCCGACAGAATCGAACCCCCGATAAAGAGGATCAGGAATGCAAGCTTGGTGCCTGTGGCAAAGTCCAGAGCGTTCATCGACGGCACCAACCGTGCTC
Organism: Opitutales bacterium; assembly: GCA_007133065.1. Classification (GTDB taxonomy): domain Bacteria; phylum Verrucomicrobiota; class Verrucomicrobiia; order Opitutales; family Oceanipulchritudinaceae; genus SLNJ01. Next base: position 74,399 of record SLNJ01000017.1, read on the forward strand.
ATCCCTCATCAAAAACTCAATCCCGGACCGCAGATCGTGACCCAATCCATGGTTCAATAGATGCGCTCGAACCATGGATGACATGGATCCGAGCGTTAGGGATGGGTGCCGAACCTGCCCGGCGTCAACCGGCGGCACGCCTTCCCTCGAGTGCTGCCGCGGCGACCCGGATCAGGAGCGCGGGTTCTTGCGGTAGTGGCGTGCGGGTCGATCGCGATCACCCCGACCGGCGGGAGTCCCGCGGCCGAAGCGCGAACGTCTCGGATCGAACCCGCCGCGTCCGGGGCGGCGATGGGATGGTTGGCCGCGGCTGGCCGACGGACGCGACCGCATCAATTCGCCATCATGGAAGGGCTGGCCTTCGTCGATCTCAATGCCGTGTCCGAGATAGCGTTCGATCTGCCGGAGATCGCCTATCTGGGTGCCGTCGCAGAAGCTGACCGCATGGCCGAGCGTTTCCGCGCGGGCGGTGCGACCGATGCGATGGACGTACGTGTCCGCAACGTCGGGAAGGTCGAAGTTGACGACCAGCGTGATGTTTTTCACATCGATCCCGCGGGCGGCCACGTCAGTCGCCACGAGGACCGGCACGCGTCCCTTGCGGAAGAGATCGAGCGCGCGCTGGCGTGCGCCCTGCGACTTGTTACCGTGAATCGCCTCACTGCGGATGCCGAGGGTATTGAGCTTTTTCGACAGCTTCTCGGCGCCGTGCTTGGTGCGGCTGAAGACCAGGGTGCGGGCGCTGCTTTCCGCATCGGAGCCGGTCTTGATATAATGCTCGAGAAGCGGAATCTTGTTCTCGCCCCGCACGTGACAGACCTGCTGGTGGATCTTCTCAACAACCGGTTGGTCGGGGCTGATCTCGATTCGAACCGGATCCCTCACGAAATCACGGGCGATGCGCTGGACTTCCGGTGTGATTGTCGCTGAAAAGAGAACGGTCTGACGCTTGGCCGGCAGTTCCTTGGAAATCCGGCGCACATCGTGGATGAAGCCCATGTCAAGCATCCGGTCCACTTCGTCGAGCACCAGGAATTCAACGCCCCCGAGTTCGAGACAACCCTGCTCGAGGAGGTCGAGCAGCCGGCCGGGCGTGGCGACCAACACATCGACGCCGCGCCGCAACGCTTTGACCTGCGGATGTTGGCTGACCCCGCCGTATACCAGCGCATGGCTGAGGCGGAGGTGGCGGCCGTATTTTGAGAAACTCTCGCCCACCTGGACCGCGAGTTCTCGGGTCGGTGTGAGAACCAGGACGCGGGCACGCCCGGGACGCGGGCGGCGCGGGTCCAATGAAAGATGGTGCAGGATCGGCAGTGCGAACGCGGCGGTCTTGCCGGTTCCAGTCTGCGCACATCCCATCACATCGCGTCCCTCGAGCTGAGGCGGAATCGCTTCCGTCTGGATCGGCGACGGCGTCGTGTAGTTCAATTCGCGCAATGCGCGGTGCAGGGGCGCCGCCAGCGGCAGCGCCTCGAATGATGGCTTGTTCATAGGTCTTGATTCGGTGCTCTCGCACCCAGGCTCGATGAGGTTGGTCTGTGGAAACCCTCAGCAATCTCTCATCGATCAAGACCGGTCAGGGGACATTCAGAAACCGGTTCGACCCAGGTTCTACCTGTCGTCGCGCTTCCTGAAAACCGCCAACCATGACAGGCCACGTTTCGAGCGCAATCACTAAGTTGGACTTTTTTCTATAAATTGCGGCGCTCCCGGTTACACTCCCGACCCATGTCGAAAAACCTGGAATGCTACGAGACGGCACAGTCGCCGGTCGTGATCGTCGGATCGGTCGCATACGACAGCATTGAAACGCCCTTCTCGAAGGAGGAGCGCCTGCTCGGCGGCTCCGCGACGTACGGCTCCTACGCCGCGAGTTACTTCGCTCCCGCGCGTTTGGTCGGCGTGGTCGGCAATGATTTCGACGCGGAACACGTCGCCCCGCTTTTTCCTTTGCCAATCGAGGGGCACCCGTCTCTGATTGTACGAAGAAGGCGCTATGGACTCCGCAACCCAATCCTCCGTCGACACCGTGGTCCGCGACATCGCGGAGCGTGCGCGCGCGGCCGCGTACCGCCTGGCCGTGCTGCCGACCACCGTGAAAAACGCCGCGCTCGAGGCTGTCGCGCAGCGCTTGGAGACCGAGCGCGACGCACTGATCGCCGCGAATGAAAAGGACTTGACCGCCGGCGAGCAAAACGGACTCTCGAGCGCGCTGCTCGATCGGCTCCGCCTCACCCCGGAGCGCATCGCCGGGATGGCCGACGGCGTCCGCCAGGTCGCCGCCCTCCCCGACCCGGTCGGCGAGGAGATCTCCCGCGACATCCGCCCGAACGGGATCGATCTGCGCAAAGTGCGCGTGCCGATCGGGGTGATCGGGATCATCTACGAGTCGCGTCCCAATGTGACCATCGACTGCGCCGTACTCTGCCTCAAGAGTGGCAACGCCTCGATCCTTCGTGGCGGTCGGGAGGCATTCCACAGCAACACCGCCCTGGCCGCCCTGCTCGCCCGCTCCCTCGACGAGACGGGTGTTCCGGCCGGCGCCGTCCAGCTGATCCCGACCGTCGATCGGGCGGCGCTCAACACCCTGCTCCGGTGCGACGACCGGGTCGACTGCATCATCCCGCGCGGCGGGGAGTCGCTCATCCGGTTTGTCGCCGAGAACGCCCGGATGCCGGTGATCAAACACTACGAGGGCGTCTGTTGCATCTATGTCGACGCCGCGGCGGACCGCGATATGGCGGTCTCGATCGCGGTCAGCGCCAAGGCCTCCCGGCCCGCCGTCTGCAACGCCGCCGAAAACCTCTTTATCGCAGAGGCCGCACTCGAATCTCACCTGCCGGCAATCGCACAGGCCCTCGCCGAAAAAGGCGTGGAACTGCGCGCCGACGAACCCGTGCGGCGGACACTGGAGTCGCACGGCATCGCGTGCAAGCCGGCGACCGAGGAGGATTATCACACGGAGTACCTCGACCTCATCCTCGCAATCAAAACGGTCGCGGATGTCAACGAGGCGATCGCGGCGGTCAACACCTACGGGTCCCGGCACAGCGACGCCATCGTGACCGCCGACGAGGCCGCCGCACGCCGATTCCTCGCCGAGGTCGACTCCGCCACCGTCTACTGGAACGCCTCCACCCGGTTCACCGACGGATTCGAGTTCGGCCTCGGCGCCGAGATCGGAATCTCGACCGACAAGCTCCACGCGCGCGGCCCCATGGGCCTGCACGAGCTCACGATCTACAAGTACCTGATCTACGGAACCGGCCAGGTGAAGTGAAGCGCAGTGCGGATCGGGTCGCCAGTCATGGCAGAGATCCGCCTTCGCCGATGTCGCTATCGCTCGGAACACTCTCACTTCCTGCAGACGACATCCGCCGTACTGCCGCCCCGGGACCGGGCGGGTGCGGATCGAACAGGCGCTTCACATGCGCACGCGCCTGCCTGAGATTGTTCGCCGCGATCTCTGGATCGCCCCGGGTCTTCGCAACCAGCAGCGAGCCCTGCCAGAGGGCGTTGAGCGTCCACGCGAGCGCGTCAGGGTCGAATTCCATCCGCACCGGGTGCGCCTCCTTCGCCGCCCGGAGTAGCCGGCTGACCAAAGCAGTCCATCCTTCGAGACCGTCGCTGCAGACCTCCCGCAGACGCCCGCCGGAATGCCCGAGCTCCTGCGCCACCATGCCGAGCAGGCACGCGAGCGGCTCGTCTCCAGGATTCCGGACGCTTGCGATCAACCCCACGAACAGGCAATCCAGCCGGACCAGGGGATCATTGCCCGCCTCGCCCAGGTCCGCGCGATACACCCCCTCCCGGCACCACGCTTCAACCGTGGCCACGGCAAGGTCCTCCTTCGATCCGAAGTAGTGAAAGAACGCCCCCTTCGTCACCCCCGCCTCCACACAAATCTGATCGACCGTCGTCGCACAATACCCCTGCCGCCGCATCGTAGCCGTCGCCGCATCGATCAGCTTCTCCCGCGTGGCAGTCGGATTCTTCACTTTCGTTCCCGCGAACATACCAACTGGTCGGTATATTCGGGTGATTTTGCCATTGGTCAAGCCCGAATTCCAGTCATGACAGAAAAACAATTTATTTCATGTCTTCGGGATGCTACTCGTTGACATAGAAATGTATTTGCCGTAAAAATGGCTCTATGAAAACGACGATTTCCATTCGCGATGATCTGTTGCGGCGGCTGAAGGCCCGCGCGGCCCTGCGGGGGCAACCGTTGAGCCGGTACATGGAGGAAACCTTGGAGCGTTCGCTTCAGAAGGAGGAGGAGCACTCCCAATCTGTCGCGGCCTGGGTGGAGGATCTTCCGCCGGTCTCGCCGGAAGCGCTGGAGGAGTTTGAATCGGTCGTGGCTTCGGACGATTTCCGTCCCATTGATCCGGAAATGTGGCGATGATTCTCGACACGAACGCACTGTCGGCGCTCGCCGCAAAGGACTTGCCTCTGATTGCGAAGGTTCGTTCAGCGGCACGCCTCCACACAACGCTGATCAGCCTCGGCGAATTCAAGTATGGACTTCTCGGCTCGCGGAGACGGGACGAACTGGAGCGTTGGTTGGAAGCGTTCCTGATGAACGCGCAGATCCTGTCGCCGAACATGGCCACGCTCGACGATTACGCGGCTATCCGCCGGGAATTGAAACAAGCCGGCACACCGATACCGGCCAACGACTGTTGGATTGCGGCGTTGGCACGCCAACATAGGATGCCGATCCTCAGCCGCGACAGTCACTTCGACAAAGTCCAGGGACTACGAAGGCTTGACTGGTAGATAAGTACTCGAAATCAGTGCTTGGGGTTTCCGGCGAGACGTTCGAGTGAATTGTGATCCCTTCTCTCGATCAACTCGACCAGCCAGGCGGGAACGGACTGGGGCTCCTGTTCCCGTCGTTCCTGAATCAACGGTTCGATGCGCTCCCATTCGTCGGCGTACAAGACCCGAAGCCGCTCTAAAAGCCGCTCTTCCGGAACAGTGCGCGCCATTTTCCGGGGATTCTAACGCTCAACTTTGAGCAACCGATGCCGCCCTCTCGGGGTCAACTGGAAACGATCGCCGTGCGCCCGCCCGCGCGTCGGGAACGGCGGCGCACGAGCCCCTGTTTCTCCATTTTGGAGAGCATCTCCTTCAGCATCTTGAGCGGTTGAAGCGTCTCCGCCTGAAGCTCCACTTCCGACGCCGCTCTCGTTCCAGCCAGCTTCGGTGGGCCAGGAAATCCCAGTAGTCGTAGAGACGGGACTGGGCGAGGCTGGCTATGGTCCGGCCAAGGTGCTCGAATCCCAGTGGAACTCCGATGGGACCGCATGAATGCTCCCACTGCGGATTGACAGTCATCGCGGGGATCCTTACCGTTCCGGAGTCCCACGATCCCGGCGCCGGCCGCACCAAGCGGCGCATGGCGCATCCGCCCTGCGCGGAATTTCCGGGTTTTCCCCACGTCTTTCTCTGAAATCCACATCCCACACACACATTTAATGCACCTTCGCCCCTCACTCAAAGCCCTGGCGGTGCTCGCGTCGCTTCTTGTCGCGCCCGGCCTCGCCGTTCTTGCCACGGAATACCACGTTGATCCCGAGACCGGCAGCATGGCCAACGACGGCACCGCGACGAGCCCCTGGAGCACGCTGGAAGCCGTTTTTGCCGACGGAAAGACCTTCGAACCCGGCGACCGGATCCTCCTGCGCGACGGCTACCACGGCGAACCGGTGGTCTCCGGAGCACCCTCCGATACGGTTTACATCGAGGCCGAAGAGGGACACGAACCCCGCCTCTCCCGCCTCCGGCTCCCCTCCGGCACCCGCAACTGGTTCGTAAGCGGCCTGAGAATCAGCCGCTCCTACGCGCCGGAATTCGACACCGATACAATGGTGTCGCTCAGCGGCGAGCACAACACGATCGACAACTGCCGGATCTACTCCGAGGAGGACAGCTCGGAGTGGACGCTGCAGGAGTGGCGCGATAAACAGGGGCGCGGCATCAGCTACGGCGGCAACCACACCGTGATTCAGTACAACACCCTGCTCAACATGCGCTTCGCGATCAGCGGCAGCGGAACGAACGCCGTGATTCGCGGCAATACGATCATGAACTTTGGAGAGGACGCGATTCGCGTGCTCGGTGACGACACCATTATTGAGGAGAACTACATCGGCGAGGTGTACAATCTGCAGGACGGCGCCCATCGCGACGGTATCCAGTCCTGGACGAGCGGACCCGGCGGCGTCGGGACCGGTGTGGTGCGCGGCGTGATCATCCGGCACAACACGATTGTCGCCTATACCGATCCGGATCGGCCGATGATCGGCGGTCTGCAGGGGATCGGGCTCTTCGACGGATTCTTCGAGGAGTGGGTTGTAAAGAATAACGTCGTGGTTACCAATCACTTTCACGGGATCACGTTCCTCGGTGCGCGGAACTGTACCATTATTAACAATACAGTAATCGATCTCGACGAAGACCGCGCCGCCACGTGGATCGAGGTTGGACATCACAAACGGCACAGCCAGGTCGCAGAAGAGGACCGCGAGCAGTGGGCGAGCCGCGGCAACATCATCCGGAACAACGTCGCCACCCAGTTCCGCATTCCCGATGGCAGCGCGGTGGTCGAAAACAATGCCCAGGTCCGCGAACACGCTCACTTCCACACATGGTTTGCCGACTATCCACGCGACATGCGCCCTGTCATCACCGGCAGGCGCGCCGAACCACTCATCGACCGTGGAACCGGAGACGGGGCGCCCGTCACCGATCATGCGGGAAATCCGCGGCCGCTCGACGGAACCGGAGACGGCATGCCCAGCTGGGACATCGGAGCGTACGAGTACACCGGATACGGCATCTGGCGCCGGTTCACGATGACCGATGAGGCGATGAATGTCAGCACCGGACGCTTTCTGCACGGGATCAATGTCGCCGCCGATCCGTGGATCTGGGTTTGGCGCTTGCAGAACTGGGCATTCATCCCGCCGGCTTCACCGGACACCGCCGGGGGCTGGATCTGGGTTCTCAATCAAAACGGGGCGCCCGAGGGAACCCCGTCCTCCGAATCGTGGTACGGGTATCCCGTAGACGACGGAACTCGCGCCGAGACGGGCGCGTTCCTCGGCACGGTCGACATCTCCCACGATCCGTGGATCTGGATCGAAGACCTTTCCCGCTGGGCCTATCTGGAGCCCGCCGAAACCATGGATCCGAACGGCGCGTGGGTCTGGGTTCTCGCCGAAAGTTGACCCCGGCCGGGACGGGTGAAGGGACGGCGGGGGCAGAGGCGGGGCAGCGCCTGCGGGGCCCGGGGCTCGGGGGGCGTGTCGAGTCCTGAATAAAAGTTGACCGTGTTACCGCGTTCCTCCCAAAGGGCTGCAGCCACAAACCGGCCTCCCCTCTCCTTTCCTGTTGAAATTCACCCCTTCCGGGAGAGGCCAGCCAGGCGTACCATCAGGATGCTGATGTCGGCGGGGTTCACGCCGCTGATCCGTGCCGCCTGAGCCACGGTAGTGGGGCGGATCTCTTGGAGCCTCAGAGCACTTTCCTTTCTTAAGCCTTTGATGGTAAGGTAGTTAAGGTCTAAAGGGAGGCGCATCTCCGCGGCCCGCCGCATCTTCTCAATGCTCCGGCGTTCCCGCTCCAGATACCCGCGATAGCGAATCCGGTACAACGCTTCCTCCTGAACAGCCTCCGGCAGGGGTTGAAATGATCTCGGGAGGCACGATTCCGGTGCGCCCCGACGAATGGCGTCCGCCAGCGACCCGTCCCGGTACTCCGGGCCGGTGCCCTCGCCTGCCCGCTCCCGCTCCAATGTCGCCACGCACGTCTCGACCAGGCGCTTCTTCTCCCGGATCCGGCGGATTCGATCCGCCGGAAGCAGGCCGCAACGCTCCGCGTGCGCGGCGAGTCGGAGTTCGGCACTGCCATGGTTGAGCAAGAGCCGGTGTTCGGCGCGGCTGGTGAACATCCGATACGGTTCCGATGTTCCCTTGGTGACCAAGTCGTCCACGAGCACACCGGCGTACGCTTCGTGACGCGCGAGGACGAGCGGATCTTCGTTCCGGAGCTTCAGAACCGCATTGGCTCCTGCAAGCAATCCCTGGGCCGCCGCTTCCTCGTAACCGGACGTGCCGTTGATCTGCCCGGCAAAGAAGAGGTTCTCGACCCGTTTTGACTCCAGGTGACTGAATATCTGGGTCGGCGGAGCGAAGTCGTACTCCACCGCATACGCCGGCCGAAGCATGACGGCGTTCTCAAGTCCCGGAATACTTCGAAGCAAGGCGATCTGGACCGGGTACGGAAGGCTGGTCGATAGGCCGTTGATGTACCACTCATCGGTGTGGCGTCCCTCCGGCTCCAGAAAGATACGGTGACGGTCTTTGTCCGCGAATTTGACAAACTTGTCCTCGATGCTTGGGCAATAGCGGGGACCGACGCTGTGGATCTCCCCGCTGTAGAGGGGGGAGCGGTGCAGGTTCTCTCGGACGATCCGTTCGGTCTCCGGGCCCGTGTGCGTGATCCAGCAGGAGACCTGGCGCGCTCCCGGGGTCCAGCCAAGGCGTTCCTGTCCGGGATGTTCCACGTGGAACATCCCTCGCCACGGATCCGACGGGACCCCGCCCTGCCCCGAGTGTTCCACGTGGAACATTCCGTCTGGGTTGCCGGCCCGTTCCAGAGGTCCGCCGTCCTGCCGGGTATCGTAAAACCCGAAGAGCGCCGGTGTCGCGTCTCCCCGCTGTTCCTCCAGCGCGGAAAAGTCGATGCTTGATCCGAGAATACGCGGCGGCGTTCCGGTCTTGAGGCGCTGGAGCTCGATTCCAGCCTCCTGAAAGCTCCCCGAAAGATCCCGTGCCGTGAAATCCCCCATGCGCCCGCCCTCGCTCTTGTTCTGGCCGACATGCATCAGGGCGCGCAGAAAGGTCCCGGTGGTCACCACGACCGTCCGGCCACGAAACGAAATATCGAGATTCGTCCGCACGCCGCACGCCCGGCCCCGTTCGATGATCAATCCGGCGACCATGGCCTGAAAGAGATAGAGGTTCGGCTGCAATTCGAGGGTGTGCTTCATGCGGTACTGATACGCTTTCTTGTCGCACTGGGCGCGTGGCGCCTGGACCGCCGGTCCCTTGGAGCGATTGAGCAGGCGAAACTGAATGGCGGTGGCGTCGGTGTTGACGGCCATTTCGCCCCCGAGCGCATCGATCTCACGGACGATGTGGCCCTTGGCCGCACCCCCGATGGCAGGATTGCAGCTCATCTGGGCGACGGTATCGAGGTTGCCCGTGAGCAACAGCGTTCGAGACCCCATCCGTGCGGCGGCGAGCGCCGCCTCACACCCGGCATGACCCGCTCCGCATACGATCACGTCGAAAACCTCTTGGGCAATACGTTTCATCTCTCGATCAACGGCATTCACTTGCCGATACAAAACCGCTCAAACAGGGCATCCAACATGCGCTCGTTGTCAATCCGGCCGATTATTTCAGATATCGCCTCGATTGCACCGCGCACCTCCTGCGCGGCGAGTTCGGGTGGTTCGGAGTCCGCCAGCAGGCCGAGCGCCGCGTCGAGCGATGCGCCGGCCCGTTCGAGCGCTGCCGCGTGGCGGGCGCTCACCAGGATCCGGTCGTCCGCCGGCGGTGCCCATTCGGAGGCCAGGCGCTGCTCGATTTGGCTCCGGAAGTCGTCAATTCCGGCGCCGGTAACAGCGGAAACCGGTAGATGCGGGACCTCCGCGACCCAGTCCGGATGTGCGCGGCTCTGAGGGAGATCGCTCTTGTTCTCGAGCACGAACGCGGGCTTTGCGCGCAGCGCGGCTTCGGTGGCCTCATCAAGCGCCGGCGGCGCCTCGGTTGAGTCCAGGACCATGACGATAACGTCCGCGGATTCCAGCTGCCGGCGCGTGTGCTCCATGCCGCGCCGTTCGATTTCCGCCCCGGCCTCGTGCAGTCCGGCGGTATCGATCAGGCGCAGGAGAAACGAACCAACCTGAATGCGGCTCTCGACGTAGTCGCGGGTGGTGCCGGGTTCTTCGCTGACGAGCACACGTTCCTCACCGAGCAGGGCGTTGAGGAGACTCGATTTGCCCGCATTCGGACGGCCGACGAGGACGGCGGTCACGCCGTCCATAAGGAGGTCGCGGTAGGGGCGGGTGGCAATGAGGCGATCGAGTTCGTTTCGGACCGCGCGCAATTCGCTTCGGGGTCCGGAACGATCCTCGGGCGGGAGGTCCTCCTCGGGGAAGTCGATGTAGGCTTCGAGATGTGCGGAGGCGCCGAGCAGGCGCTCGACGATGGCGTTGACCGCCGTGCCGACCGACCCCGCGAGTTGATGTTGAGCCGCGGCGAGGGCCCGGTCGGAGCGGACGCGGATCAAATCGGCGATCGCTTCAGCCTGCGAGAGATCGATGCGACCGTTCAGAAAGGCGTTTCGCGTAAATTCACCGGGTTCGGCGGGGCGGCAGCCGCGCTCGGTCAGATCGTCTACGATGCGCCTGGCAATGAACGGGTTGCCATGCGGCATAATCTCGAGCATCGGGTCCCCTGTGTAGGAGGCGCCTGCGTGGTAAAGAATGAAAATCGTCTGGTCGAGGATGGCGCCCGAACGGTCGCGGTACGAGCCGAGCGTGGCGTGGCGCGGGGTGGGGTGGGGGAGTCGGTACGTCGTTGTCACTAACTGGTGACACATTGGGCCGCTGACCCGGATGACGGCGAGGGCGGACTCTCCGGGTGGCGTCGCGAGGGCGACGATCGTATCCTGTTCGGCGTGCTGGGTCATGGGTTCCGGTGGGAATGCGACGGACGATCCCTACGAAAAGCGTGGCGATGCGCAAGAATGAACAAGCGGAAGCCGTTTCGAGGGCAAGCGGTGCGCCGATGCGGTGAACCGGCTGACGGTCTCCGTTGAATTCGCTTGACGCTTTCGCAACCCAACGGTTTTCGAGAAGCAGCGAGGGGACTCATATGATTGAACTATCAGGCACGGAGAACCTTATTCAGGAGATCGCGCACCAGCATCTCTTCAACCAATTTTGGCTGACGCTCTTCTTTGTCATCCCGATGGTGTTGGTGGCGCGGGCGGTCGTCGCCGGATCGCGTTACTCGGCGATTCTGATCATCGTCGTTTTCGGTTTGATCATGGGATCTCTGCTGGTTGCAACGGGAGTCTCGGAGCCTGGATTGCGGGATTTCCCGATGCTTGGGATGGTGGCGCAATCGACAATCATCGCGTTGGCGTCATCGTTTTTTGTCGGCGGCCAGGAACTCAGGAAGATCTTCTCCTCCGCTCGGACCGAGCCGGATCAGAGCGTTGTGTATGCGACGGAGCAGGTTTTCTTCGGGACGGGAAGAACGCAGGTGGTGTTTATTGTGCGCGCTTTTTTCCTGTTGCTCGGGATCGAGGCCTTGACGCGGGTGGTCCTCGGAACGGTTCCGGATACATCGCTTGGCCGCTACTACCCGTTGATTGCGTATCTCGGGCTTGTTATAACGGTAATCCTGATCGACCACAAGGCGACGATTGTAAACAAGCGCGTGTACCTGCAGAAGGGGGTCTTGGAACTGGGGGCGCTCGTCGCCGTGCTTCTCGCGGGGTATTACATTGCGGCTTGGATTCGGCCGGCCATTGCCTTGCCGCAGATCTTCTTCGTGATGCTCATGGCATCCGGTCTGGGTGCGCTGTTGTGGCGTTGGAATCACGGTCCGGCGATTCGCTGCCTGCTATTTGCGGGCATTCCGGTGGTGCTGGCGGCGAATTTCGTGATCGGAGGTTCGCGGATCGGTGAAGCATTCGCGCTGACCGGCATGAACGCGGTCCTGGCCTACGGTTTCTTCGGACAGGTCTTCTGGATGTTTGGCGGAATCGCCCTGTTGATGCTCCTGGGGCGGACGGTTTTGACGCGGAACCTCGGACCCGGCATGGCCGGGGCGCTCTCCCATGCGGGGCTGACCGGAGCCTGCACCGCGGGCGACCTGGGTGAGACGGCGTCACGGCGGGCGCCGATCATGATCAACATTCCCTTCTTCGGGCATATCTTCGTGTTTTCGATCCTTGCGATCAGCATTGAGCGTGGAGGACTGCTCATGATTACATCCGCTGTCGTCGCCGCTGCCGGCGCGGCACTCACCATCCGAGCCATGCGCAATCTTGCGAAGTCCTCCGGGCGTGAGGAACGCGAGGTTACGGCGCTGATGCAGTTCTCGTTTGGGTGGCAGCTGACTGCGGTGTTCGGCGGGCTTCTCCTTCTCGCGCTGGCGCGCATGCCGATCGATTACGCCATCATGGCGACCAGTTCAGCCATGTCGCACTTCGGGTTGTTCGCCGCAATCCAGGGCGGCATGGCCGGTCCGGAAGCTGCCGGCATGATCGCCTTTGTCTTTGCGATGCCGTTCCTGGTTCACCCCATCGTGTTCTTCATGTTTGGGAGAGCCATGGAAAACGACGGGGCGATGCCGCGTCTTCCGGTATACGTCCTTGCGCTGACAGGGATCATCGGGGTGCTCGCCGCACTCTTTCTCACTGGCTGACGCGCGCTCAAGGCCTCGCAGAGGTCCTTCGCGGCACGCGGGATTGATGGGTGCGCCGCCGGCCGGTGCGCGACCGGTGATCGCGGGGAAAAGACCATCGCATTGCGAGGACCCTTCCGGTCGTGCACGGTTCCCGGAACGGATCGATGATTCGGAGCAATCACCCCGTGCGGCTTTCTGCGCGACCACACAGGCCTCCTGTTCCATGGTGGCGTCCGCGTGCTTTGGTTCGAGTTCCGCCGGTGCCACAGGCGTTGAGCTCCCTGATGAAGCGTGTACGTGCACCATGCCGGGGAAGCGATTTTCCGTTTCTCTCGCCTCTGCTTCGCGGGGGGAGTGATCCGGTTCAAACGCTTCCGGTCTCGCGGCTGTGCTTGTCGGTGTTTGCTGGGTGTGAGTGACTTCATGAGCCAGTGTCCGCAGCGTTTCGGGCGCCCTCAGATCGCTTCGCGTCGACCCGAGGATAATTCGGCTCCCGACGGTCACCGCATGGGCTCGGCTATCCCGTGCTGCTTGAGCTGCAACGCTGTTCCGATGGAGACGCACCCCCTCCAGTTTCCTTCCGAAGTGTGCTTCCGCCCGCTCGCGGAACGCATTCGGCAGGGGTTCACTTGACTGTGACAGCACGCGATGTATGGACTTCGGCAATCGTGGGGGAGCGGCTGCATATCCAGAACGTAACCCGCGCGGGGCATCGTAGTGGATAAACTGGCTGGGGAGCCCGTATTCGGTCATGAGTTGCCGGGCTTCTTGAAGCACTTCCGCACGAGTGAGTTTGCGACCCAACTCTGTCTCCCGGCCCCGGAGCCGGCGCATGATAGCCCGGTTCCATTCCCCTTCCCATTCCCGCCGGCCCAAGCGCCAGTTCCCACCGCCATGGATCGCCTGGTGAATTGCCTCGTCCAACTCAAGCGTGAAAGCATCTATATCGCGCCCATGGAATCCCCGGTCCTGGAAATAGTTTATGTGTTCCTGCGGCAGCGCATGATGGCGGGGTGGACGAGTCATACTGACACGGTATGGCGTGGTATGCTCGAGGGTTCCCGTGGCAAGTTCCCCTTCGACCCGCTGAGCGGGTACGGGACCGCTCTCCAACGTTGTCCGACGCGGTGCGTGTTCCGGCAGGTCGGGAAAACGTTCTCTGGGTGCCGGAGAAGCCGGTTCCGTCCGCGGTGTGGGTGATGCGGACGCATCGGGGCGCACGCCCGATCCTCCTGGGCGGTATTCGACAACTGGATCCGGTGGAGAGGAAGCCCGCACGATATCCCCTTCCTCTGTCATCACGGCGGTCGTGTAGTGCGGGTCGACCACCGTATCGGAGGCCAGCATGTGAATGCGGTAGTGGCCGCCGCGGTAATCGGCTCGGAATCCTCGAATCCAGCGGAAGCGTGCGCGCAGGGTGTAGAGGTGGCTGAAGAGCACAGGCAGGGCGGCGTTGCGTCGGTCGTGTAGTTCGCAGATCCCGCGCGCGGCGGCTGTCGCGGCCGGATACTCCGCCGCCTTGGCGGCGTCATCGGAGCGCCGGGCGCCTGTTGAAAGGGACTCCGCGGTATCATCGATCTGTCGCGCGGTTCGGGTGCCGGTCCCATCGGCCCCTGCGCGACCTGTTCTGGCAACCCCCCGTGTGCCGGTGGCCTCGGCGGTTTGCTCCGCGGCCTGGCGGGCGTTTCGCGACGAGGCGACCGCGGCGTCATCTCCCAACCGGAAGAGGGATCGCGCGCCGGTCTCGAGGCGGTCGAGAAAGCGGGCCGCCGAGGGGAACCGCGACATGAATCCCCGGGCGGTGCCGAGGGCGCTGAGGATTGGACCACGCAGTGCACCGAGGGCGCGACCGAGCCCTACAAGAATCTCGCCGCCCAGATTGAGAAAACGAATGAGGGGCCTGAGTCCCATGGCCGTCGCCCGTACCGCCAGCCAACCACCCCCGGTCAGGAGACTGAGAAATACCTCGAAGAGCACAACGCCGGCGATAAACCCGATCTTGTTGCCCAGATTGTAGTCCGAGAGCTCGAGAAACGACATGAGTCCGGACGCCATGCGTCCGCCTATATCGCGGGCGCCTCCCATCATCCGCTCCCACAAGCCCCCAAGCAGCCCGGCGAGCCCGTCTACCGATGACCCCTCGGATCTCGCCTCATTTTCGCCCGATGTCAGCATCTCCTCATCGGCGCCTGCGAGATCCGAGCCTGCGGCGGAGACATCCAGCACGGATCCCGGGTCGATCTCGTCGATCATGAGCGCGTCGGGGTGGGCGCCCGAAGGAGCGCGGATTTCACCCGAGTCCCCGTCCTTATCCAGCCCGAGCAATCCGGCGGTGTCCGGAATCGCGATATCCTCGCCTGCACCCGAGGAGGTGATGGTTTCAATCGGGGAGCCTGCCGGATCGGGAATGGCTATGGTTTCCGGCTCACCGCCGGTGGATGTGTGTGTTTGGGCATCCGCAGGCGTGATATCGGTTCCGCCGTCGCCGTGGTGCCCCAGCTCCGGCGGTCCGTACCCCGGAGGTGCGGGCTGCCCCATGCCGCGACCCCCGACCGCGGTGCGCGGCACCGGCGCTCCGAACCGCGCTTCAACGCTCGGAGGAAGGTGTTCCGGTTCGGGGTCGGGTTGCACGAGCGTGGAAGGCGAATCGTTCAAGGACTCCGGCCCGGGTGCGACCACTGCCGGGATTCCTTCCGCGGCGCCCGTGCCCCTCGTCATCGTTGCGGTTGTGGCGGATTCGCTCCCTGCCGCGGGCGGCCCGGTCGCGGGGGGGTCGCCTTCGGAGGGCAGCATGGCTTCGACATCCGGTGCCGGAGGAATCGCAACCGCCTCCTGGAATTGGGTCACGGAGTGTTCGAGCCCCGGGTTCGCCGCATAGAGGAGCGGAGCAAGGCGATCGCCGATCGCGGTGCAGATCGCGCTCACGAGCCGGATGATCATCCCGATGAGGATGAACGGGCTGAGAATTCCATCGAGAATCCCTCGAAGCAGTCCGACCACGTACCCGGCGACGAATTGCGGACCGCCGCCGGCGGCGATGTTTGCGATCTTGTTCGATGCGGCGATCTTCTCCTTGTCTTCCCGTCCGCGGATGCCGGCAAGGAATCCGAGGGCGGCGGAGTGCACGAGCGGCGCGAGCGGACCCAGTGCGATGAGGAAGGCTGCGGTCGCCCGCAGGAATGCAGTGATCAAATCGAGCACGAAATCGATCACCGGTGGTTTTAGAGGGTCCGGGCAGAGAGTCCAGACCGCGGCCGTGATCGCCAGTGGCAGCATGGGCGGATTTCCCGCAACCATGAGCAGACGTACCAGGAAATCGAGGATCGGTTGGAAGATTGCGACGAGCGCATTGAAGACAGAGCGAATCGCATCGCCCAGCCCTTGGAACCCGTTTTTCGCCCACGCATCCAGCCGTTGAAACTGCTCGGCGATGTGCTCAACGATCCGGGTCACCGCGCGCAGGCACGAGTTGGCGCCGAAGGCGCCCGCCACCGAAGCGATCCGTCGCGCAACCGAACTGACCGCGGTGGCAAGCCACGCGGCGGCGCCCGCGATCGCCGAACTGACCCCGGTCACGAGTCCGATGATCCCGGGCAGGATATCGTTCGCCAGAATTTCGCGCGCTTGGACGAGAATCTCTTCCGTGTCCCAATTTTCCCACAGCCAGACGATTTTTTCCCAAAGCGGGGGAATCACCTGCGTGAGGATGATGATCGGACCGAGAGGTGAGAGTAGAACCAGCGCGCCACCGACCGCGAGGAGCGGGCCACGGATCGGCTCGATCGTCCTGAGAAACGTATCCCAGAGATCCGTGGCCTTGTCGGTGACCCATTGCCGTATGCCGGAGGTGTTTTCCCACGCCAGGCCGAACTGGCGCATCAACCAGTTCCACGCTTCCGCGGCGGTATTGCGGATGGGGCGGGTGATCCGCTCGAGCCAGTCAGCGATCCCGGTGAACGCCCGCCAGATTGCTCCCCCGGCATTCTCAAGGAAGTCCAGCACGGGAACTCCTATGTGCTCCCAGACGCTCGACAGGACGTCTTCGATGAAGTCGGCGATGCTTGAAATACTCTGGACCAAGGGCCCTCCGAATTCGTCCAGCGCCTCCACCAGCGGACTGAGCAGGAGCCCGAGTCCCGCTGATGCCCCGCGCCCGAGGTACGACCACATCCCTTTCACCCCGGTGGTTAGACGCGTGAATAAATCCTCGATTGACGACATGAAATCGATCGATTCGAGCGGCCTCAGGAGTGCGCCGACCAATGCGTCCAACCCCGAACAGAACAGGTCCGTGATCTGGCCCATGTATCCGCCGCGCAGAAACGGGAGCAGTCCGGGCGCAAGGTAATCCACGACACCGGCCAGGCTATCCTGTGCAAAGCCGACGACCGTCCGGCCCGCATCCGTGGTTCGCTCCCAAGCTCCGACACCCGCATCGACCACCGCCCCGGTTACGTCACGAAAAGACGGCACGGAAACACCCCAGCCTTGAACCGCGATGCCTTGTCCCAGGGTTATCGGCGATGCCAACACAACCGGTGCGTGGATATCCGTTCGCACCGGCTCCTGCATTGCGCCGTTTCCTGCCGACTCCGCTCCTGTCGTTGACGTATGCAGTGCACATCGCTCACCGGCCTGCTGAATGCAGTGCGTGAGTTCATGCACCAACAACATACGCCCATTCCCGCTCTCGAATGCGGGAGCCCGGGAAGAGAAAACAATGTGGTTTCCAAACGCGAAGGCGGTGGTTTCAAGTTGTTTCGCCAACCCGTCTGCGGGAGGGCCGGTATGATATCGGATGGCACAGAAATCTGCTGCAAAAAATCCCTCCATCGACTCCCGCAACCGCCGGTCGAGGGGGCGCCCCGGCCCAAGAGAACGGTCCGGCGCGGGTGTCGGACGCACGCTGTACCGTGCGCCGGGGTGCGCGAACGATTGTTTCGCACGGGACGGTCTCCCGGTCGCGGTCTTCGTGGGTTCCGTCCCCCCGGACTGCCAGGTCGCGCGAAATTCCCCGGCGGCCTGCGATGCCTCGCGTTCCAGACCGCGATCGAGATTGACGGCGGGGGAGGGCGTCGGCCCGTTTCCCCGGCATCTCGGGCACCCGCCCCCGCAGGCGCACGGAGCCGTCTCCTGGACAAGCGATGCCGCAACGGGATCGCCGCCTGCGGGCCGGGAGGTCGACTGGGACGGCGCCGACCGCTTGGGCGCCCGGTTGGAGGACACCGCTTTCTCTGCACGAGTCGGAGCGACCGTTGCCATAGGGACCTCAGGTTGTTATCTCTCGATCATCCTTTGTCAGAACCAAACGCAAATGCTTCCGGGCTCAGGGTGCCCGTGCGGGAGCCCCGGCGCCGGCCCGGTGGGCCCGGAGCTCGTCGAGGGTCAGCCGCGTGCGGTCGGGCAGTTGCGCCCAAACCACGCCGCCCCGGACGTTACGTCCCCTGCCGCGGAGAACGTGGAAGACCCAGTAGCCTTCATCGCTTCGGAACCCGAACACATCCGCATTCCGGCGATTCTCCTCGTAGACGAACCGGATGGTCGGGTCGCCGATCCGGTCCTGGAGATACTCCGCCTCCGCCTCGTTGCCGGCCCGATGTGCTCGCGGAAATGCCGCACCCATATCCGTGCCGATCCGCCGCTCGTAATCCGGCACCTCGAAACGCTCGACGAGAATGTGGATCAGGTTCATCTGAAAGCTCTCGTCGTCGCTGGCGAGCATGTCGTCCACGTCCACGTACGCGTTGATGAAGCTGTCCACCAGCAGCGGTTCGAAGTCACCGCTCGCGCCGATGACCAGTCCTTCGCCGGTGATCAGACGCATCGGCACGACCTCGGCCCGATCGATGAAGCCTTGCATCTGGCGGTCGAAAAATGTCAGGGCGTCGTTGTCGATCACCTGGTAATCGATTCGCCTCCCGTCCAGGCTGAAACGCAGGCCGCCCGACACCGCCGTCATCCGGTCGACGATTTCCTGTCTGCGATCGAAGGCGGATGCTTCGCCCCGACCGGGCGGGCGTACCTCGACGATGCGCTGAATCGTGGAGGGGTCACGCTTTTCCCGACTCGCCAGGGCCCCCGCCTGCTGGAGCGCATGGGTTAGCTCGTGAGCCGTGAAGGTGTCGTTTCCAGGCGTGCGACCGGCCCCGAAGTAAATCTCACCGCCTGAAGCAAATGCCTGTGCGTTGACCTGGCGGCACATCCGCGCGGCTTCGGCGTCGGTATGAACGCGCACAGCACCAAGGTCCACGCCGAATCGCGGCTCCATGAAAGCACGCACGGCGGGAGGCAAGGGGGCTCCACCGCGCGATGTTTCACCCTCCGGATGGGCAGCCCGCTGTTCCCGGGCCGATGACGCGTTCGCTCTGTCCGCAGTCGTCACCGGGGCCGAGTGTGGCGATCGCACAACGCGATCGGCAGTGCGATCCGCCTCCGCTTCATGGGGATCGCCCGGAGCTGATATCTCCCGGTTCTGCTGTGACCCTCGGTTCCGGTCCGCTTGCTGACGCACCGCCGAAGCCGGACGCCTCGAAGACCCGGAAGACTGCGCCGCGCCGGTTTCCTCCACCGCACTCCGGAGAAATGATGGATTGGCCCCGCACCGCGGGCATCCGCCGCCGCACGCGCAGGCACTTCGATCACTCCGTTGCACGGCAGGCACGGGCGGCAGATGCACCGGCATCGCCTGCGGAGAACTCCGCCGGATTGTCTCGGATGAATCCTCGCGCTTCGACGCGAGCGCTTTGACCGGGGCTGTCGACATGGTGATTCGCTGGGTTACCGTTCGGGATTGTTCGGGTTCGATGGGCGGTCCGGCCCCGGGCGTTGCTCAAGGATGCGTTCCCCCGTCTCCTTCGCGGATTCGATCGCAAACCCGGGAACTCCTGTAATGCGCGCGGCGGGTGTGCGCAAGAGGGTCTCGACATCATGGATACCCCTGCGTCGCAACTCGTTCGCACGGACCGGCCCGATTCCTCGAATGCTCTCAAGCGGTGTGGAAGTCGTCGGCCGGTCCTCGTGCCCCGGATCGCGCGAGTGGATTGGTCGTCGCCGCGGCTGTGGCCTCCGTCCCGGTTGCGGCCGCGGTTCCGACGGCGGCTCCGGCTGGCGCTCGCGAGCGGTGGGTGAGGGCGCGGGCGGTGGTGGTTCCGGATCGTTGGGAGGGGAGGGTGGTGATTCCGGACCGTCTGGAGGGGAATCCGGATCGTCATCCGGGGGAGGCGGACTCGGCGGCGGCTGCGGATCGCGCGCTTCCGGGGACGCGCGTCCGGTCTCCCGAACCGGCTGCACGAAGACCGGCTCGCCGATGGAAACCGCGTCGGGGTTGATGGCGGGCCGGGCGACTTCGAAATTGACCCGCAGTGCCTGCACCGGGTCAATCGGGGCTGACGATCGCTGGATCTCGCCTCCGGATGGGTCGAGCACCCGGACGAATACGTCTTCACGGCCGGAGAGCGACTCGGCTTCCTCCTCCGCAAGCTGGAAGCTGTAGAAACCGTTTTCGTCCGTGGTGGCGGACGGCCCCAGCGGTTCTCCCCGGCTGTCGACATATTCGACGCGCATGTCCGCCCGGGCGCCGGCGCCGGGTGTGGTCACCCGGCCTTCAGTCGTCGGCGTATGCATGGAATCGATCGGGACCCGGGCATCGGAAAGCGCGATATTGACGAGCTCCCGTTCGCCATCGAGCAGGTCGAGTGCATGGCGCTGTCGGGTTACGGTCTGCTCCATCTCAAGCGCGCGAACGTCGGCTTCTCCGTAATTCTGCGTCAGGTAGACCTGCTCATACTGATAGACCTGATGAACCTCTGCGTTTCCTCCCTCGAGCTGCAATACCGCCTGCTGGCCACCGTTGGCAGTCAGGTGTCCGAGCTCATCGGCTTCGGCGGAGATCCGGGCATCGGTAAGATTTTGCGCATCGCGTGCCTGAACCATGAAGAGAAACCCGACAGCATACGCGAGGATGCCGCGGGTATCCAGAAAGCGACCGCAGAAGGATGCGTTCAATACCTGGTTGGGGGACGCGATTGTGGAAAGGGGTCCACCGTCGGGATGGGGCAACGCGACGATGCAGTTGTCCGCCTGGTTGTGAACCGTGGTATTCGCGATGAAGCCGTTGGAAAGGAGCGAAATGGTTCCCTGTTGAACCGCGGCGGACAGGTCTTCGGTAAACCGGGAGTCGGTCGCTCGAAGCGTGCGGGCTACCAGGATCGTATTGGCGAAGAGCAGGCTTTGTCCGAAGAGGGAACTCTGGTTGGCGTCGTATCCGAGATCGTCCAGAGACAGGACCACCTGACTGGTGTAGGCGGTGTGCCGGGCGCCGAGACGGACCTGGTTGCTGTTGTAAAGCACCTCGCCGCCCGGAAGCACCGACTCAACGACCTGCTGGTTCCTGAACTCCTTCGCATCAATCCCGATGCCGCGCCTCATCTGCCCCGAAGCATCGGGATTGGTGTTATGGTCTGTGTCTGAGGCATCTTGCTCCGGGGTATTGAGCGCGCGATGGAGTCCGCCAAAATTCAGAATGAGAACGCCCCCGACCACATCGTCGTAGAAATTCCAGTTCCCGGTGTGCTCACTGTTGAGGAAGTTGCCTTCGCACGAGACCGGACCGAACGCAAACGCGGTGAGGGCCCGCCCCGCAGGTTGATCAATCCGGTTGTTCTGCACGCGCAATGCCGGTTTCCTCGAGCCGCGTGCAATGGCGGTTGCGCCGGCAAAACGCACGAATATCCCACTGCGCAATCCCTGGGCGCGCCGATCGCGGTAGTCGGCGGTATCGTCAACGACCCCGTTGTCGGCCAGCGTGTTGTTGCAGATGTCCACGTCGTCGCCGTGTGCGATGAAGATACCGCAGACCGGGTCGATCGCATTGGGCCCGTTCTCCCGAACGTTGTTTTCCGCAATGCTCACCTGCTCGACAATGCCCAGGGAAATTCCGCCGATGGCAATCCGTCGGGCGGCCGTAAGCATTGCTTCCGTGAACGGGTTGAGCACATTGCCGGGAATGGTGTTGCGCGTGATTCGCAAACCGCGAACGGGATTGGTGGTGCCGACGAGTTCGCGCGGCGAGAGCATGGTTGCGAGCATCACCGTGGCAACGGTCGCCGGGTCGTCGGCGTCTTCCACCTGGCTCAGCGCATTGAGCATGGCGGTGCCGGTCGCAGCGGCTTCAGTCCCTTGCAGGAGTGTGAACCCGATGCCTGAGAGCCCCATCCGGCTGATTTCATTGTGATCGATCTCGAGATCATGGATGAACGCGGCGGCTGGATTGGCTGCCGCCGGTCGCAGGCGCAGGGTGTACAAGGGAACCGAGGCGGCTGCAAACGACCCCAGCGCCCCGGCATCCATCTCCTCAATGGCATACTCCGCGCCGGTGCTCACGCGATAGAGACCGGTAGGGCGCCTCGAGACGAGGAACCCTTCATCGTCCGTTCGTCCCGTGAAGCTCGCAGGGCCTTCGGTGAGGAAGATCGGCACGTTTCCGATGCGGCTGCCGTCCTCCGCGCTCACGGTGTGGATGACAAAATCCGTGGACGCATTGACGGGGATACGCGGTGCTACGACATTTCCCTCTTCATCCGTATCCTCAACGATTGCGGCAGGATCGCCGCGCAGCGTCCCGCCCAGGGTGATGCCGTGAGAAGACCCACCCGCGATGCGGTTGTAGTGGACGCGTGTGGTCGTGCTTCCCCCTCGGATATGGAGTCCCCCCTGTGCACGATACGGTTGTGCGGGAGGGAGGAGGCTCGCGACCATCCAGATGTTGGCGATGAAGTGTGGGACCGCGCTGAGCTGCCCGTACAAATCCTCCGGCGTGGCGCATGGGTCCTCCGGCGTCGGATTGCCTCCGCCACCCTGGTCCCCGTCATCGCGGTCGTCCTCCGGAATGCCGGTGCCCGGGCGCACGATAAGCCGGTTGTGGGCGATGTGCGTGTCTTCAGCCCGGAGCGATACGACTGCGCCGCCCTCATCCGTGTCCCAGACATGGAGGGTGTTCTCCGTGATTCGAATATCCTTTCCGCCGGTGACGCGAACCGCATGTGTTCGGCCCAACATCTTCGTGCGATGAATTCCAACCTCCCGTGGCACCCCGTCCTGTGACGCCTCGAGCCGGACGCACATGCCCTCAAAAGAAACGAGCTGCACGTCTTCGACAGAGAGGTTGAAGCCTCCCTGAACCGTGATGACCGGTCGATCCGGCTCCGAGGGGCGTGGGAAAACCCAGGTGCGGTCGCGGCACCCGTGGATCCGCACATTGGAACGATCCGTAAGGGTGACGTTTGCGAAGTGGATGCCGGGCAGGAGGCAGAGTTCGCCGCCGCCCGAGGGCAGATGGGCCGCAGCTTCCGCCAGGCAGTTGAAGTCGCCGAAACTGCGGATGCCGTCACCGACCAGCAGGGTGCAGCAAACGGTCTGATTCGTCAGTGGACGGAATCGGCGGCGACAGTCTTCGAGCGCCGGGGGCACGACCACAACACCGGGATCGTCCCATGTCAGCTCGGCGAGCGGCACGCGATGGTAATGCGGTCCATCCGGCGGCGCGTCATCAATAAGCAGTTCGGCGTTCTCAATCTCGCCGGCGCGGACCTGGAAGGTCCAGTAGTCATCGGGCCGCAGGTTCGCGATGGCTGCCGGAGCGAAGCTCAGTTGGATGCCATCGAGCAGTTCCTCCGGGTCGTCGAAATCGCCGACCGCCCGAATCCCATTCCAAAGCCGAAAAAAAACGGTTCCGGATGTTGCGGAAAGCGTGCCGAAGCGAACGTCGCTGATGTGCAGCGCTCCATCGCTCAAACTCACATCCGCGCCGAAGGTCACGCGCCAACGCCCGCGTTCCTCGTCCCACTGTATGATTTCGGCGTAGAAGGCGTTGAGGCCGGAGTTGAGGATTGCTGAGTTGTTTGCGGTGATCACGATACGGTCCGGGGTTGTTTCGAGGCGGCCGCGGCCGACGAGACCGCCGTTGAACTGTGACCACTTGAAATGAAGTGGATCGCCGTCGGGCAGCTGCGCGACCTCGATGCGGTAGAGATGGTGTTCGAACCCGGTGTACCCGCCACCCGCCACAACCGGGCAATCCCCAGGGACCTCGATTGTCGGTTGGAGTCGCACGGTAAGGCGTCCGCGGTTGGCTGGATCATCGCATAGATCCGGGATAATCGAGCGGCAATCCTGGTCCCCATTCAGACGGTACAACCGGAAGGCCGCCCGTGTGTGCATCCGCTCGGTGGTATCCGGTCCCCCAAGCGCCGGTTCGATCAAGCGGCTCGGTTGTTGAAATCCGTTCAACGCCTCGCGCGTCACTTCCAGAACCACGACATCGCGTACGCCGGGCTCGATCGACCCGATTGTCCCCCCTGGGGATTGCACCGGATGCCGCAGGTAGTCGGCGACCCGAAGCAGTTCGCCGGGATCAGTATTCTCGTCGGTGGAGAGCACCACCGGAATCCCGTCGGCCCATAGACGCCCCGGCGTCAGCGTCAATTCCACGCGTTCATCGCCATCGGCCCCGGTCCCGACCCCCACGCCGGTCACCTGAAACCCTCCGGCCCGATCCGCAGGTACGGCGGCGACGCGGGCGCCGAACGTGTGGCGGGCTGTAACATCGGCGCGGTCGGTCTCGATCCGAACCTGCGCATTCCAATCGCGGTCGATCAGAACCCGCCCCTGCTGTTGCAGAACGCCGGCGTGATTGTCGCGCGGATCAAATTTCCAGTGTGAAAAGTCGCCTTTCATGATTCTTGGATTCGAGGGTTAACAGCTTCAGAGGGTTATGTTGCAGTCAGCGTTACAGGCCGGACGCCGACCGGCATGAACTCACGCAATCGAATTTGGAGATTGGCCCATCGATGGGCGTTGAAGAGGAAATGGGTCGAACCCATGGCATCGTCGTCCGGTCCGCGTTCGCGCACCCGGAAATCCGTTGCGCGAGCGATCTGCGCATACCCGGGATCGCCGAACCAGGTGCTGGTGAAGCGCAGTTCAGCCTCGTTTCCGTCGACGCAGGCATGGTTCTGCGGGAGTCGATTTCCGCTCGGCCAGAACCAGCTGTGTTTGATGCACCCCGTCTGGTTGTCGAGCACCTCAAGCGGGCCGACGAAGATCCCGCCTCGTCCCCGGGCGTTCAACGTGCGAATCCGCCCGAACAGCGTCGCGTTGCGAATGCCCACCGGCGCGCTCCAGCCCCCCGTGAAATCCGACGCCGATGCGATCGCGTATCGCGTGCCGGGATCGCTCGCAGGGGCAACCCCCGCGTCGACAATGCTGTCCTCCACGGTTAACAGGTAAGGCTCGTCGAGTTTCAGCGCCCCGGTGATAGAGCGATGGATGAGCACATCGGGGAGCGGTTGAAACGCCAGTTCCTCGTCGCCGCCCGGGATAAACCCATGGTCACCGGTCAGCGCCAGCGCGGCGCGCATGGGCGCCCGGGTTCCATCGTGCTCCCGAAAGCCTCCCGGATCGATGGATGCATCCACAATCTCGATACGCCCGACCGCAGCGCGCGCGATCAGGGCGTCCTCCGGAAGGAAGTGCCCCGCCTCGCTCCAAGTCAGGTGCACGCCTTCCAGGCGAACGGTCAGGTTTCGGACAACCCCGTCGATCGCATCCTGGTCGGCGGGATCGGCGGCGACCACGGTCGCCGGACGCAGGCGCAACGGTTGTGCGAGCCGAATGATCGGCCGATGCCCGTCCGCCGCGCGGATCACCAGACTCCGGGCGAGCAGCAGCGCGCGGTCTCCGTCGGCGACGGAGGTGGCCGACCCCAGGATCGGGTCGTCCAGGTCGAGATCGTGGACCAGGCTGTCGGCGATCTCGATCTGGATCGGGGTTGAGACGGAGTGGATATCGGCGAGCGCGTCGCGCAATCCATCGGGGTGCTCGAGTCCGTTGACGATCCGGACGGTCGGCTCCATTCCGTCGAGAACGGTCACGCGCGGTCCGTGGTTGATCGGGTGCGCCCCGATCGGCCCCACGCTGCCGTAGGTGTATCCAACAAGCAGGTGGTCGCGCAGTGCTTCGGCTTCCGGTTGTGCCGCGACGCCGATCAGAAGGCGTCCGATCTCCGGATCGATAACGATCTCGCGATTGTGGAGGGTGCGGCGGAGTCCGCCTTCCCAGGCGCAGAGGTTGTCGCCGCGCAAGCGCCATTCGTCGGAGCTGAACAGCAAATCCGGAAGGAAGATCTGGATGCCGGCCTCGCCCAGGTCGAGCCCAACCGGCGGGGTTCCGGGAGAGTAGACGTCGATGTCCACGTATGCCTCGGGATTTCCGGCTTCGGACCCGGAGGTCAGGCGCGCGCCGGGAATGGGACCGGGAACTTCGTCGGGCGCCGTCAGGCGTGGTGGATCGGACCGCGGATCGAAACGATAGGTGTTGAACAGGCGCACGGGCCGACCCAACGGGTGGAACTCGAAACGTACGCCGAATTCCGCCTCATCACCCTCAACACCCGGGATCGGCGCCATCGGTTCGGGTCCGGAAAACACCGGCTGACTCACCCGGATGCGATACGCCGCCAACCGCCAGAGAAAGATCGCGAGGTTGGGCAGGTTGTGGGGGACACGGTTGGCAACTGCGGGTCTGATATCGGCGGTGTAAGCAAAAGGATCGAATGCCGTTCCGCGCAGACTCAGCATCGCCGGATCCCGCAGCGGCGCGAACCCGCCCCGCGGGACTGTAAAGCGGGTCCGTTCCGGATCGGCGAGCACCGGCGAGCCCCCCGCGTCGGGACGTTGGTGGTTGAGGTGTTGATGCCACGCCAGCGTGTCGCGCATCTCGATCGCCCGTGCGGCCCATCCGGTCAGGTTCGCGGTGAGGCGCTCCATCGCATGGAGCGTGCCCTTGCGCCGGCGCAACGGGATCGTATCGGCGACATCGGCCCGCAGGGTCCATGAATCCCCCTTGAGGTGCGTGGTGCCGAGCAGGTCCGCGATGTAAGGGATCACCCAATCATCGCAGGTTTCGATGAAGAGATCGTGATAGAGCGCTTCGATATTCGCATGCAGTTCGGCGAACACCGACTCAAAGGCCGCGAGATAGGCCTTGAGCTGATCGGGCGGGGTTTGCTGAGCGTCCCGAATCCGGTAGATCTCGGGAAGGCGATCATACAGGGGGACGCGCGGTTGCTCGGTTGTATTCATGGCTGAATCGGATTGATGACCAGATGACGGGAGTGGAGCTGCAGAAGCTCCACGGGGGTGCAGGGGATTCGCGCTTGATTCATGCGGTGGGTCGGCAGCGGCAGCGATTCGGGATCGTCCGATGGCACGAGTATCCCAAAATGCACGACACGGCACCAACGAACGCCCGCGGTGTTCTGGACCCGGCCCTCTACCGTGAGCCGGTGCTCGGCCTGCCCAAGGTCGCGGCGGTGGAGCCCGAAGAGTCCGTCGCGGGCATACTCCGGCTCGTCTGCCGGCCCGAGCGCAGCGCGCACGGTTGCCTTGACATCCTCCCACCGCAGGGCCGAATCAAAGGCACACTCGACCGTCAGATATACAAAGCGCAGGGCGCATTGGACGGCGGCGATCGGGTAACGGTTGATTCCGCGCGTGCGATCCGCTTTTCTCAGCATTTCGGCAGCCGCGTCGAATTGCTCGTCGCTCTGCCGGGTCGGACCCAGAAGCATGCGCACCGCGATCGCCGGGGTTCCGTCCGCGATGTCCCATGCGGCCCGCGCCGTGACAACTCCCGGAATGGAGCGTGCCTCGCTTTCGTAGTCGGCGAGTCCGACCATCCTGTTGAGGCTCTGAAGTCTTGCGGGTGCGTTGATGCGTGCGTTCTCGATCGATTCCCCGTCGCTACCGGCGGTTACTTCGCGGGGAAGAACGATTTCGTCGAGACCATCGAGACGCGCGCCGCCGGTGGGATTCGATTTTTCCTTCACCGGTCCCAGCGCTCCGTTCCCGGTCCTGTACTCCGCCGTGACGTTCTTTATGCCGGACGGAAGCCGGGCTCCCGTTGTCCCGTCGCCGAACTGTACCCACGAATCGCCGGCATCGTCCGGGCGCACGATATAGATCATCTCCTTCGGTTCGCGTGCGAACAGGGAATCGACGCGCGTCCATTCGCGTCCGTTCACCCGAACGATCAACTCCGGTTGCACCGGCGGGGTGGCGGAGTGATCGTGCAAGTAGGTCAGAGGCGCCTTCGGCAATTTGAACGACTGAAACGCCTGGCGCATGTCTCCGTTCCCGAGCACGGCAACCGGCTCGAGCCTGCCCTGAGTTGACTCGGCCACGTTGCCGAAAACCGTGACCAACGGGGCCTCCTCATCGAAGTCGTCGCGCGAGAATCCCTCTGGAATCTCGTTCAGGGTTACGCGCCGCATTTGCTTCCATGCCATGCCGCCCGTGTCGACGCTCACCACTGTGGCGATTGCGCTGCGTCGGTCCGCCGCCTGAAGGATGATCGTGCGGTTGAGAAGCCGGACGGCCTCTGCGGCGGTTCCGAAGTAGAACAGCTGATCCGTGTCGGTAAAGGGACCGCCGGGATGGGTGGTCGCACGCCGTAATTGCAGCTCGGGGCTCGTGGTCTCGTGGAATCGCACATCGCGGAGATCGGACCGGGGGAGCCCGCCGCTGGTGTTCGCGGTGACGACTTCCTTCAGTGTCACGAACGTGGCGCTTCCGCTCATGTCACCGATATCCATCGGCCCGGCGGAGATCCGCTCGATCTGCCTCGCCACCACGAGATCCCGATCGGTCCCGCCGTAGGAAACAGGAACTTCAATCAGCGCGGTACTCCCGGCAAGGAGATCGCCCACCTCCTGGTCGAGCGGGATTACTTCCGGATCGAGTCCCTTCGAGCTGGTAAAAAGAGTACAGGTGTGGTTCCAGTGGCGCCCGAACTTGGTGTTGAACTCCCGCGTCCCCGTAACCCTGCTCCCGGACTTGATGCTCCGGTGATGCACGTCCGGGGCATTGTGTCCGAAATGCCGGAACGTGCGTCCGATCCGGTAGGCTCGGACGGTGCCGAAGCGTGGTTCCCGTATCGGATTCTCCACCTCGACAGTCAGGCGATCGAGGGTACGCGCCACCGACTTGACTTTCACGACCTGTGGCCGCGTAAGGTTGGTTCCGATGGAACCGCTGCCCAGAACCCACGGCGGCTCATTCGGGATGATCATGATTTGATCCCCCGCGTTCAACTCGAGCTTCGCGCGGCGGTCGGGGTCCTGGCTGTCGCCCACCCGCGCGATCTCGAATGTGGTGCTTCCCGCGGTAAGCCCATGGTTGATGGTGCGCGAACGATAGAGGTTGAACGCGCTCAACGCCGGTTCGGCGACGATCGATTCGCTCGTCAGGAAATCGATTGGCTCATCGGCCGTTTCGAGCTCCGCCTGGATCGGAAACGCTTTCGGCACCGTGATCGGATCGTTTCCGCGAACCGTGAACGCGAAGCGTGTGCGGCCGCCCGTGGGCGGCGCCAGCCGGTACCCGGTGAGCCGGACCAGCTCGCGGACGCTTTCCTCCCACCGCGCAGTGCGCAGCCAGGTTTCATTGGCGTAATGCTCCTGGTAGAACGTGAGCACATCGGCTATGACCGCGGCGACTTCGACCAGGGCGGCGCCGGGGTCGTCGGGAACCCGGTGCGTCCAATCCGCCAGTTCCGGGGCGCGGTTGAGGGCGCGCCAAATCGCGTCACGGACATCCGGATACGCGCCGATGCGATAGGAGACTCTCGGGAGCGCCGGACGGTTGTCCGGGCGGCGTGGAAAAGCGGCTTGGCGGGATTCGATCATCGCCGCCCTCCATTGAGGATGAAGCGGATGAATCCGCGTTCCATGAAATCGGGATCGTTGTGAACCATGATAATCTCATTGTCCCCGACAAAGATCTCTTCGGGGCCGGTTTCCGTCTGGTCGTACACCCCGGGTGTTGGTTCGTTGAACCGGGTCCAGTGGACCCCCTGCACGTGGCCGACGCCGGGGATCGATTTGATACGTCCGGCGAGCTCGCTCCGGCGCAAGCGTTGTCCGAATGTCCAGTTGTCGGGGTGGAAGAAGGCGCGGCGCCCGTTCGGAGTATAGTTGTCCGAAAACTCCTGTTCGAGGACGAAGCGCAGATCCTCGGGCCAGACGTCGGGCTTGACGCAGATCCTCACGAAGATCGCCAGCGGAACGTAATGCGGTGCACGTAATTCGAGATCCTCTCCAACGAGCCGAACCGCCTCAAGGTAAGCGGAAACGGAGGAGCGGAGGTCGTCGGCCAGTGCTGTAGTGCCCTCGGGATCGATCGAGACGCGAACGGTCCGCCAGGAGCCGGTCCAGCGGTAGAACGCGCGGGCGCGATTGACGCCCTCCACCTCCTCCGCCCGCCGGGCGTAATCGTCGGGCGTGATGGCGCGCAACTGGCGCGCGCTGAAGGCCTCCGGAGCATTCCTGCGGATTCTTTCCGGGGACTCCGGGGAGCGCCCGTTCTCGACGTCGAAGGGATTCCAGCACCGGGTTACGGCGGTCGGCGGCATCCCCCAGAATTCGGTATTGGCGATTCGATCCCGCCCAACATTGCCGTCCGCCCCCAATCCGACCTGGTAGCGACAGACCACCACCGCACGTTCGGGCAGGATCCTTCCGTTGACTCCGTTTCCGAATCGAATCCGACTTCGGCCCAATTCATCGGTTTCCACGACAAAGCGATCGCCGTTCTCCGGACTGTCGTCACTATGGAGGAGCGTGATCACCTCGTCCCATGGATCGCTCCCGGCGCCTGGAGTGTGTACTGTGACTGAGACGGTCGATCGTGGCGGAACGGTTCCGCCGGGCGGAGTCGCTTGATATGCAAGCGGTCCGTCGGGTAGCGGGCAGAGCACGCCGTATCGATGATCCCGGGTTCGGTGGTATCTGCGGATATGATCCGCCGGCAGGATTTCGCCCGGTTCCAGGTATGGTGCGATGTCGGCATGATCCGTTGATTCTCCGGGTTCGAGAAAAACCGTCGCGCGGGGCATCCCGTGGTACACGTCCATGAGATTGCCGTGGAACTGCGAGACATTCCGAACAACGGGAATCCCTGCGGGGAAGACGGTGAGTGGATACGTAAACCGGAGCGTGTCCTCTTGCCGCCAGCGCACCCGGACGATCGGGAGATTGTGCAGCGGATCCTCCACGAGTTCCGCTCCGCTCTCACCTTCGAGCAGGCGCACGACCTGGCGGCGTTCGGGATCGGCGCCGTTGGGCCTCCCTGTATCCGGGTTGAGCCATTCCTGGATCAGGAGCCGGCGCAATGGCGGAAATGTTGTCGCGACTCCCCGGATACAGTCCACCACGAACTGGGCTGCATCCATCTCACTCATGCCAAGCCCGGATGGATCGACCGTGAGATCGGCGGATGTGCTCCCCGCAGCGAGCGCCGGGTAAGCATCGTCCCAGGTATATACCTTTAGGGCGTTGAAGAGCGGATGAAGCCGTGCCTCCTCATCGGATGCGAAATAGATTGCATCGTCCACCGCGCCCGCGATCCCGGGGGCGCTCTGGCGTCCCGTCCAGAATGGTTGGTCTGCGGGAACGGTTACGCCGCCTCCGGCGGGATCGATCTCAAGGGCAATCAACGTGCCGGCTTGATTCCCCTGGTGGATGTGGTAATCCATCAACCGGGCGTGCCGGGCGAGCGAGATTCGCGAGCGAACCGTGGCGAAGCGTGATTCGGCCATCACGCGGTCCTGCGCGTCGCTCAGCTCGTCGGCTGAGGCGGCGAAGAGATTGATCAGGACCTGATCGAGATCCGCTTCGCTGGTCGGTTGCCAGCCGGGAACGCGATCCATCATCCCGGAAATCATCAGATGCCGGAACGAATCGTAGTCTTTGGCCATGTAATCGATCGAAGGCGTCGGCTGAGACGGCGTCCCCGGTTCCCATTCCGGTGCGCAATCATTGCTGAAGCAGCCGGGACGGAACTTGAAGTCGATCTCCGAGAAGACCGGATCGATGCGATCGTCTTCGATCGAGAGGCGATAGGTAGCGTAATCTCCGATCGGGGAGACGGTGAGAAGCAGTTGATCAGACTCGGATCCCGGAGCGACCGCGTCCACTCGCACCTGTCCCTCCGCGCTCCCCGCGCGCACACGTATTCCGCCTGCGATCGGAAAGCGTCGGCGGGCGTCCGCCGGATCGCCGCCCAGCGCCACAAGATCGTCGCGGTGCAGTGCGTTGAAAAGCGTCACGTTCAGCTCCGCCTGCACCGGCGAACCCGGCGGGATCAACTGCACGAAGACGCGCGCAATGCCGTTGAGGCCGTTCGCTTCGAGATTTCGAGCACGGCCGGCAAGGGCGTGGGGATCGGTTATGGTACTCATGCCGTTCAACTCCCCTTGCGCTGGAACTTCAGGACGCGGCTGTCTTCGGTGCCGGCGGGGCGGTACTTGATTTCGACTTCGATCGTTGAGTCGTGAAAGGTCACCTCGAGGTTTTCGAGGGTAAGGCGGTGTCCAAGCCAGCGGTTAAGCGCCTGGGTGATACGCGCTTTGGTCATACCGCGCAGCGTGTCGGAGGCCGGTTCGAAAATGAGCTGCCGCACGCCTCCACCGAACTCGGGTTGGAAGGGGCGCTCGCCCGGGTCCGTGAGCAGCAGCTGAATGATCTCGTCGCGGACGTGGTCGCGCTCGTTCTCCGGAGTCTTCGTTCGTCCATCCGAACCGACTCGAAACGGGAACGCGAGGTGTCGTCCGAAGGGTTGGGAAGCGTTGCTCATAGTCCAGTGGCAGTCTGTTGTGTTGATAGCACGACGGGCGGTCCCTGCGGGATCTGCTCGGCGCTGTAGCAAAGTCCGACGCTGGTTTGCAGAAGCGCCGCAATCCCGTTGATCCGAGTCTGCGAAGCGCCGACCATCCAGCGGACCGTCACGCACGGCTGATACTTGGTGCCCACCGTGAAAGGACACCCGACGACGCTGTGGATGTCGCTTACAAGCAGGATGTACCCGCCTTCGACTTGGGCTGACGCGTTGCTCGTGAACAAGATCACGCGTCCGCCATGGGAGCATTGAAGCGTGCTGAGCGTTGTGAGGATCGGGATCATTGAATACCTGGAATCACGGCTCACACCCCCACTTTGAACGCATCGTTCACCAGGCTTGCGCCTGCGGAGGTGAACTTTCCGATGCCGTGGTTGATCTTGATCTCGTTGTTCTCGATCTCGATTTTGCTCGTTCCCATCGACATCATGATGCCGCTGGAACCGAGGACGATTTTTGCGCCGCCGGGGTGTTCCAGGCGGATCTCATTGCTCTCCTCATCCAAGACGATCTGATGTCCGGCGGAGGTGGCGAGAAGGCGTTGTCGGTTGCCATCGGGTGCGGGCCGCTGGCCGCGCGCCCACCAGCAGCCGGACCAGATCGGACGCGACAGGTCGCCGCCCTCGAACTCGATCCAGACCCCGTCCCCGGCCTCCGGGACCAGTGCGAGACCGTGGTTCGGGCCGGCGAACGGGAGGCACGGCATCGCCCACGGGCTCGACTCCTCGCCGTAGACGGCGGGAACGCGGGCGCGAATGCGCCCGAGATTCTCCGGGTCGCGAATATCGTCGACGAGCCCGCGGTACTTGCCGAAGTGGCGGCTGCGGAGAAACTCGGCGATTTCAGCGGTGAGTTCAGCCAGGTCGGGTGCAACAGGCATTTCAAAAGACTCCGGATGGAAGGCCCGGCGCCGCGCCGGCGAGCTCGGCGAACGCGTTGCCGCGACCTTCAAATTCAACAGTGTAGGTGGATGGGGTGATCGTATGCGCAACGCTCGTGACGCGCATAAGCGTGCTTGTTCGCGCTCCTCCCGCGCGGGCGGTGACGATTTGATGCGGCGTGAGAACGGCTGGATAGACTCCGGGGATCAGGCTTCCCTGGAAACGGATCGGATCGTTGGTGCGGCGGGCGCGGGCGCGGGCGCGGGCGGTCGGATCCTCGCTGTCGTTCGCGGCAGGGGAAAGCTGCCTTTCCGGGGCGTCGCCGGCCGCCGGGGTTGACTCGAGCAAATCCTCGTCGCTGAGACTCGTGGTGTAACCGAGGAATTGCTGGTCGCCGAGACGAAGCGTGCGGGCGACGGTACGCTCAGCG
>SLNJ01000107.1 GCA_007133065.1 Opitutales bacterium
CACTGAGCTGTCGAGCGATATTGGTGGAATCACCGCAGGGTGAGGGCACCCTGCCTCCGCCCTCTGCAGCTCCGCTGAGCGAAGCGAATCGGGATCCCCCGTTCAGCAGTCCGACCGTCCGACCGTCCGACTGTCCGACCGTCCGACTGTCCGACCGTCCGACCGTCCTCTCTCCGAGCCGTAGCTCGCCCCGGCCGGGGGGGGTGTGTGAAAAGTCTTGTTCCGGGGGCATACGGTGGGCACACTCACGCGCATGATGCCTCCGTTGACGGGCAAAACAATCATCCTTGGAGTCACCGGTTCGATCGCCGCGTACAAGGCGGCCGACCTGGTCGGGGCTCTGCGGCGCGACGGCGCGGACGTGTTCGTGATCATGACCCGCGAGGCGACCCATTTCATCGGCCCGATGACACTCCAGACGCTGAGCCGCAACCCGGTGGCGGTCGATTTATGGGAAGAGCACAAGGGGTGGCACCCGGGACACATCGAGCTCGCCGACCGGGCGGATCTGTTTCTCGTGGCGCCGGCGACGGCCCACACGATTGCCTGCTTCGCACACGGGCTCGCCCCCGATCTGCTCACCTCCGCCTATCTCGCGACGCCGGCGCCGGTGATGGTGGCGCCTGCCATGAACGGCAAGATGTACCGCCATCCCGCGACCGAGGCCAACCTCCGGACGCTCCGCGAGCGCGGCCACGCGATCGTCGAACCGGAGGAGGGCATGCTCGCGTGCGGATACGAGGGTATCGGTCGGCTGGCTCAGATCGATGCGGTGGTCGCGGCGGTGCACGCACACGTTCAGAATTCAGGTTGAGTCCGGACGCAATCGACTGTTAGCGTCGATCCCATGATGAGCAGGACAGGCGCCGAAGCGATCAATCTCTACCTGATCGGATTCATGGGAGTGGGGAAGAGCGCGGTTGGTCGCGGTGTCGCTCGCGTGTTGAAGATGCAATTCATCGACTCCGACCGGGCGATCGAGGAAACCATCGGCACCTCGATCCGCGAATATTTTGAGAAGGAAGGGGAGTCGGCATTTCGGGATCGCGAACGCGAGTTCATCGAGTCGGGCCACCCTTCCCACGGTTGCGTTGTGGCGTGCGGGGGGGGATTGCCGATCGCCTCGGGGATGATCGAGTTGCTGCGCGCGCGGGGGGTGGTCGTTTCGCTCTTCGCGGGTCCGGAAACCATTCTTGAGCGGACGAAACACTCCGATAAGCGTCCGCTGCTCAACGTTCCCGATCCAGCCGGCCGTGTCGAGGAACTGCTGCGGGAACGGGAAGCGATCTACATGCAGGCCGGACCGGGAATCTGCACGGATAATCGCGCATTGCAGGAAGTCATCTTACACCTCGCCCGAATCTATCATCGGGAAGCAATGCGTTTCTCGAATTCCGCGGCAGGATCCGCAGAGCGATGAGCGCATCCTCCCAACTGGCGCGCGCGATCCCGTGGGCGGGGCGTTTCCTCGCATATGTTGCGGCGATTGTTTTGGCGGGCGGGATCGTCGGGGGCGTCCTCTTCCCGCTCCTCGGCGTGACGCTTCGCATGGAGTATCCCGTGGCACACATGGCTCGGCGGGGATTTCTCGATCTCTCATTCTATGCATTGATTTGGGCGCCCGCTATTTCCCTGGTCGCCTGCGTGATGCAGGCGCGCAGCAGATCCAGGGAGCGCCGTAATCCTTGAGATCAGTATGGGTTATTTTACGTAAACATAGAATAAGGTTTATTGATATTCTTTTCGTATCGTCTATTCAATGATCGACCGGCGGGCTTCGCCGAAAAAACGAGGTTGAACATCAAAAACAGGAATGGAACAGCATGAGGGAATCACACGTGAACACGTCCGAACAGGCACCGACGCAGAATCAGGCGCTTCTCGACTGGGTCGAAGAGGTGCGGGGTCATTGCGACCCGGAAACGGTGCACTGGTGCGACGGAACCCGTGAGGAGGCCGACCGGCTGTTCGCGGAGATGGTGGACAAAGGTCACGCGGTCCGGCTCAACCCGGAGAAGCGTCCAAACAGCTACCTTTTTCGATCGGATCCCCGCGATGTGGCGCGTGTTGAGAGCCGGACGTACATCTGTTCGATTGC
Source organism: Opitutales bacterium (assembly GCA_007133065.1). Classification (GTDB taxonomy): domain Bacteria; phylum Verrucomicrobiota; class Verrucomicrobiia; order Opitutales; family Oceanipulchritudinaceae; genus SLNJ01. The sequence goes on from SLNJ01000107.1 coordinate 2,099, forward strand.
GAAGGACGACGCAGGGCCGACGAACAACTGGGAGGATCCGACCCGGATGATCGATCGCCTGCAGCCGCTTTTTGAGGGGTGTATGCGGGGGCGTACAATGTATGTCATCCCCTTCAGCATGGGGCCGATCGGCTCGCCGATTTCTCAGATTGGGATCGAGATCACCGACTCGCCTTATGTTGTCGTGAACATGCGTATCATGACGCGCGTAGGCGATCCGGTGCTCGAGGCGCTGGGTCCCGACGGATTCTTTGTCCGGTGTGTCCACTCTGTCGGCGTACCTCTGGTCGACGGCCAGGAGGATGTCCCCTGGCCCTGCGATCCGGAGAACACCTGTATCGCGCATTTTCCGGAGAAGCGGCTGATCTGGTCCTATGGATCCGGCTATGGCGGGAATGCGCTGTTGGGCAAGAAATGTTTTGCGCTCAGAATTGCCTCGGTAATGGCGCGGGACAATGACTGGCTGGCGGAGCACATGCTGATCCTCGGTGTGGAGAATCCCGAGGGGAGGAAGGCCTACGTGACGGCTGCCTTTCCGAGTGCCTGCGGCAAGACCAATTTCGCGATGTTGATTCCACCCAGGGAGATGAAAGGATGGAAGGTCACGACCGTCGGCGACGACATCGCCTGGCTCAAGCCGGGACCTGACGGCCGATTGCGGGCGATCAACCCCGAGGCCGGCTTCTTCGGGGTGGCTCCCGGGACGTCGGAGTCGACCAACCCGATGGCGATGGCGAGTTGTTCGCGCGACACGATCTTCACGAATTGCGCGTTGACCGACGACGGCGATGTCTGGTGGGAGGAAATGACCGATGCGCCGCCGAACCACCTGATCGACTGGAAGGGAGAGGATTGGACTCCCGAGTGCGGGCGTCTGGCGGCCCATCCGAACAGCCGTTTTACCGCGCCTGCGGAGAACTGTCCGATCATGGATGAGGCCTGGGAGGACCCGGCCGGGGTGGAAGTGGGGGCGATGATCTTTGGCGGACGGCGGATGACTGAAATTCCGCTGGTTTACCAGGCTTTCAACTGGCAGCACGGGGTGTACCTCGGCGCCACCATGGGATCGGAACAGACTGCTGCGGCGGAAGGGAAGGTCGGCTCGTTCCGGCGCGATCCCTTCGCGATGCTTCCTTTCTGCGGGTACAACATGGGCGAGTACTTCATCCATTGGTTGAAGATGGGCAAGAAGATCAAAGATCCCCCGCGTATCTTCCACGTGAACTGGTTCCGCAGGGACGAGGAGGGGAATTACCTCTGGCCCGGATTCGGACAGAACATGCGCGTGTTGCGTTGGATCGTCGCACGGGTGTATGGACAGGGTCACTCGGTCGAGACGCCCATCGGATGGATGCCCCGCTACGAGGATCTCGACTGGCGCGGAAACGATTTCACGGAGGAGCAGTGGGACGAACTGATGGCGATCGACCGCGACGGGCTGAAGCTCTCGACCCTCGGGCACGAGGAACTGTTTCTGAAACTCTTCGATCGCCTGCCCAAGGAGCTGATTTTCGAGCGGGAGCTGCTCATTGCCCGGTTTTAGGCTTGTGACTTGATATTTGGTTTGGACTCCCGCATCGTGTTGCGGTCTATGGCGATGACACGGGTACGATTTGCTCCCAGTCCGACGGGTTTCTTTCACATTGGAAGCGCTCGAACGGCGCTGTTTAACTGGCTGTACGCGCGGCATTCGGGAGGCAGCTTCATCCTGCGTATTGAAGATACCGATGCCGCGCGCAATACGGAGCAGGCGCTCACCGTACTGATCGACGGCATGCGTTGGCTTGGTCTGGACTGGGATGAGGGACCCGAGTCCGGGGGCGAGTACGGGCCGTACTTCCAAAGCGAACGGAGGGCGATTCACGATGCCTACATCGATCGGTTGCGCGAGGTTGATCGGATCTATGAAAAAGATGGCGCTCTCTGGTTCCGCCTGGAGGGAGAGCGACACACGGTCTATGATGACTTCCGGAAGAAGGAGGTCGAAAAGGTGCGCAGCGCTCCGATTGTGATCGAGGATGCGGTGCGGGGGCGCGTGGAGAAGGAGCTCGACGAGGATTTCGTCATTGTGCGGGCGAGCGGCGACCCGGTTTTTCACTTTGTGAACGTGGTGGATGACATCACGATGGGGATCACGCATGTGATCCGCGGCGAGGATCATCTCTCCAATACCCCGAAGCACGCGGCCCTGTTCGACGCGCTCGGAGCGCCGCGTCCGGTCTTTGCGCATATCCCGCTGATTCTAAAGTCCGACGGCCCGGGCAAAATGAGCAAACGCGACCGCGGCGCGCTGATCGAGGAGTACCAGCGCCGGCATTTTCTCCCCGCCGCAGTGCGCAACTATCTCTGCCTTCTGGGATGGTCGCCGAAGGATGATCGTGAGAAGATGGCGCCGGAGGAACTGATCGAGCGATTCGACCTGGACGGGATCAACCGGGGGAACGCGCGCTTCGACGAGCAGAAGCTCGTTCATCTGAACGGTGCGTACCTGCGCGAGTTGCCGCTCGAGACCTATGCCTGGATGGCCCGTCCCGTGCTCCACGATGCGGGGATCGTCGACGACGAAACCCCGGAGGATGACGTGCAGTCCGTGCTGGAGATCTGCCGCGGGAAGGTCAACCTGTTGGAGGACCTTCCCGGGTATGCCGATTATTTTTTTCGCGATGATTACGCCTTTGATTCCGCCGCCGAAAAACGGGTCTTCAAAAAGGGGGATCCGCTGGCGGATCTGGAGCGTGTGTACCGGACGCTTGAGAAACTGGATGATTTCAGCGCGGAATCGCTGGAACGGACCTTTGCCGGCCTGGCTGAATCGGCGGGCGTCAAGCCGTTCGCGTACTTCCCGGTCACGCGTTTCGCCGTGTCCGGCAGAGCCGGTGGACCCGATTTTTACGCCATGTTGCGGGTGCTGGGCAAGGAGCGTACGCTAGGGCGTATCCGAAGGGTTCTCAAGGAACGCAAGGGATCCTGAGGCCGTTCTCGTCGAACGCCGGCCGGGGGGAGATGCCGTTCTCGTCGCACCCGGGCCGGGCATGCGTCGACGCTTCTCATTGCGATCGCCAGAAGGTGTCCTGGACCTGCCGCCATCCGGATCCGAACCCCGCCTCGTAGAAAAAGAACCACCGGTTTGCCGGGGTTCCGCCCCGTTGATAGTAGGCCCATCCAAACTCCGGGCTCCAGATGTAGGGATAGTGGAACGGTCCGGTCCACAGCCACGATTGCAGGGTGTAGTCGTAGATCCAGACCGACCCGGGGGTGTCGGTTGCGTAAACCGAATGCCAGCCGTGTTCTGCGTGCTGGAACGCCGCGGAGGAACCGGCGAACGAATCGACGCGGAACGCCCCGTACCAGTTCGATTCGTACCGTTGCCAGTCCCGGCGCGAAAGGTCTCCGAGAAAGGTGGTGAGGCGATTCCCCAGATAATCCCGGTTGATGTAGGTTTCCGTTATGCTGATGTGTGCGGAGACGAATTCAGCGCCGAGGGGACCATCCTCGGTGAACGGCACGATCAGAACGGGGCGCATGATCTCGATCAGGTATGTATCCTCCGGAAGCCCGGTTAGCGTGCCCGGGGGGATCTCCACAGTGTCGGATTCCAGGAGATCATATTCCGCGATATTTCTGAAATGCTCGCCGTCCTTCAACAGCTCTACGAACACACTGGTGAAGGAATCGAGCGTGCCGGAGTCCGCTTTGTTGAGGGCCAGATTGACCGCCTGAGCGGTGTCGATGTCCTGTAACTCGGCCCAGTTGAGAAGTCGGGGCGCCGACGCAAAGACGTCGCCTTCCAGGGGGACCTCGAGCTCTATCGGGATCGGCGTTCCGCCCCCGTCCGGATGGAACATCGCCGTGAGCCGGTACCGGCCTGGCGGGTAGGCCTCCTCGAGGGCCTCCTTCGTATCAAACCGCACATCGACCAGCCATTCATTGTCTTCCGGGTGGTGCACCAGTGTATCCCGGCGTTCTTCGTTTCCGACACGATAGACTACGGGATCGACCAGCGTTCCTCCGCTCACATCGTACACGACTGCGAAGAATGCGGCTTCCCGGAAAACCACTTCATCCGGTCCGGTCTGAAGGTAGTAATGATCCTTGCCGATCGCAATGAAGTCGATCGATTGCGCCGATGCGCTTGTCAGGACGAAGGTTATGGAACAGAGGGAGATCAGGTATTTGAGTTTGTTGTCCATCGAGAACCTCAATCAGATGTGGATGAGAGCGAACGAAACCATCGGAGAATCATGAAGCCGCAGCCGAAGCTACCTCGGCATTGTATAAAGATCGATAATGAGATGGCAATAGAATGTTTTATCCGCCCCGGAATATTAGTGCGCGAAATGCAATGGATTACGAACCCCGTGGCGATTCACCGCGACGGGGCTGCGGCCTCCGGCTCGGAGAGACGAGATGAAGGATCGAGTTGACCAGGCGGAGGACCGAAGGCAGACGGCAGCCTGCGATAGGCGCCTGCGGCGCCGCTGTAGCGCCGAAGGTGCGGCAACACCGTAGCCCCGGGCAACGCCCGAGGTTGATCGCGCCAACCAACCGGCGCAGGCTGAAAGCCTGCCTCACCGCGGGTGCCGGGACGGAGCCCCTCCGCCGCGTCAATCAGAGCTGCGGAGCTACAGAAAAGCTGAAATGCTGAAAGGCCGGATGGCGAGTTGGTGCGCCTCCAGGATTTCAGATGAAGCGTCCTTACCCCGCCAAGCATCCCGATTCACCGCCAGGCCTTTCAGCATCTCAGCCTTTCAGCCTTTCAGTTTTTCAGAGAACGAACACGCTCTGCCGCTCGGCGATATTGGTGGAATGAACGCAGGGTGAGGGCACCCTGCCTCCGCCCTCTGCCGCTCCGCAGCTCCGCAGCTCCGCTGAGCGAATCGGGATCCCCCGTTTAGCAGTCCGGCCGTCCGACTGTCCGACCGTCCATCGTCTTCCGCCCTCCGCTGAGCGAATCGAGAGCGCTGCTGCGGACAGGAAACAGGGGGCGGGAGGCGGGAGAATTGGGCTTGACTGGGGGCGGATCGAGCGCCCTGTTGAGGAGGCTCAGCTCAGAGGAGGGTAAAACACAGCCGGACGACCGGAAAGACATGGAATCAATAGGAGAGCAATCGACAGGGCATCATTTCATCCATCAGCGGATCGCGGAGGACTGCGCTGCGGGGCGTTATGAAGGGCGTGTGCACACCCGTTTCCCGCCGGAGCCGAACGGCTATCTGCACATTGGCCATGCGGCGTCGATCTGCCTGAACTTTGGGATGGCCGAGGCGTTCGGTGGACTCTGCAACCTGCGTTTTGACGACACCAATCCGATCCGCGAGACGAGCGAGTATGCCGAGTCGATTATGGAGGATATCCGCTGGCTTGGGTTCGACTGGGGCGACCGGCTTTTCTATGCCTCGGATTACTTTGAGCAGCTCTATCAGCTCGCGCTGGAGCTGGTACGCGCGGGGAAGGCGTTCGTATGTGACCTGAGCATCGACGAGATCCGTGCGCACCGCGGGACGCTCACCGAGCCCGGCCGGGAGAGTCCCTACCGCGATCGTTCGATTGAGGAGAACCTCGCGCTGTTTCAAGGAATGCGCGCGGGCGACTTTCCGGACGGCTCGAAGGTCTTGCGCGCCAGGATCGACATGGGGTCGCCGAATCTCAACCTTCGCGATCCCGTCATGTATCGGATTTCGCGGGCGCGCCATCATCGCACCGGCGACTCCTGGCCGATCTATCCGATGTACGACTGGGCGCATGGGCAGAGCGACTCGATCGAGGGAATCACGCATTCAATCTGCACGATGGAGTTCGAGGATCACCGTCCGCTGTATGATTGGTTTATCGAACAGCTCGGGATTCACCATCCCCGACAGATCGAGTTCGCCCGGCGCAATTTGAGCTACACGGTGATGAGCAAGCGTCATCTGCTTCGGCTGGTGGAGGAGGGACACGTGGCCGGGTGGGACGATCCGAGAATGCCGACACTCTCTGGAATGCGCCGCCGCGGGTACCCCTCCGGCGGGGTCCGTGAGTTCTGCGAGCGAATCGGTGTCGGGCGCCGGGAGAACACGGTGGACATCTCGTTGTTGGAGCATTGCATCCGGCAGGATCTGGAAGGACGGGCGCTCCGTTACATGGGCGTCCTGAACCCGATCAAGGTTGTGATTGAGAACTATCCCGAGGGTGCCGAAGAGGAGTTGGAAGGTCCCCTGCATCCTACGGACTCGAGTTTCGGATCACGGGTGCTTCCGTTCTCTCGCGAGCTGTATATCGAGGCGACGGATTTCATGGAGGATCCGCCCCGCAAGTTCTTCCGTCTTGGGCCGGGACGCGAGGTGCGGCTCCGCTATGGGTATTTTATCACCAGCAAGGATGTCGTGAAGGATCCCGACACAGGCGCGGTTGTCGAGTTGCGCTGTACCTATGATCCGGATACTCGCGGCGGTCAGGCGCCGGACGGCCGGAAGGTCAAGGGGACCATCCACTGGGTCTCCGCCCGTCACGCTCAGACGGTCGAGGTGCGCCTCTATGACCGCCTGTTCAGCGTATCCGATCCGACGGATGTACCGGAGGGGGGGAGTTTCCTGGACCACATCAACCCGGATTCCCTGACGGTGATTCACTGCCCTGTCGAGCCGGCGTTGCGAACCCTGGAGGCGGGTGCGGTCATCCAGTTCGAGCGGCAGGGGTACTTCTGCGTCGATCGCGAAGATTCCCGTCCCGGCGCCCCCGTCTTCAACCGCACGGTCACACTCCGGGATTCCTGGAAGGGCGGAGCCGGGGGGGAGAAGGCGTGAGAGCGGAGTGAGTGGCTGGATCCGGCGACGGATGAGCGGCGTCGGGCCGAACGATGAGTAGACATCTCGAAAATATGGCGGTCGTGTCGGTGAGCACGGTCGGTTCCCGCGTGCTCGGGCTGCTGCGGGATATGCTCCTGTTTGCTTTGCTGGGTGCGGGAGCGGTGAATTCCGCGTTCCTCCTGGCGTTCACGCTGCCGAACCTCTTTCGAAGACTGCTGGGCGAGGGTGCGCTGACGGCCGCGGTTGTGCCGATCTTTGCGGAGGAGCTGGAAAACGAGGGTCGCGGAGCTGCCTTTCACCTGTTGAATCAGGTGCTGACGCGTCTGTTTTTCGCGCTGCTCGGGCTGGCCGGAGCCGGGATGGTGTTTTTGTCGGCGCTTCGTTGGCTTGCGGAAATGGACGGCCGCCACGCCCTGGCCGCGGAGCTTGCGATCGTGCTGCTACCCTACGTGATCCTGGTCTGTCTCGCCGCGATCCTGGGAGCGGCGCTCAATGTGCTGCAGCGATTCGGCGTGGTTGCGTTGAGTCAGGTATGGCTGAACCTGGCCATGATCATCAGCCTTGGAGCCGGGGCATTGTGGGTGGCGGAGACGGCCGAGGGACGCGTTCTTCTTCTCTGTGCCGGCGTGCTGGTCGGCGGCGTGTTCCAGGTGTTGATCCCCTGCTGGCCGCTATGGCGGGAGGGGTGGAGGCCGCGGGTCGCGCTCTCGAGCGAGGGACGGCTTTCGCGGATCTTCGTGCTCCTTTTGCCCGGGTTGGCGGGGGCGGCGGTGGTGCAGGTCAACATCATGGTTTCACGCCTGATCGCGTTCGCACTGAGTCCGGAGGCCGTCTCGATTCTCTATCTGGCGAATCGTCTGGTCGAGTTGCCTCTCGGGGTGTTCGTCATCGCGGTGGCGACGGTGACATTCCCCTGGATTGCGCGCAGCGCGGCGCAGCGCGACTTCGCCGGCTTTCGCGAGGCCTACGCCCAATCGGCCCGGCTGGTGCTTGCGGTGACCATCCCCGCGGCGCTCGGGTTGATTCTGCTGGGCGGGCCGATTCTGAGGCTGTTATTTGAATGGGGCGCGTTTGGCGCCGGGGATGTCCGCGCTACCGGGATTCCGCTGGCGATCTACGCGGCCGGATTGCCGTTTTACGCCCTCGCGACGCTGGCGACACGGGGGCTGCACGCGCTCAAAGATATGCGCGGGCCGTTGCGTGTGGCCTGCTTCAACCTGGTGCTGAACGTGGTGTTGAGCGTGACGTTGATGGTGCCTTTCGGCATCGCCGGTCTGGCGTTTGCGAACGTGATTTCGAGTGCGGTACAATGGTTGATGCTCGACCGCCTGTTGCGAGTTCGGCCCGAGCGTCCGATCGCTCCTTTTCCGCTGCTGGCGCTCGGCCGTATGGGGTGTGCCGGCGCCCTGATGGGATTGGCGACGTACGGGGGCTGGATCCTCTTGGTTGCGGTATTCGGCCCGGGAAAGCTTTCGGCGGGGCTCGCCCTTGGGGTGCTGATCCCGCTGGCGGTGCTCGTCTATGCGGCACTCCTGTGGGTGTTCCGGTTCGAAGACAGAGAAGCGTTGCGGGAGCTTGTCACCGGTCTATGGCGCAGGCTCTGCGGGTAATGACTCGCAATCGGGATCGAAATCGCTATCGCTATCGATCATATTTATGTGCAGGATTGTGTGGCTCTTCGATCCCGATGAGCGGGCTTAACCGAGCGCCATCAGGCTCTGCGGTGGCGCGTCCTGATCGGAAGGAGACCGGTATTTGCTGCAGTTCCGGTTCATCTATTTCGGGCGCATGGCCTATGCCTGTCCAGTCCGCTGCGCTGTACCCAGTTTCCTCGATCAATTGGCGTTTTGTGTGTGCCTAATAGTGGTGCTTGAGCTGGGCGATCAGGATGGAATCCTCAGTGTACCTGTAGACCATCCGATGCTCGTCCGTGATTCGCCGTGACCAGTAACCTTTGAGCGCATGCTTGAGCGGCTCGGGTTTTCCGAGCCCTGAGGTGGGATTCCGTTTTGTATCTTTAATCAACTCGTTAATCCTCTTGAGGGTTTTCTTGTCGGTCTTCTGCCATTCCACATACTCCGACCAAGCATTTTCAGAGAAGATGAGCTTCACTCGATAATCTCCCGCTCAGTTCCTTTGCCTTCATCAAGTTCGTTGATTGATTCCAACAACCGCCGAGCATTCCTGGGGCTACGAAGCAGGTGAGCGGTTTCCTGAAGGGATTCGTAGTCGTCCAAGGACATCATGACTACGGACATATCGTTTTTCTTAGTGATGATTACCGGATCGTGATCCGAAACCACCTTCTCGATCGTTCTAGCTAAATTCTCTCTCGCCGTGGTGTAGGTGATTGCGTTCATATGTCCAGAAAGATGTACGGGATCGGGTTTTTGTCAATCCTTTCTGGAACGTCGAGGGGAGGGACGGTGCCAGGGACTCTCGCTCTGGCAGCGCGGCTTCACGCCGTTTCGTCTCCCGGGTTCCGGTTGGGTGCATCCGCATTTCTTTTGATTGATTCCAAACACAATTGGCCCTTTATCCAAGATGCAGCGATCAAGGCCTCTTGACCGCTGCATGTTGGATCGATGCAAGCCTTTTTGAAGATTCCCAATCCGGTTTTTCTGTTGCTCCTGTTGCTGTCGGTGGCGCTCGCGTGGGTTGTCCCCGAGTGGGGGCGGCGCGGCGGCTTGCTGCGCTCCGAGCTTCTGATCCCGGCAGGGGTTGTATTCATTTTTTTCACTCAGGGTTTGCTCCTGCCGCGCGGTGCGGTGCCGGAAACCGTGCGGGCCTGGCCCGTTCACGGGTTCACGCAGGTCTGTATCTATCTCCTGTTCCCGGCGCTGACATGGGCGGGGCTCTGGTTGGCCGGAGATTGGATCGACCCCGATCTGCAGCTGGGGATGCTCTATCTCGCGATTCTCCCGACAACCATTGCCACCGCGGTCATCTTCGCGACGCAAGCCGGCGGATCGATTCCAACGGCGATTTTCAACAGCGTTTTGTCGAACGTACTGGCCGTGGTAATCGTTCCAGTGGTGACGGCTTGGTTGTTGGAGGCGGTGACCGGGATGGAGATCGTCGTCTGGCCGATCCTGCAACGCATCGCATTGCTGATTGTCCTGCCACTCGCAGTCGGAACCCTGATGCAGCCCCTTCTGCGCGCGCGGGTGGAGGGTCGCCGCGATCTGATCCGGAAGGTCAACAACGGGATCATTTTCTTCGCCATATACGCGGTATTCTGCGATTCCGTTGTGGCGGGATTTTGGGCTCAGCAAGGCGTGCGTCCTGTTGTGTTTGCGCTGCTGGCGACCGTTCTCCTTTTGGGGGCGATCAACCTGGTGGTATTCCATGCGCTGCGGGTGCTGCGATTCGGACGCGGCCAGATGGTTTCCGCGTTCTTTTGTGCGACGCAGAAGAGCATCGCAACCGGCATCCCGATGGCGCATGTTATTTTCGCTCCGGACGGCCTGGGCGCGCACGCCCCCAACCTCGGGCTGGTCCTGCTTCCGCTGATGCTCTACCATCCGATGCAGCTATTCCTGGGCGGAATACTCATCGGCCTGTGGAAGCGGCGTGCGGCTGCCGGCGGTTCGTAGCGTCCCCGGTCAGGCCCGGAACCTCTTCCAGACGCGCGGCACGGGGATGGCCTGAACGGACCGTTGTTGGCGCGATTGCGGCGTTACGCTTCGCCGGTGAACGCGCGAATCTTTTTGGCTGCGAGTTCGTAGTCGCACACGTCTCCCGGGAACCATGTTTTGATCTGCTCGAGCGTCGGCGTCGCTCCCCAATCCGTGATTGTGTAGGCTTCGTAGAGGCCGTCCTTGAGGCCGAGGCCGCGCGCAAGACGCCTGCGGCGGCCCCCCATGCGCGTCTTCAGCTCGGCAAAGTCAGCGGGTGGGGGGTAGCGGCCGATCCAGGGAAGCCATTCGCGCCATTGGGACTCGTGTTTGCCCCACGCCTCGGCTTTGGTGTCGCTGTAAGCCTCGATGTCGATGACCAGATCGGGTTGTATCTGGCCCGAGTAGCCGTCATGCACCGTGACAATCACGGGGGGATTGATGTGGTCCGGTTCGGCGCCCTCGTCCATGCGGTTCACCTCTTCCGGGTCGTAGTATTCCGGGAATGCGTACGGGGCCGGAATCAGGTAGGCGATCCGCTTTACGATCTCTCCGACGTTCGTGTGGTCGTTATGCATTCCGTAATGATCCGCTACCTCGTTAACCGGGAGGGTCAGGAGCAAATCCGGTTTGAACTCCCGAACCGCCGCCCAGACCGTGCCCTTGGTGATGCGGTTCACTTCGAGGTTCGCGTCGTTGAAGTAATTGCCGTGTCGATCCGTGAGCAATCGATGCTCGAATCCGAGCAGGCGAGCGCCCTCAGCGGCCTCGCGTTGCCGTATCTCCCGCAGCCGTTCGGGATGTTTCAGGTATTCAGCGCGAAAATGCCCGACCGTGCCGTCGGTCAGCGTCGTTTCCAATCCGACGAATTCGAGCGAGTCCTTCAATCGTGCCAGGTATCCGCCGGCAGCTCCTTGCATGTCGTCGGGATGGGCGTCCACGAACATGATTCGGTGTTTTGGATCTTCTGCTTGTACCATACTCCAACGCCTAGTGAAGTCGTTTGGTTGATGCGAGCACGGAATCGTGTCCGTAAAAGCCGGGAGGAAACACGCGGTGTTCGCCGTCCGGTCAGTAGGGCCATACGCGGGCCCGGGGGCGTTCCATTTCGATCAGTCGTTGGATGACTTCCTTGCGCACCTCCGCGAGGTTTCCAGCATACTCACTGCGGTCCGACACATCGCGGTAGTCCCCCCATTCTTGATCCAGATCGTAAAGGAACTCCCGTCCATCCGCGTGAGCCACATAGCGGAAGCGTTCGGTCCGGAAACTCTTCCAACCGGTGTGTTCGGTCAGCGCGCCGCTCTTGAGCGGCGCGCCATCGCCGCGCAAGCAATCCCAGAGCGAATCTCCCTGCAGGTGCGGAGGGATCTGGGCGCCGATCGCCTGGAGCAGGGTGGGAAGCACGTCGACTCCTTCGACGAGATGGGAAACGGTACGCCCAGGGTCGACTTCACCCGGCCACCGGAGAATGAGCGGGACCCGGCTGCATTGATCATGCGCGGGGTAGCCCTTTCCGTAGCGCAGGTGTTCGCCGAGCCACTCGCCGTGGTCCGAGGTGAATAGAACGATCGTATTTTCCGCGATCCCCATGCTTTCGATTGCATCGAGCATGCGGCCGACGTGGTGGTCCACTTCGCTGATCTGGCCGTAGTATCCTTGCCGGGCCCCGCGCAGTTCCGCGTCGGAGAAACGATCCGATCCGCGCTCTGCATCGACCTCGGGGGGGAATGCGGGGATGGCGAGTGCACCCCGATCGTATTGATCGAAGTAGCGCTGGGGCGCCAACCATGGCGAGTGCGGCGAGTAAATCCCGGCGATGCAGAGAAACGGTTGCCCGGCCTGATTCTGTCGCCTCATGAAGTCGATGGTCTGATCCGCCACAAACGCGGTGTGGGTGAATTCCTCACGGCAGCGGGAGGGGAGTGGGTGGAGCGGAAACCGTTCGTCGGGGTGCTCGACTGTGTCCTGGATCCCCATCGTCTTGTACCAGACCTCCGCCATCGGCGCGGAGCCGGCGCTGACCAGGGGGAGCTGCCGGGGATCCCTGCGGCGGACCCATGCCCGGTAGGCGTCCTCGTACGTGCCCGGTTCATCGCTGATCTCGAGGAGATCGAACCCGTAATCCGGATGCCGGGTACGGTGGTTCCGGTTGGCATGAGGCAGGAAGTGGAGTTTGCCGATGTTGGCGCTGTAATACCCGCAGGGCCGGAGCAGACGCGGCAACGTCACGGTCTCTTCGGGAACCGGGACGCCCATGTGGGTGATCCCGAGCGTCGAGGGGTACTGTCCGGTGAGAAAACTGACCCGGCTTGGCATGCAGACCGGATTCTGCGCGAAACAGTGGTCGAAGTTCACTCCTTCCGCCGCCAGGCGGTCGAGGTTTGGAGTCAGAATATCCCGGTTACCGTTCGCGCCGAGGCCGTCCCAGCGTTGCTGGTCGGTGTAGATGATCAGGATGTTGGGGCGATTCATACGAGGGAAATGACGGAAACCTTACTTGAACTCCCGGCTTCCTTGCCAGTCGAAAAGAGCGGTTGGTTTGGGCAGGGTTTGGTTCAACAGACCCTCGTAGACCTGCTGAGCCTGTTCGGGTTGGTATAGGGCGGCGAGGTGATCGACTCGTATCTTCCGCTCGGCAAGCCAGTCGAGGGCAATCCGGTAGTTGCCGAACATCGAATGCCGGGAGGATCGTTCGGGGAGCACAGGGAGTTCCCACTCCCACCCGCTGCGGAGCACGGCGAAGTTGCGAAAGACGGCGGCCAGCAGTTCTGCGGCGTAGCATTCGGTTCTGCGCTTCCACGCCAGGCCGACCAGAACGACCTCGCCGTGCCGGCAGACGGTGCGGCAACCGTCGAGGGCGGCCTGTTCGTGTCCGCTGCATTCGAGGTGCAGGGCGATGCGGCCTTTAAGATCGTTCGGGGGGGCGTCGACCGCGGAGCGCACGTCTTGGATCCCGGCCTCCGCAGCCGCCTCACGCCGCGCTTCGACCGGATCGACGGCGGTGACCTGGTACCCGCACAGGGCGAACACCTGCGCCGCCAGGTTGCCCACCGGACCAAGCCCGGTGACGAGAATGTGCGCCGGGGGCCGCACGTTGGTGGTATTGAGCGTGGTCATACCCACACCGATCAGACGGGCAAAGACGGCTTCCTCCGGAACGAGTCCGGGAGGGACGGGCAGAACGCGTTGCCGCTGTTCCCGTTGGACGGAGCCGTGTTCCCCCATCGAAAAAGCCATATCGCCGCGCTGGAGATCGGTTACATCCGACCCCGCATCTTCGATTTGAAAAACGCAGGCGTATCCTGGATAGGAGGGGAACCGGGATCCGAGGAAGTTGGCGTGGATCTCCGTCCCCGGGCTTACGAGCGAAACCAGCGTGGGGCCGGCTACCTCGCTGGATCCCAGCGGGCCGGTGTGTTCGGGCCGGTCGAGGAGTTCGACCCGCTTGTTCGCGGTGATGGCGATTGCTTTCACGGGGCGGATACGGAGACGAATCAATCGAGGCGGACGGACTCCAGTCGTTCGCTCGCCGTGGCGTTGGAGGCCACCTGTTCCGCGGAACGGCACCCCGGGATCACGCAGGTGACGACCGGATCCCGCAGGCACCACGCGAGCGCCCATTGCGCCATTGGAACGCCGTCGGGCACCTCCTCGGTCTGGATACGCAACGCCTCGGCGATCCGTTGGGATCGGGTGTCATCGGGCTGGCGGGATCGCACATCGGAGGCTTCGAACGAATGCCCTGGCTGGTACTTGCCGGAAAGGTACCCGGACGCGAGCGGCACCCGTGCGAGGACCCCAAGGTTCTGTCCGCGGCAGAGGTCGAAGATGCCGGCCTCCTCAGGGCCGCGATCGAGCCGGTTGTAGACGATCTGGATGGTCTCGATTCCCATCTCCCTCGACTTCTCAAGCTGCTTCACATTCCTGTTGGATCCGACGGAGTTGCCGATATGCCGAATCTTGCCCTCATCGCGCGCCTGATTCAGTACGGCGAGGACGTCGTCGTCGAAAAAGCTCTCGTCACTCCAGGAGTGATACTGGTAGAGATCGACGACGTCGGTGCGCAAAGCCTTGAGGGACTCCTCGAGCTGGACGCGGATATCCTGTGGACTGCGGGGTTCGGTCCGCTCGAACGGGGCGTGGAACTTGTGGCCGAACTTGGTCGCCACAACCCATTGGTCCCGGTCCCGGGCGATCGCTCTGCCGACGAGTTGTTCGGAGAGATGGTCCCCGTAACATTCGGCGGTATCGATCAGGTTGATGTTGCGGGTGCGCGCTTCGTCGAAGATCGCGTCGACATCGGCCTGGGAAAAAGTCTGACCCCATTCGCCGCCGAATTGCCAGGTGCCGACACCGATGACTGAAACGTTGAGCTCTGTGGATCCGAGTATGCGGTATTTCATATCCTGTGAGGGGTAGGCAGGGTGAGTCGCGAAGTCGAGTTCCGAATGTTGAAGACACGCACCACACGCACGTTTCAAGCCGTCTCAGAGCGGTATCCAAACGCTTTCAAATCCTCTCTCCAGAACGGAAAATCAGCGTTTGTGTCGCTTGTTTTCCATCGACCGACGGCGTCGGGGCGGACCTCGATCTTCTGCAAGGGAATCCCCAGGAATTCTTCGAGGCGCCGGAGGGTTTGGTCCTGCTCGAGGACGAAATCCTCGAAGCGGACGGTAAGAAAACGTTTCGGGCGGGGTGTCGCCTTGACGATCTCGACCTGGTATTTCCAGCTGATCGCGCGCCGTTCGTAGAGGTCATCGGAGGTGTCGTACGGCACGCCGAAATCCGTCAGATCATCGGTTTTGTGCGTGCTTAGAATGCCGTCGCGCGGATCGCGTACCCAGTGGATGTAGTATGCTTCCGGAAAGATCCGGGCGATCCATGGGAATGCGAGGGTGGTTTCGGGGATCTTCCACCCCTTCACAGCTGAATCGCTACGCAGGATCGACACGAGGTACGATTCGACCAGCCGGCGAAATTCCGGGTCGATCGGCCCGGAATGGAGCCGGGAGAAATCCCATTGCACGCCGCCGAGGTGGCGGATGTGACGGGCGATAACCCTGCACGCGGCGTACATGTCGTCGGGCGGGATCAGGTCACCGGATGTGTTGAGCGGCTCGCCCATGTAGACGCCGCTGGCGCTGAGGGTGTGCGAGATGGCGCGCGTGCCGGAGTGCCCTCGTCCGATGATGGTGATCAGCTTCCCGGTGCGATCCATGGGGGCTACTTCTCCCGTGCCTGAATTCTGCGAGCGGTTTCGGCATCGCCGATGTGAAGTGTCTCGTAGGCCTGGTCGCTGGATTCGAAGAAATCGATTCCCTCGACCCCGTGCCAGCCCTTCTGGGTATACATTGGGTTGGTGGTGCCGGTCTCCTTTTCGCGACGGGCGATAAAGCCCTCCATCCTGCCGCGGAGCAGATCGACCACGTCGGGGTGCCGCTCGGCAACGTTGCGTTGCTCGCGCGGATCCTCGACCATGTTGTACAGTTCGACGGTCGGTTTGTGATGAAAATCCGGCTCCAGGGCGACAATCAGTTTCCAGTGCGGCGTGCGCCATCCATGTTTCCGCATCCAGGTGCACTCGGTGATGTAGAACTCCGCGTCGAAACTGGCCTCCCGTTCCCGAACCAACCGGAGCAGCGATTTCCCATCAAACGTGTCGCTGCATTTGAGTCCGGCCAGATCGAGCAGGGTGGGGACCAGGTCGCGGTGCAGGTTGTAGCCGGAGACGCGCGCGCCAGAGGGAAGCTTGCGCGGGTATCGGATGATCTGTGGGACGATCAGGTTCCCCTCGTAAAGCCCGTGATGATCGTACCAACAATCATGTTCGTAAAGGATTTCCCCGTGGTCGCCGTTCAGGACGACAATGGTGTCGTCGAGAATTCCCATGGACTGGAGTTGTTCAAAGATCGCCGCGATACATGCATCCATGTAGGCGATCGCTCCGTCGTATTGGGCGTCGATGTAGCGATGGTCGGTGATGCCCGGCGGCATCCAGGATTGGAAGTAGTCGCGGAACGGCTTGAACGCCATGACCGGATCCATGCTCCGATTCTCCGGGTCGCACTCGTCGCCGTGGTAGAACATCCGGTCGTAGGGCGCCGGGGGCAGGTACGGCGAGTGCGGGTCCATGTGCCGGAGCATAACGAACCACGGTTTCTCCTCCGATTGCAGTCGCTCGATCTCGGGCAGCGCAACCTCGTTGAGATTCTGCGCTTTTGTAAGCGGTCGGTTCTCCCAGTCACCCCAGCTCTTGTAATCGAGGTAGTTGTCGAACCCGCGCGAGGCGGGATTCCTGGAGAATCCAACGCAGGTGCTCTCGTAGCCCTCGTCGCGGAGCACCTCGGCCAGGGTCCGGATCTTCGGGGTGAGCCCGCCCTTGTGGCGCAGGGCCACCACCTCGGTTCCGAAACAATCCCGGCCGGTCAGCATGGATGCGTACGCCGAGGTCGTGGGAACGTGCGGCGAAAAGGTTCGCTCGAAGAGGGTGGCGTCGGCCGCGAACCGGTCGATGTGCGGCGTGGTCAACCGGTGATAGCCGTAGCAGCTCAGATGATTCCGCCGCAGGGAATCGACGGCAATCAGGAGAATATTGGGTTTGTTGCGTTTGGTACTGGGCATGGTTTCTGTGAGTGAAGGTGACTGGGTTTTCCGCGCCCTGGCGTCAGCGGGGTAGCGGGATCCGGCGGCCCTGTTCGGAAGCCTCGTAGGAGGCGAGGGTCATTCTGAGGACGTCGCGGCCTTCCTCCGCTGTCGCGATTGGCTCCCGCTCTTGCGCGAGGAACTCGACCAGCGGGGCGGCGAGACCGGTGATGCGGACGCCCTGGTGATCGGGCGGGGGGAGGTCGCTGTATTGCCAGGCGCCACGCTCTTCCGAGAACCACTTCAGTGCTGTGGCCCCGTTCGGTTTGGGCGCTCCGGCGCTGGGCTGATCGCCGAAGTTCTGAATGATCACGCCGCGGTCCCCGCTGATCTCGGTGGTGTTTTCGCCGGCTACGGCCACGAACGAGCTGACCACCTCCGCCATCATTCCGTTCGCGTAGCGGTAGATGGCGATGCCATGGTCGTCGGGGACTTGCGGATTGTATAGCGTGGCAATCTCCGCGCTGACGCTTTCCGGCATGCCGAACAACCAGTAGAGAAAATCGATGGCGTGCGCGGCGTCATCCGCCCACATACCGCGGTTGAGCTCGGGTTTTACGTGCCAGGTCTGGTCGAATCCCTTCATGCGGTGGGTCATCAAACAATGCCGCCGGCGCACGATGAGCACCCGTCCGACCGCGCCATCCGCGATCAGATCCCGCATCTCAAGGTTCTGGGGGTCGACGCGCATCTGCCAGGCGAGGGTGAACCGGACGCCGGTCCGCCGGACCGCCTCGACAATGCGGTCCGCCTCGGCGAGCGCAAGGGCCGCGGGTTTCTGCAAAATGATTGTTTTTCCCGCTTCGGCCGCGGCCTCCACCAACTCGGCATGGAGCGAAGTCTCGGCGGCGATGACGACGGCGGCAAGATCATCGCGCGCCAGGAGCACGTCAACCGACCCGGATGGTTCGGTGCCGTGCGCGTGACATCCCTGCCGAAGTCGTTCCGTATCGTGATCCCAGGCGGCGATGAGGCGGACGCGGTCCGCGTGGTGCTCGCGCCACGCTTTGCAGTAGCTGTTGACGTGTCCGTGGGCGAATCCGAGTACTCCGATTCCGATCGTCATGACGTTACCGTGCACCGCACGCTTGGAGGCAGGCCTGCATGTGACCGCGGGTCTCCGCAGCGATCGCCACGCACTCGGGCAACCCGTAATCCTTGGCCCCGATCACCTCGAGATTCACCGGTCCGGTGTACCCGTTTTCGTGCAGCACCCGGATGTATCCGATCAGGTCGATATCGCCGCGTCCGTTCGCCTGCATCTCCGGTTTCCCGGGACCCTTCTCGCGGCCTTTGCAGTCGCGGATATGCACGTGGCGAATGCGCTGGATGACGGCGTTCAGGGCTTCGACCGGGTTTTCCCCGGCCCGGTGGATGTGGCTCGGGTCCATGTCGAGCCCGAAGGCCGGAGATGGAATCGCTTCGAGAACCTTGAGGCTGGTCGGCGTATTGTAGACGGCGTGGCCGACGTGCGCTTTGACGCAGAGGATGAGTCCGTAGTGCTCGGCTCGCTCAACCAGTTTGCCAAGGGAATCGATGACCTCGTTCAACGTCGAGGGATCATCGGTCTTCCCGCCCGGGCCGCAATTGATGACGGGAATTTCGAGTTCCGCGGCCGCCTGCATCGCCTCCTCCATGCGCTCTGCGTCCCTTGAGGGTTGCTCGATCGCGAGCAGTTCCAGGCCGTACGCGGAGGCCAGACGTTTGGCATCCGGAGCGATCTCACGCCAGCGGTCGATGACGAGGTGTTCTCCCATATTCGGGATCGCCGAGAGCTCGATCCCGTCGTAACCGCAGACGGCGGTGTATTTAAAGGCGGTTTCCAGGTCGTGGCCGCCGAAGAGTACTGAGTTGAGTCCGAGTTTCATGCGTGTTCTTTCGTTGGTTCAGGTGGTCTGTGTGTACCGTTCGTCCGCGCCGGATCAGCGCTGATCGAGGGTGACGACGGTTCCGTTTTCCCAGCTCTCGATGGCGGCTTCGATGACGCATTGCGCCTTCAGCGCTTCCTCACCGCTTCCCTGGATCTCGTCTGGCGGCGTTTCCTGCACAAGATCGCGGACCCATGCATCGATCCGGGACTGAAAGGTTTCGCCGAAGCTCTTCATTCCACCCAGACAGGCATAGGACTCCTGCTCCGGTGAGAACCGCGGGCTGAAGGTGAGCTTTTCGCAGGCGTCGTCGATGATGACACGCGCATCCGAACCGACCACTTCGCAGGTCTCCAATCCCCAGGGAGTTCCCGGTCCACCCCCGTCATAGCTGCCGAGCAGGTGTCCGATCGCGCCGTCGGCAAACTGGAGGTTGACCTGGACATTCGACCAGATCGTGCGCCCCTTGCCCTTCTTGAAGAATGCATGGACGCGGACGATATCGCCGCCGAAGTATCGCATGATGTCGATCGAGTGCGGGTGGAGGGCGCGCATGTGGAAGTGGGGACTCGATTCGTTCTTGTTGTTGATCCACATCCGCATATTGACGAAATGGACCTCACCGAGCCGCCCTTCATCGAGCCACGCCTTCGCGCGCGCGGCTGCCGGGGTGAACCGATGGTTGAGGTTGATGCCGTAGCGAAGCCCTTTCTCTTTCGCCAGGGCGACCATTTCGCGGGCTTCCGGGATTTTATTGGAGATCGGTTTCTCGCCCAGGACAGGGATTCCAGCGCTCAGGAGCGCCATCGTCGGTTCATAGTGATGCCCGCCGTTCTCCTCCCCGGCGGTGCAGACGCTGGCCGCGTCCATTGCAGTCCCCGAGCCGAGCATTTCCTTCAAAGAGGAGAATGCGCTGCAGTCGTGTTCCTTGGCCGCCGCTTCCGCGCGCTCGGAATCGATGTCGCAGAATGCGACCACCTCGGTTTCAGGGTTCTGTCCATAACAGCGGGCATGGTTTTTACCGATGTTCCCGGCGCCGACAATTGCGATTTTCAACATGGGGTTTCTTTCGTTGGGTTTATCCGGGACCATAATACGTGGCACCGGTTTTTTTTAACTAGAACAAACGCGTCAAATTTCATAAGGAATCCGATATAGTGAATGCGGCGCCGCACACGATCAACCAGTCGAGGGTTCGGCTCAGCAGCCGGTCTCCGGTTCGCGTTGAGGTCATTAACCGGCAGAATCCAACCGGATTGCACGGTCACGGGTTCTATGAGATCATCGTCGTGACACACGGTGAGGCGGATCACGTCACCGACGAGGCAACAGAACGAATCCGGGCGGGCTCGGTCCTGATTCTCGCCCCGGGACAGACGCACGCCTATGCGCGGTGCGCCGGACTTGGAATCATCAATATCTACTACCTCGCCGAATGGTTTCTGGCGGACATCCGGGCGCTGCGGAGCATCGATTATCTGGTTCCCCTGTTTTTTGCATCGAATCTCTACAACCGGCCTCCACCCGGACGCATCCCACACCTCCGGCTCGATGGCGCGTGGATGCAGCAGTGTACGGCTGAGTTGGAGGAAATTCGCAGGCGGGGAGAAGCCGGAACCGTTCCTCTGCTATACCTTGAGGCCTGTTTTCTTAAGCTCCTCATCATTCTGGGGCAGGCATATGACCGCTGGAGTGACGCTCCGCCGCACCATGGGTTCCGGCACGAGATCCAGCGCAGCCTGGAGGAGATTGAGGAGATTGTTGCGAAGCAGCGGACGTTCGGCGTAGGGGCGGTCGCGCGCCGGGTCGGGCTCAGCCCCGATCACTTCACCCGGCTCTTTCGGGCCGCAACCGGCATGTCGCCGATGGAGTATTTCCAGAAGCATCGCATTCACCATGTCTGCCGCCGGTTGTTGAACTCGAAAAAGTCGGTTACGGAAATCGCCCACGAGTTCGGTTACGCCGATTCGACCCACCTGGACCGATTCTTCAAACGGTATCAGGGGACGACTCCGCGCGAGTACCGGCGCCGGTTCGGGGAGGATAAGCGTGTAGCGTGACCGGCGCGGTATTACCGTGCCGATTCGATGCGATAGATCGCGCCGTCGCGTTTGTCGGTGGCGACGTAGATATAGCCGTCCGGTCCCTCGCGAACGTCGCGGATCCGTCCGATCTTGCCGAGAAGGAGTTCCTCGTCGTGGATGACCTCGTAGTCTTCGATAACGAGCCGCCGAATACGCTCGGCCCTGAGACCGCCCGCGAGCAGATCTCCCTTCCAGTGCGCGAAGCGGTCGGAGGTGACGAGGGCGAGTCCGGAAGGCGCCAGAGTCGGGAGCAGTTCATATACCGGATCGATCATATCCTCCCGTGTGCGCGCCTCAGCGTGTGGGAACGGTCCCTCGGTTCGATAATCACGACCGAGCGTGACGACGGGCCATCCGTAATTGCCGCCGGCCGTATGCACGTTGAGCTCGTCCCCGCCGCGCGGGCCGTGTTCGGTGGACCAGATCTCGCCCGACTCCGGGTCGACGATAAGTCCCTGGATGTTCCGGTGTCCGTAGCTGTAGATCTCCGGGTGCGCGTCGTCCTGTTCCATGAACGGGTTGTCCGGTGCCGGTTCACCTGTCTCGGTGAGCCGGAGCAGCGTACCGGCATGGTCGCCGAGATCCTGGGCGCGGGGCGGCTGGCCGCCGCGGTCCCCGATGCTCATCAGCAGGTAGCCATCCGTTGTCCACGCGAGGCGGGACCCGTAGTGGCGTCCCGGCCCCGATTTCCGGTCCTGGGTAAAGATCTGTTCCAGGTCCATGAGTTCATCACCTTGAAGGCGCCCACGAACCAGGGTCGTTGCGGTCCCGTCGGCATCGCCTCGGGAATAGGTGAGATAGATCCAGGGTTCGTTCTCGAAGTCGTGGTGGGGGAGCACCTCCATCAGCCCGCCCTGGCCGCGGGCATGAATGTCGTCGGGCAGGCCGGAAACCGGCGTGACGGCGCCATTCTCGACGATGTTGAGACGCCCGGCCCGTTCGGTCACCAGCATGCGTTGATCCGGGAGGAATGCGATACTCCAAGGGTGTTCCAAGCCGTCGACCACACGAACCAGGCGAATCGGCTCGTATTGGGTTCCGATTCGCTCTTCTATGACTTCCGCCGCGAGGCTCCCTGAGATGGCCGCGGCTGCGACCAGCAGCGACACGAGCTTCGATGGGCGGACACGGATTTTGTGATTCCGCACGCCCGGTTGCGAAAGAAATTGCATCGTGGTATCGTGAACCGTTTTATTGTGTTTCATGGGTAATGGATCCTCACTTCGTTCCAGTTTGTGTTGAGTCGCCCGGAGTTGGCTGTGGCTCGCGAACGGTTAGCATAATATAATGTGCGTGTGGTTGGATGGTATTTCAAGGCCGGAGCGTGTTTTGTTATTCTGACGGACGGGATCCGATACGATACGGTGCGGCAGAGCAGAATCGGCGGGAGATTTCAGTTTGTTGAAACAAAACAGGGGCTCCGGGGTTCGTAAACGTGTGTCGTGTGATTCTTGTATGAGCAGGGTTCCCGGATGGATACGCCGTTGGTACGGCCCGGCCGGGGTTTTCTTATTTTCCATCGCCTTAGCCGCCTGTGGCGCCGACGATCCCGATGCGGGCGCCGCGGCCCGCTCCGAAGGCGAGCGGGACGGACCGGTTCGCTCCGTCGAAGTCATCGAGGCCCGCCTTGGGGCGTTGCCGCTCGAACAACGCTTGAGCGGCGTGGTTCGCGCGCGGAATCAGGTCGTCATCTACCCCGAGGTCACGGGCCGGGTCGAGGCCGTCCTCGCGGGCAACGGGGATTTCGTGGAGAAGGATGATCCGCTCGTGCGCCTCAACTCCAGGCAGGCGGAGGAGCAGCTCAATCAGGCGCGGGCAAACCTCCGGGTGCAGGAGGCTTCGGCGGAGCAGGCCCATGCGCGATTGCGCGAGCTCCAGGCCGAGTTGCAGCGGATCGAACAACTCGCCGAACGCGATTTCATCAGTCAGTTGGAGATTACCCGGCTGCGCGCCCAGGTCGAAGCGGCGCACGCCGATTACAACCGAGCGCTTGCACAGGTGGAGTCGGCGGAGTCGACGGTGAGCGAACGCGAGTGGATGCTTGAGCGGACGCTGGTGCGTTCGCCGGTGAGCGGGGTTGTCGGTCGCCGCAACGCGGAGGTTGGAATGCGGGTTGATGGTTCCACCCAGTTGTTTATCGTGGGCGATCTGAGCCTCGTTCAGGTCCGGGTGACGCTCACGGAACAGATGCTGCGTTTCATTGAAGAGGGGCAAAGCGTACTGATCCGATCGGACCACTTCCCCGACTCGGTGATTGAGGCGACGGTGAGTCGGATCTCTCCATTCCTGCAGGAGGGGAGTTTTTCGACCGAGGCGACAATCGATGTTCCCAACCCGGATGGACTGCTTCGGTCGGGGATGTACGTGGATGTGGATATTCTCTACGGCGAGACCAGGCAGGCGACGCTCGTTCCGAACAGCGCGCTTCATGAGAATCCGCGAACGGGACGGATGGGCGTGTTCCTGGCGCGCGAACTGGACCGGGATGATTTTGGGGCGGAGGTGGATGGAATCCCCACAGGACCGGTTCCCGGGCTCTCTCCACCCACTCCGATCC
Organism: Opitutales bacterium; assembly: GCA_007133065.1. GTDB lineage: Bacteria > Verrucomicrobiota > Verrucomicrobiia > Opitutales > Oceanipulchritudinaceae > SLNJ01. Next base: position 25,658 of record SLNJ01000107.1, read on the forward strand.
AATACCGGGAGATCGAGGTGGTCGCCCGCGGACGCGCGGCCAGTGGAATCGACGGAATTGCGCCGGGCAGCTGGGTTGTTGTCGTGGGACACGACCTGCTGAGCCGGGAGGACGATGATGAGCAACAGGCTCGGGCCCGCGCGATTTCATGGGACCGCTTGTTGGCATTGCAGGAGCTCCAGCAGCACGACGTGCTCCGGCAGTTCATGGAGCGACAGCGCGAGCGCATCATGAGCGCGACCGACGCTTCCGGATCGAGCGACTAAGAACGGCCAAACCAACGATTTAACCAGGTTATCCAATGGCATCACCCGCGGACCTATCGATTCGACGCCCCGTCGCCACGGCCATGTTCTACGTCATCCTGATCACGATCGGGATTACGGGGTTCAAGCATCTTCCGATCGATCTCCTGCCGGAAATCGAGTTTCCCCGGATCTCCGTTCGCACCGGATACGCCAATGTGGGACCGGAGGAGATGGAGCGGCTCGTCACCCAGCCGATCGAGAATGCGGTCGCCGGTGTGCCGCATGTCGAGCGAATCACATCGCACTCGAGTGAAGGGGGCAGCTGGGTGAGTCTGGAGTTCTCCAGGGGCACCGATCTCGCGGAGGCTGCCAACGACCTGCGCGATGCGCTCGAGCGGGTCCGCCGAAGCCTTCCCGAAGACGCGTCCACACCCCGCATCTGGAAATTCAACCCGGACGATATCTCAATCGTCTCGGTGGCGGTCAGCTCCGATGTCCGGGACCTCGAGTCCCTGACCCGGGTGATCGAACGCGATATCGTGCGCCGGTTCGAACAGATTGAGGGAGTCGGTACAATCGATGTGCGCGGAGGCATCGACCGGGAGATCCGCGTTGAGTTGCGCCGGGACAAGCTGCAGGCGATGGGGTTGACGGCTCAGGAGGTGCAGCAGGCGATCTCCCGCGACAGCACCATCGCTCCCGGCGGGAACGTAAAGGATGGGCTGCGTGATCTCTACGTCCGGGCGATCGCGGAGTACGACTCGGTCGATCAGATCGCGGAGGTGGTTGTCAGCACGCGCAACGGCGTTCCGATCCGGGTGGGCGACGTCGCGGAAGTGCGCAGTGACTACCAGGATGTGGGCCGGCTGGTCGAGGTCGATGGAAGCCCGGTCATCCAGTTTCGCGTGCGGAAGCAGAGCGGAGCAAACACCGTCGCGGTGGCGCGAGCCGTTCGAGACCAGGTCGGGCGCATCAATGCGGAACGCACGGATGTGCACCTCCGGGTGGTTTCCGACCAGAGCACCTTCATCCAACAGTCGATCGACAACGTCCAGAACGCAGCGATGTGGGGGGCGCTTCTTGCCGTGCTGGTCCTCTACTTATTCCTGCGCAACGGTTCCTCGACATGCATCATCGCACTTTCTATCCCGATTTCGCTGATCGCCACATTCGGCCTGCTGTACTTCCGGGATCTGTCGCTCAACCAGATGACCTTTGGCGGGCTCGCCCTCGGTATCGGTCTGATTGTGGACAATGCCATCGTGGTGCTCGAAAACATCGTGCGCCAGCGGGAGGAGAACTCCCGGAGTCTGAAGAGTGCGGCATCCGTCGGCACCCGCGAAGTGAGCGGCGCGATCATCGCCTCGACGCTGACCACGTCGGTCATATTCCTCCCGATCGTCTTCATGCAGACGATCACCGCTGTGATGTTCCGCGAACTCGCCCTCGTGGTGGTGTTCGCGCTGATGTGCTCCCTGTTGGTGGCGCTGACCCTCGTCCCGATGCTGGCCAGCCGGTTCCTCAAAGTGCCGAGGGGAGGGAGGGGCGAGGGGGACTGGGGCGCCGCATTTCGGGCCCGCCTGGGCGTGCTGGAGCGGTGGTACAGCCGCCGCATCGATCGCGCCCTGCGTTTCCGCTACGCGGTTTTCGGTGTGGCTATCGCTCTCGTGGGCGGAGCTTACTGGATGTCCGGCAACATTCCGGTGGAACTGACCCCGGAGACCGACGCCAACGAGGTACGGGTAAGCCTGCGGATGGACGATGGCACGAACCTCGCGGTGGTGCAGTCCTATCTCGAGGAGTTGGAAACCGTGGTTCGCTCCGTGGTCCCGGAGGATCAGGTGGACAACATTTCCTCGGCGTTATGGCGGGGACGCGCTCGCATCGATATTACATTGCCGAATCCCGAGGACCGGGTCGTCAACAGCAGCGAACTGGCCGACACGATCCGGGAAGCCGTCGAGGGGGCCGTTCCCGGAGCCCGCGTGTGGGTGCGCGCGCAGTCGGGGATGTGGATTCTACGACGCTTGTTCCGCGGCGGCGGCGGCGAGGAAGCGGTGCAGCTTCAGCTGATGGGACATGACCGGGACGAGGCTTTGAGGGCGGGACGCCAGATCCGCGAGCGCATGGAGCGCGTGCCCGGGTTGCTGGACGTGCGTATCGGCGGTGAGGACGATGAAGGACAACCCGAGCAGCGAATCCGGCTTGATCGCGAGCGCATCGCCGCGATGGGGCTCTCGATTCGTGATGTGGCTCAGGCGGTTCAACTGAGCGTCGGCGGAGGCCGGGCCGGGGAGTTCCGCCAGGGCGGGGATGAGTTCCCCATTCGGGTGCGCTTGCGGCCGGAGGACCGGCTGACCACGCTCGACCTCGAGAACATCGGGGTGCGCGCGCCCGACGGGGCGACGGTTCCGCTCTCGACGGTCACCTACCAGGAGCGCAGCCGGGGAACCAGCGGAATTCGCCGGATCAACGGACAGCGGGTCACTTACATCTCGGGGAATCTCGAAACCGGAATTCCGCTCGGAGAGGCGGTGGAAGCGGTGCGCGCCGAATTGCGCGACCTGGTGCTGCCGGAAGGGTTTTCGATCGTATTCGGCGGCGAGTATGAGGAACAGCAGCGGGCCCAGCGTGAGTTCACCATGGCGATCCTCCTTGCCCTCGCTTTGATCTACATGGTGATGGCCGGCCAGTTCGAGCGCTTTATCGATCCCCTGATTGTCATGTGCGCGGTTCCGCTGGCTCTGGTCGGCGTCATCCCAACCCTCTGGATCACCAATACCACCCTGAACATCCAGAGCCTAATGGGTTTGATCATGCTGGTCGGTATCGTTGTGAACAACGCCATCGTCCTGGTCGATTACATCAATCTCATGCGGCGCGAGCGCGGACTGGAGTTGCGGGCGGCCGTGATCGAAGCGGCACGCCTGCGCCTGCGGCCGATCCTGATGACCACATCCACCACGATCCTCGGACTCTTTCCGCTGGCACTCGGACTCGGCGCGGGCGGAGAGATCCAGGCTGCGCTCGCACGCACCGTGATCGGCGGACTGGCGGCATCCACCCTGATTACTCTGGTCCTGATCCCGGTCGTCTACGTCAGCGTCCATCAGCTGCGAAACGCCCTCGTCGCACGCATCAAAAGCCTGCGCGAAGCGATCAAGCGTCCCGTGGCGGAGGCCGGTTGAAAATCGCCGCGGGGATCCGAGCATCCTGTGTCGAAACTTCAACCCAGTCCGTCTTGGTTATGTCTCCCGCATCCCCGCCGGGGGTTCACCCGATCCAGTCCCGCATGTCCGCGACGAAGACCCGGCGGGTGTTGTCGCCCGGGATCACGCCGTTGAATGCGATGCGTTGCCAGGTGCGGTCCCACGCCGGATGTGGATCGACGCGCAACGCGCCGTGCGGTTGCGGGTCGGTCCGGGCGCCGATGCGTGCGAGAACCGTTTCGTCGCCGGTGTCCATGTCGATCCAGCGGATCGGCACCGTCCCGTCTCCAAAGGCTGTCGGTTCGGCCGCGTAGGTGTCGGTGAGGATGTGCCGTCCGTCCGGATGGACGGTCGGGTGCCCGGACCCGCGGACCTCCTGGAGGATCGGCCGCAGGTCGGTTCCGTCATATCCCACGCGCACGAACCGCAATCCCTCGCCCAAACCGCCCAGGTTCATGGAAAGGGTTCGGCTGTCGGGAAACCAGTTGATATGATGGCCTCCGTGTTCCCAGTAGCGCGCCGGCACCGCGTTCTGCACGTCACTGCCGTCGGGTTTGAGCGTCAGCACGTCGAACCGCATCCGCACCCCCCGGGATCGGCCCGCGTGCATCACATCCATGTCGACGGCGCTCCCGGTGCGGAAACGGCGAACGGTGAAAATGAGCCGTTCACCGTCCGGGCTCCACTTGGAGTGGAATCCGTAAATGTGCCAGTCTGAGAGCGATTCGTCTTCGAGTTCCGGGATGTATCGAACGGCTTCGGAGAGTGCGAGCACGAGCCGCCGCTCGCCTGTTTCCAGGTCGGTGATGAAGAGCCCGTCGTCTTCCGGCGCACCGATGTTGCAGGGAACCCGCTCGTCGGGAATGACGACACCGTATCCTGTCTGGGTCCGGCGCATCCGTTCCATCGACGCGGCGGCGGCATGGCGTCCGTCGGGAGAAGTCTGGTACACGCCTCCGGGAATGGATTCACTTTTCCCGGTGAATGGATCAAGTTTGACCAACAGCGGAGTCCAGTTCGCCGTGTCGACGTCATTGAAGGTCAGCACACGATCGTCCCTGCCCCAGCTGAGGTTGGCGCCCATCTGGGGCTCCCATCCCCGGGTCTCTGCGACAACCCGCTCCTCACCCGACTCCAGGTCAACCAGTACGATTGCACCCGGATCCCCCGGTCTGTTCATGCGGTCTTCGAAAGGGAGGCGAAAGAGGGCGATATAACGGCCCGACGGACTGAACGGAGAGGTATCGAAGAAACGATGAATCGTTCGGCCTTCCGAGGGAGTGACGCAGGCGATCGGCAACGCCGGATCAAAGGGTTCGTACCGGGGAAACCGTGCGGCGGTGGGGGTGGTCATGAGGCAGAGCGTGTGGCATGTTTGAGACGCTGGCAACGAAAACGGGCACATCAACCGGCTGCTGCTTTTGGGGATTAGATGTGCTACTACAGCGACGACAGAGTTTAAGCGTAATTGCCAATCCCGGTGTCGGTTCGCTAACCTGGCACGTGTTGTGGTGCGCGACAATCCCCGACTTTTTCTACAATATGAGAACCATCCCCTTTGGCATTGGCTGTTTGCTCCTGCCGATTGCTCTGACGGCCGGATCACTCGCCGTATCCGGGCCCGAACCGCGAGCGGATCGACCGGAGCCCTCGTCGATCGCGACGATGGAGGCTGCCGCGGCGCCCTCGGCGGTCTTCCATGAGCCCAAGCCGGGTGGCGATTCCCTGTCTGAGGACGCGCACCCGGCGTGGCGGCGCGTTCTGTCGTTTCGCCCAAACCTCTGGCGAGCCAACATGCAGTTTTCCAACGGGCTGGTCTACGAGCAGGGCGGGTTCTCTGCGTCGGCCATGGAGCCCGGTGCGATCGGATCCGCGGCTCAGGCCGGAGCGGGATGTCCTTCCTGTAACTAGGGTCCTGTCTCGCAAATAGCACCGCAAGCTCGGCAATTCAGCTCATGCATTTCAAATCTCCACCCGGGATCGGTCGGCTGTTTCCTGCTCACGCGGTGTTGTGGGCGGTATCACTCGTTTGCGCCGGGGCGTCGCCATGGCGGTGTGAATCGGGTTTTGAGTGGGTTGCGGCTTCCGATGTGCGGATACTGGCCGCACAGGCGGGGGTTGGGCCGCAGGCCGGGTTTTCGGGATACGGTGCCACCGTGGCCATGGAAGAGATGCGCGTCGATTACCTGCCGCACTCCGGCGTTGATACGGTGGGTGTGCCGGTGAATCGATCCGAAACGCGCCTGTCGGGCGGGGTAGAGGGGAGCCACCCGGTGGAAGCGGGCGTGCTGACTTTTGGGGTCGATCTCCGAGAGGGGTACTCAAACTTCCGTGCGCTCTGGATCGATGAGTACTATCGGCAGCAGTTCGGCCGTTTTGATGCGTACACGGAAGCCAGGCCCCGCGCGTGGGGGGGGACGGTGGGTTTCAGCCGTCCGCCTGCCTGGAATCGGTACGCGAGGATGGATGTCTCCTATGCGTATTCAAGGGAGCGGATCTCCGCGCCGTACGAGCGGGTGATCGGGCCGGCGGGAGGGTTGATTCGCGGAGATGACCGAATCAACACAAACCAGGTTCGCGCCGGAATCGAGGTCCCCGCAGGAAATCGATTCCGCTGGCGAAACGATGTCTACGCGATTCACGTGACGGATCGGGCCTGGCGATACGCCTGGGAGGGACGGCTCAACTGGAATCCCGCCGGGGAGTGGGTGGTCCGGAACCGTTTTTTCTACGCTCGGGAGAGCAATCTTTGGGCGTACGGTCTCCAGTTCGGCCTGGAGTACACCGCGGCGCAATGGTGGACGATTGGGATTGCCGGACGCTACTACTCCGACAACGGCCAGACCGAGGAAGCCCTCGCTGTGGTGTCGATGGCCGCTCCGCCGCTGCGCACCCGGCAGGTGCTCGTCACCCTGCGGTTCGAAGGATCAAAATGGGCGTTCCAGGCGGGCGCCGGTCCTTACCGCACCCGCTATGCCCGTCCGGACGCGCCGATTGCACCATTTCTGCATCTGTACCGCGACCGCAACTGGATCCGAAGCAACCTGGCTGTCCAGCGTAAATTCTGAACGAAAGCCCCGCTCCACATGAACGCAATCATCCGAAAAACCGCACGTATCATCGCAACCGGTGCGCTCTGCATGAGCTTGATCCCGGTGTCGTTGGTTCTGGCGCAGCAGCCGTATTCCCAAGGTATGGTCGCTCCGGAATTCTCGCTGCCCAATTGGGAGGACGGGACGATGATCCGGTTGAGCGACTTCGAAGGCCAGATTCTGGTCATTGACTTCTTTGCATTCTGGTGCCCGATCTGCGCCTACAGTGCGGCCGAAGTGGAGGAAGGGGTGGGCGATTACTACCGGGAGCGGGACGGAAACCCCTCGGGTGTTCCGGTACGGGTGCTCAGCGTCAATATCGAGGAGGAGGATCGGGCCGCCACGGATTCATTCATCCAGACGCACGGACTGGGTCTGGTCGGAGATGATTCCGAGCTGAAGGTATGGAATCGTTTCAGTGAAACCGGGAGTGTCCCGCTCTTCGTTGTGATCAATGGGCTCGCGCACGCGGAAGGGTTGGAGCAGTGGGAGATTTTGCATGCGCAGCCCGGTTATCCGGGGGTGGAGTTGCTTCGCGAGATCATCGATGGAGTCCGGCCGCGAAGCGGCCCGTTCTCGGCCCTTCCGGATGCGGGAGATGGCTGGCGTCGCTCACCGTGGTATGGGTGGGTCCACAACGCCCACGATCCGTGGGTCTACAGCGCCGATCACGCCTGGCAGTATTTCCTCGACGACGGCAGCGGCAAAGGATGGTGGGTGTACGATCCGGTCATCTCCTGGATGTGGACGCATTCCGAGTATTATCCTCTGGCATTCTCCGTTTATCGAAACACATGGATGCGTTTTGAGTCGCGAACGCAGGAGGGGATGCGCCGTTTCTATGATTACGCGCTGGAGAACCCGGTCCTGTTCGATGCGGGCGTCGCTGGGGATTGCCTTGACTGGAATGATTTCCGACTCACCAGTTTGATGGTGAGTCCTGACATGCTCAGACACATCGCGGGCCGGGACCATCCCGACCCGATAATGAATCCGCGTTTTGTCACGTCGGACGCAGCGTCCGAGGCGTTCATGAACGATTACGATACCGTGCTCGGCGTCGCACACGAAGGTGTCGCGCGCGCTTATCCGTTTCACGTGCTCGAACAGCACAAGCTCGTGAACGACCGGATCGCCGGGTTTCCTGTTGCCATCGCCTATGCGGTTGATGCGACCGGGTGTCCCATGTGTGGATCCATCGCGGTGGTGGAGCGGCGTTTCAACGGGCGCGAGTTGACCTTTGGCATGTCGGGAATCTCCTACGCCGGGTTCGAACTGCTCTACGATCATGAGACGCAATCACTGTGGCATCAGCTCTCGATGCGGAGCATCGCAGGGCCGTTGGTCGGGGGCGTGCTGGAGCGGGTCCCCTTCAGTCAAAAGTGGTACTATCGGTGGGTGGAAGAGTCACCGGACGGGGAGGTGCTCGCCCCGGGGGCGGACGGGTGATCATATGAAACGGCTCACCTCGACGGAACGCTCCATGAGGATTCTGGTTTTACTGCTCGCCCTCACTCTCGCCCCGGTTCCGGTCATGGGGGGCGCGGAGGTGATCGATTTCCCCGGGATCGGTGAGGTGGATATCGGCGAGATGCCGTTGATTGTAAGCACGGTGCTGATCGCCGCGGCGGACGGTTTCAACCCCTGCTCGATATGGGTGCTCCTCTTCCTCCTTGGCATGATCATCCACACGCGGTCGCGCAAGATCGTGCTGCTCGTCGGGACCACATTCCTTCTGGTTACCGCTGCGATATACGGACTCTTTATTTCGGGTGTCTTGAATGTAATCGATCTACTGATACACATACCATGGATCAAATACATGGTGGCGGGCCTCGCGGCGGTGTTCGGAGTGGTGAACATCAAGGATTACTTCTGGTACAAACGCGGAATCAGCTTTTCGATTTCGGAGGATCATCGCTCGCGGATCGCGCGCAGGTCCCGAGCGTTGTTACAGACGAACAGCACGACTGCGTTGATCGGGGGAACGGCTCTACTCGCGGCCGGTGTCGCGATTGTTGAGCTTCCGTGTTCGGCTGGCCTGCCGCTCCTATGGGGAGGGATGGTGGCTTCCGCGGATGTGACCGCAGGTTACCCATGGTATCTCGCGTGCTACATTGTTGTCTATTTGGCGATCGAGATCGTTATCCTGGCGGGCGTGGCAATCTCTCTGCAGTCTTACAAGATGAGTGAATTTGCAGGACGGGTGTTGAAATTGATCGGCGGGGTTCTGATTCTGACGCTGGGAATCGTACTGGTTGTCGACCAAGGGGTGATGCATCGTGTATCCAACGCGTTTGCGATCATATTCGGTGCGATTCTCCTGAGCCTGGCGATCATAGGCGTCGACCGGATCATCCGGGGTGTGTTGCACTCGTCCGACCACCATGATTGAAATGAACCATACGATTATGAATAAAATCATTCCCCAAGGGCCCCGCCCGAATGCGTTCACGATGCTGGCGGTCGCGCTGTCGCTGGTCGCCGTGGTTTTTATCGCGGAATCACGCGCCGGAAATCCGTCCGCGATCGATTCCGCCCGCGTCGTCGCCGACCTCGGTCACAGCGGTGAAACGCTCCGCGTCTACTACTTCTGGAGGAGCGGGTGTCCGTACTGCGAGGCGCAGACCGCCTTTCTGGATTACCTCGAGCAGCGGTACGACGTCGAGATCCTCAGGTTTCGAGTCGATTATGACCGCGACCGCATCAACATCTTCAGGGAGATGGGAGAGGTTTATCGTACCCGGGTCGGGGTGGTGCCGCACACGTTTGTCGGGAATCGTCACTGGGTCGGGTTTGACCGGCGGGTGGCCTACCAGATCGAGGAGCATATCCGGGCCAGCCTCCGGGACGGATGGACCGATCCCTTTGTGGAATGAGCCTTTGAGCATTGCACCGCATTCGATCGATCCCACACTCAAGATATGAAAACGACGTTCAGCGAAACACAAATTATGAAAACGGCGTTCAGCGGAACACCAATGCAGGTTCCGGTACTGGCGCGTGTAGACGTTTTCGTATACGGTGCCACGAGCGGTGCGGTGGCGGCTGCTCTCGCCTGCAGGGAAGCGGGGGGCTCCGCGTACGTCGTGAGCGACCGCAGCTATTTCGGCGAGGAGAGCGCCGGTGCTCTCGAGCTCTGGCAGAAGACGGACTCCGGGGGTCCCCTGGCGCGTGCGACACTCGATCCCGGCGAGCAAGCGGCGCCATACCCGCGTCTGGTGAAGCACCGGCTGGAGCGCGAGCTCCTGCAAGCCCGGGTGCCGTTTCTCTTCTTCGCGCGCCCGGTTTCGCTTCTGCGTGATGCAGCCGGGAAGCCTGCGGGCGTGCTTGTCGCGTTTCGCACCGCCCTCTATGCCATTGTGGCATCGCAGATCGTCGATGCCTCCCGACACGGTGCGCTGGCACGTATGGCGGGTCCCCGCCTCGAATCGAATCGTTCGCCGGTGGCGTCCGCCGGACTCGTCGCGCTTGCTCGAGAACTCCCCGAATCGTTGGCGGACCAGGGGCGCGAGATCGGGGATCCCTTTTCCCTGCCGGCGCGGGATGGTTCGGACCGGATCCGGGCGTTTCGTTTCGATCTGGGGCTCGACGGGGATGACGCCTGGCTCCCTGCGCTCGCCGGTCGCGAGCATCGCCTCCGCGCACAGCTCCTGGACCGCGAACTGCTGTACAGTGCCGACACGATCCTTGCGCCGGGGACGGAGTCCATCCCCGGCCCGCATCGAACCGACCCCTCGGATCTGCAGGATCATGAATTCCTGGCTGCTCCGGGCGTTCGAGTGCTGAACGACCTGCTTCCGCTCGACCACGCCGGCTTGCGGCGGTTGTACACCGCGGTGGAACAGGAAATCGTCGGCCGGCGGATCGGCGCTCTCGCCGCATCTGATGCTCGGACGGCGGAGGCCGGGCCTCCTGCCGATGCCGTGTCGGGCGAGGGTCAGGCCGCCGGTCCTTTCGGGTTCGCCACCGCGTTCGTACGGGATGGCCGGGAGACATTGAAGGTATCCTTTCCCGCACTGCCTCACCTGGGGGAGTTCGATGTGGCGGTCGCGGGTGGTGGAACCGGCGGCGCGCCCGCGGGTATCTCAGCGGCCCGTGCCGGCGCCCGCACGGTCGTTCTGGAGATGCAGCACGGGCTCGGCGGGGTCGGAACCCTGGGCCTGATCGCCTCCTACTATTTCGGGAACCGGGTCGGGTTTACCGGCGAGATCGACGACGCACTCCGTTTCCTCGACCCCGACCGCCCCGAATCCCAGTCTCAGCGTTGGATCCCGGAGCTGAAGATGGGGTGGTATGGCCGGGCTCTCCTGGAGGCGGGTGGAACCGCCTGGTTCGGGAGCTACGCCTTCGGAGTCAAAATGGACGGGGACCGGGTAGCGGGTCTGCTCGTATCCACGCCCTTTGGTGCCGGGTACATCGGTTGTGGTTGCGTCGTGGATGCCACCGGCAACGCCGACATCGCGGCCGCGGCGGGCGCGCCGTGCCGGGTGATCGACAGCCGACATGTCGCGGTCCAGGGAACCGGACTATCGCCCCGCAAGCCCGGTGCCGACTACCGCAACTCGGATCACACGTTTATCGACGACACCGATCCGGTCGGCGTGACGCACGCATTCGTCAACGCTCGGGCAAAATTCAGCGACGAGTTCGACGTCTCACCCCTCGTCGATTCAAGGGAGCGCCGCCAGATTGTCGGCGAGATTGAATTGTCTCCCCTGGACTTTCTCGCGGGTCGCACGTTTCCCGACACGATTACCACCGCGATGAGCAATTTCGATACGCACGGGTTTACCGTGCATCCGGTGTTCATGGTCGTGCCGCCCGACAAGAAACCGCTGCACGCACACGTCCCGTTTCGTTGCCTGCTGCCGAAGGGGGTTGACGGGCTCCTTGTGACCGGGCTCGGGATGAGCGCCCACCGCGACGCCATTCCGGTGATCCGTATGCAAGCGGACGTCCAGAACCAGGGGTACGCCGCCGGGTTGGCCGCCGCCATGTCGGCCGTCCGTCGCGCGCCGTTGCGGGAGATCGATCTACACGGTCTGCAGGAGGAGCTTTGTCAGAAACGGATTCTGGATCCCGAGGTGCTGACCCACGAGGACTCATTCCCCCTGGAAGGCGACGCGGTCGCACGGGCTGCGGACGCCGGTCCCGTCGATCTCTTCAATACCGCCGTGCTCTTCGCGCACGCTGAAGCAAGCGTGCCACTGCTGCTCGGGCAGCTCGAGGGTGCGACGGATCCGGACCAACGCGAGAACGCCGCCCTGATCCTGGGTATGATGGGCCGCGAGGAGGCCGCCGAGGTGTTGGAGTCCACCGTGCGTGGGCGCTCGTGGGACGAGGGGTGGAATTTCAAGGGCATGGGACAGTTCGGCATGAGCATGAGTCGTGTCGACGCGCTCGTTGTTGCGCTCGGAAAAACGGGGAGCGCTCGGGCGGTGGAACCGCTGGTGGAGAAGATCGCCGCGCTCGGAGAGGATGCGGCGTTGTCACACTGCCGGGCGGTCGCGATCGCTTCCGCGTCACGGCCGGATCCGCGCCTGGCTCAGGCTCTCGCGGACCTGCTGGCCAAACCCGGTGTGCAGGGCCACGCCCATCTCGATACTTTTGATGTGATCGAACGAGTCGGCACGGATATCAACGAGACCGAACCACGCAACCTCTCCCTGCGCGAGCTGCACCTGGCTCGCGGGTTGTACCTCTGCGGCGACTCCAACGGTCTGGGTCGCAAGATCCTCGAAACCTACGCCCGCGACCTGCGGGGCCACTACGCCCGGCACGCAGCGGCCGTGCTGGCGGAACCCGATCCCGAGAGAATTCGCTGCGATACATGCTGATCGCAGATCCGGCGCGGTGTTGCCGGGCACGGCGAAGATGAAGCCTTGCTTGCGCGCCGGGATTCTGAGTAACTGTCGCGCAAATGAGCGGAACCATGCAGACACAGAATGAACAAATCCGCGTCGGGATCATGGGTCTCGGGCGCAGCGGATGGGATATCCACGCCAACACGATTGCCGAGCACGACCGGTTCGCGGTCGTTGCCGTATCCGACCCGGTGGCCGAGCGCCGCGAGGAGGCGGTGACCCGTTTCGGGTGCGAGGCGTACGCCGAATCACACGAGGTCGCCCGCGATCCCAACGTCGACCTCGTCGTCGTTGCGACTCCGTCCGACACCCATGCCGCACTCGCGACGGCCTCGCTGGATGCCGGCCGCCATGTCGTTGTTGAAAAGCCGATGGCCCGCGACGTGGGCGAAATGGACGCCATGATCGAGGCGGCTGCCAGGAGTAAGCACCTGCTCTCGTGCTTCCAGCCCAGCCGGTTCGCCCCCGTCTATCTCGCCATTTGCGACCTGCTGCGCGAGGAGCGCATCGGGCGCGTTGTTCACATTCGACACGGGTCGTATGGCTTTCAGCGCCGGACCGACTGGCAGATGTTGCGCCGGTTCAACGGCGGCGAGCTCTCCAACACCGGACCGCACCTGATCGACCAGATGCTGCCGCTGCTCGGTTCCGATGAGATCGAGCTCTTCGCGGACCTGCAGCACACCATTGGAGCCGGTGACGCGGAGGATCACGTGAAGCTGGTCCTCAAACCGGCCGGGGGACCGGTTGCCGAGATCGAGATCAGCCGCTGCTGGGTGTTTGCACAACCGGAGTGGATCATCTGCGGGACGCTGGGAGGGATCGAAGCGGATCGGAACACGGTGCGTGTGAAGTGGCTCGATCCCGCCACGCTCGGCGAGCTCACGCTCGACGAAGGGCCGCCGGCCGGTCGGAAATATGGGAGCGGCGAGCAGCTCGCGTGGCAGGAGGAGACCCTGACGCCCGAGCAGCAGCGTCGGCCCTTCGAGATGTACTACGATCGTCTGTACACGGCGCTGACCGGCGGCGGGCCGAATCCGGCAACACCCGAGAGCGTGCGCACACAGATCGACCTGATCGCGCGCGCGAGAAAGATGACCGGCCTGCTCTGAGATTACCGGTGGTCTCAAAATTGCTTTAACACAAGCAAAGGTAGGACAGGTAATCCGCCTGTCCCGCGCGTTTGGTTTTTCGAACAGGCAATCCTGCCTGTCCGTCGGCCAAACCACACCGGTCCCACCCGCAAGGCGGGCGCGATCGCCCGTCCTGTCGTCAACGGCGGGTATGAAGTTGGGCTCGTTGCTTCCAGAGGTGGCGCGAGACAAGGTGCAGGAAGCGATGCGGGCCAAAGGCATAGCCTTTGATCTCAACCGTGCGAAACCCGGTGAGGTAAGGGCCCTCCTGGAGGATATCGACATCAACATCGAAGATGGAAGCGACCATGTCCGCGTGTTCTGCGAGTAGATTCTGGGAGCGAAGAACCTTGGCTGTTGCCGTCACGTTGGAGACGGAGCCGGATGCCTTTGGCGCGCTTTATGCGGACGCCATTCGGCGCACAGACGAGGAGTGGAAGGACTGGCTGGCGAACGGTGGTAAGCAAATCAAGGCTTGCGTGGCTGCTCCAAACGAAGGAGCCATTCGATTTTATCGAAGAAATGGGTACACGATCGGCCCTGCTTCAGGAAGACTGCGGCCGGCACTGCCGGAAACCGCGTCCGGCAGTTATTTGCCAGTCGCATCTCTTCAATCCCACCCATACCAGTGTGGTGGTTGCTCCGCTGACTACCCATTTGGTGAATGCGCCGCTGTTTCGCGGAGAATACCACGGAGGAGCCGGAGGTCGTCCACGGCGGCACGGAAGCAGGTTTCGCTCATGGTTCGGCGGAATCCGCCGGGTGCCAGGGCGATAAGCCGTCTTCGTATCGGCCGGTAAGTTTATATATTGCTAATTGCCAGCGACTTGTGTGGATACTGCAAGAAATTGGCACGCCTTATGCCTATGCGCTTGCTATGAACACAATAATCTTGAGAGTCACTCTGGCAGTGGTCGCCGCGGCGGCATTGGTATCGGCCTGCACGGTCGCGGCTTGCTACTCTTTCGGTTTCTTCGCACTGCCGATCGTCCTGATCGGAAGCTTCCTCTGGTACGAATTCCGCACGGGAAGGGCACCCTCCTGACGACCCGCGACGAACCGCCTCGACACCGTTTCGTTCAATCGGATCGATACCGGTGGCGGTGAATCTGTAATCAGACCGCCATTCGGGTCCGGGCAGGCGCCTGAAACTCCAGGTGCCGCATCGCCTGCAGCCCCGAAGCGAACAGGATTCTGGAGTGCGGCGACATGTCGCCCAAACCCAGAGAGCGGTGACATGTCACCGCACTCCAAGGCGACCCGAAGAGCGCCGACAGGAGCGATCATTGGGTATTACCGATCGATCGTCAGGACGATCGGTTGTCGGTGTAGTCTTGCAATGCCCGCGACTCCGCAGAGAGCGAACCGGCAATTGCTGAAAGAAATCAAGAATACGTGGACCCTATAGCTGCCGCCCCGGGGGAGGGCTTCGCGCGGAGGTGAGGAGAAAATGCCCTCGTGGTCAAAATTCTCTTGATACGCATGCATATTTCTATAGTGTATACGTATGAAGAGCCGGATCACGCTGACCATCGACCCCAACGTGTCCCACCGCGCCAAACGCTGGGCGAGGAAGAACCGCACCAGCGTGTCGGGTCTGGTAGAGCAACTTCTGCGTGAAAAGACCGGCGAATCGCCGTCCGAGCCGCCGGGAGTCTCTTTTTCCAAACGGTGGCAGGGGAAGCTTCGTTTGGCCGAAAAGAAGGGCGCCCGCTACCGGACGCTGAAAGAAAAGTATTCCCGTTAAACGTGTGGCGATGCGGCTCCTCATTGATTGCGACGTGCTCCTGGATGTGGCGATGAACCGACGGGCTCATTTTGCTGCCAGTTCGGAGGTCATCGACTGGGCGGAGAAGCACCCGGGAAACACGGCTGTCGCCTGGCACACGCTGGCCAATCTGCACTATCTCTGTGCAGGAGGCGCGCGGGAATTTATTGACGATCTGCTCCGTTTCGTTGAAGTGCCCCGCACGGGAACCGAACAGATGCGGCAGGCCATGGGCCTCCCCATGCCCGACCTGGAGGACGCCATGCAGGTCGCCGCCGCTGATGAATTCGGAGCCCAGGCGATCGTAACGAGAAACGTGGCCGATTTCAAAGGATCACCCATCCGGGCGGTGCGTCCGGTCGAGATCGTTGCGCGTCTGGACTGATAGGGTGGAACGAGGTCTTCACTCTTGATTGCGCCAGCCAAGGCCGGCGAGGCGGGGAAGGCGTTCGATACGAAGACCAACTACAAACAGAAAGGAAGGTATCCGCGGTGCCGCGGCAAACCGGGAATGCGTAAGAGCTCGCGGAAATAATCTGGAGGCGGATTTTTTCGAACAGGAGCATATCGCATCGCCTGCAGCCCCGAGGCGAAAAGGAATCCGGAGAGCGCCGACAGGAGCGATCATCGGGTATTCCCGATCGATCGTCAGGACGATCGGTTGTCGGTGTCGTCTTGCAATGTTCGCGACTCCGTAGACAGCGAACCGGCAATTGCTGAATTGAAATCAAGAATTCTAGACTGACCCTTGATTCTGACGTGACCATCTTTGTCTTCTCCAATCCCCTCCTACCGCTCGGTTCCGGCGACTGCGGATTGGGCGGCGGGTGCGGGGGGACGGCGCGGGCCGCCATCGGGAGCCGGGCCGTCCGGGTCGCCGCCGTCGCGGGTGATCCAGCGCGTGATCGCCCACATTGCTGCGGCCTCGGCGAGGAATCCGAACGCCAGCAGCAGGGCGCCGGTGCGCGGGCCGAGCCATCCCGTGGCCAGCATGAACCACGCGCAGAGTGTGATGATGCCGATGCGCGCGATCGCCGCGGCGCCCATGCGCCGCGTGGTCTTGCGAATCAGGGCGATCCCATGGAACCAGTTGCGCAGACCGATCGCCCAGGGGACCAGGGCGAGGGGGAGGAGGGCGGCCGAGGCGTATTCGAGGACGGCGCCTTCCAGGCCGAAGATGCGGCGGAACACCATCTCACCCAGCGGCGTTACCGCGGTGATGACGAGCGCTCCGCTCAGGATGGCTATCACGGTCAAGATGAACCGCCGGATGGCGGCGCCGTCTCCCATCCCGAAGGTGACAAGCAGGTGCCGGAACTGGTTGACCGGATTGAAGAAGAGCAGGGAGAAGTCGAACGCGACGCGGAGGGCGGCAATCAGCACGACGGCCTCCGGCGTGCGGCTGGCGAAGAAGAAGATGACCGGGCGGCTCAAAGCGAAACAGATGCTTGTGACCATGACCGGCCAGAAGTAGCGCCATAACTCCCGCTGCTCGGGAGCCGGGCCCTGCGCGCGCGGGTACCGGTACGTTGTGCGCCAGACGATCCAGGTAACGATCAGTGCGAGGAACCCCCCGCCGAGCTGGGCGACGCCGACGGTCCACACGGCGGGGCGCCCCGCCCGGAAGCCGAGGAGCAGCAGCCCGAGTACGACCGCGAGGAACGTCAGGTTCAAGATCGTCACCCAACCGGTCCGGCGCGCCTGTACAAGTAGACCGGTCAGCGCGTGCCGCACCGCATCGAAAAAGATCACCGGGGCCAGCAGCCTGAAATAGAGCTGCATGACCGCCGCGGACTCGTCGCCGACTCCGAAGATCGCCTGGGAGAGCCACGGTCCGAGCGGCGACCATCCCAGGACGAGGAGCGGGAGGGCGAGGCCGACACCGGCCCGGGCGCTGAAACGCAAGCAGGAAAAAACGGCTGTCCGCGAGCGCCCGTACACGTTGCTCATCTGCGGGACGAACGCGAGGGCCGCGTGCAGAAAGGCGTAGAAGGCGCCGGCCAGGGCGAAGTTCGTCAGCTCCTGGGCGGCGTCCGGGTAGCGGGAGAGGATCCCGTTCTGAAACTGGTTCGAGAGCAGGAGGGCCAGGCCCATGATGGTCAGGGGCCAGTAAAAGCTCCAATATTCGCGTTGATGGGTTCCGCGGGACATGGAACGAGTTTGATTGCAGTCCCCGGGTACACGCAACCCATGTTCGCGTATTTCTGCTTGTCCCATGGCAGCCAAGCTGCTTTTCTGGCGGTTTTCGATCCGGCGGGGGCGCATAGCTCAGTTGGCTAGAGCATTCGGTTTACACCCGAAAGGTCACAGGTTCGAGCCCTGTTGCGCCCACCATCATTCAAAGACAGAAAATCCATGATGCGACACACCATCTCCGTCCTCGTCCAGAACAAATTCGGCGTGCTAACGCGGGTAGCCGGCATGTTCAGCGGCCGCGGGTTCAACATTGATACGCTCAATGTCGGGCCGACGCATGACGACCGGTACTCTCGGATCACGGCGACCGTCAAGGGGGACGATCAGCAGCTGGATCAATGTATCAAGCAGCTCGGCAAGCTGGTCGAGGTGCTCGAGGTGCGCGATCTGCGCGTTGGGCAGTACGTGGCCCGCGAGCTCGTGCTGTTGAAAATCGAGGCGAATGCCGCGAAACGCTCCGAAATCGTCCAGATCTGTGACATCTTCCGGGCAAAAATCGTCGATGTCTCGCCGGTCAGCGTCGTGGTCGAGATGACGGGCAACGATGAAAAGGTTCAGGCATTTCTCGACATGCTCGAGCCATACGGCATCAAGGACCTCGTCCGAACGGGCGCTGTGGCAATGCCGCGGCAACGCACCCGTAGCGCGGGATTGAACGTCTGATCCCGCGCCGCTCGAAACCGCTTTCTCACAGTTAGTCAACCAGTAATCCAAAACACAGCAGCATGCCAGCTAAAGTCTACACGCACAAAGACGTCGATCCAAAGATCCTCCAGAACAAGACCCTTGCCGTTATCGGCTACGGTTCCCAGGGGCACGCCCACGCGCTGAACCTGAAGGAGAGCGGGTACCGCGTGATCATCGGGCTCTACAAGACAAGCAAATCGATCAAAGTGGCGGAGAGCCACGGCTTCGACGTGTTCGATGTGGCAACTGCCGTGGAGCGGGCCGATGCGATCATGTTGGCGGTTCCGGATATGAAACAGCCGTCCGTTTTCGAGTCGGAGGTCCTGCCCGGTCTGAAACCAGGGAAGACGGTGCTCTTCAGTCATGGCTTCTGTATTCACTTCGAACTGATCGATCCGCCCAAAGGGGTCGACGTGATCATGGTTGCCCCGAAAGGCCCCGGCCACGTGGTCCGGTCGCAATACCAGGAGGGCAAGGGTGTTCCGGCGCTGATCGCGGTTCGAAAAGGATCCTCGCGGAACGCCAAGAGTGTGGCACTCGCGTGGGCGGACGGCATTGGTGCAACCCGCGCCGGGGTGATTCAAACCAGCTTCAAGGAGGAGACCGAAACAGATCTGTTCGGCGAACAGGCGGTCCTTTGCGGGGGCGCGAGCGCGCTTGTCCTCGCGGGGTTCGAGACGTTGGTCGAAGCGGGTTACCAGCCGGAAATGGCCTATTTCGAATGCCTGCACGAATTAAAGCTGATTGTAGATCTGATGGTCGAGAGCGGAGTGGCCGGCATGCGATTCTCGGTCTCGGAGACCGCCAAGTACGGGGATATCACACGTGGGCCGCGTGTGATCAATGCGCAGACCAAGGCGCGGATGAAGACGATTCTTGGCGAGATCCAAAACGGAAAGTTCGCCCGGGAGTGGGTGCGCGAATACCAGGCGGGGCTCCCGAAATACAATGCTTTGTTGAAGGCGGGAGAAGATCACCAGATCGAGAAAACAGGCAAGTATCTGCGCAGTCTAATGCCCTGGTTGAAGAAGAAGAACATCAAGGGCGTTCAGGCGGCTTACTGAGGTCGGACGGCGGGCGGGTTCCGTTGGCGTTTCGTGCTCCTGGGTTGACGGAACCGGGTGGTGAGCGCACGGTTCCACGTGTCGTGACCCAACTGCGTATGGATCATCTACGTTTTGCGACTCGTACGAGTCTGCTCGCACTGGCCCAGACCGCGCTGGTTGAGCGCTGGTTGACCGCCCGTGCGCCGGGGGTGCGTGTACACACCATACCGCTTGCGACGACCGGGGATCGGCAAGCGGACTGGTCGCTTCAGGATAAAGGCGGGAAAGGACTCTTTACCAAGGAGTTGGAAGAGGCGTTGCTCGCTGGTGAAGCGGATGTCGCAATCCACAGCACCAAGGACCTGCCGACGGAGATGCCGCCCGGGCTTTGTCTTGCGGGGTTCCTTCCCCGGGAGCGGGCTCATGATGTGTTGATCGTTCGGGAAGGTGTATCCCGCCCCGGCCGGATCGCCACCGGAAGCCCCCGCCGACGAACCCAGCTCGCCCGGTTTTTCCCCGATGTCGAGTGGAGCGAGATTCGCGGGAACGTGGCGACACGGCTTCGGAAGATCGCGGATGGTGCATGCGACGCTTCGGTCCTCGCTGCGGCGGGTCTGTGTCGCCTTGGGATCGACCGATCGCCGGGGCTCATCTTTCATCCGATTCCGCTCGAACAGTGCGTGCCGGCTCCCGGGCAGGGAGCGATTGCGGTTCAGTCCCGGATTGAAGACCGAGCGCATCTGGCACCGTTTCTCGATACCGCAACCGCACGGGCGGTCGCGTTGGAACGTCATTTTCTCGAGAGGCTGGGCGGGGGGTGTCAAGTCGCTCACGCAGCTCACGCCTGCGACGATCGCCTGCTTGTGTTTCACGAAAAATGCGGGTATCGTTCGTTTGTGCTCGCACGCGGCTCAGAGACCGACGCTTACTCCGAAATCGACCGGATAATCGAGGAGGCCATCCGATGAAGAAGAAATCGGTCCCACCCGAAACCGCATCACTGCGGGGAAAACGCATCGCCATCACGCGGAATCGTGATCGAAACAGCGCTCTGACCAGGATGTTGCGCGATTGCGGGGCGGAGGTGCTCGATCTGCCGTTGATTCGCATTGTTCCGGAGGAGAATGCCGTGGCGCGCGAGGAGGTGTTCCTTGAATTCGGCAGCTACGAATGGCTGGTGTTTACCAGCCGAAACGGGGTCGAGCACTTCTTCAAGCAGTTCTTTGAGCGCTTCGAGGACATACGCGCCCTCGGCCTGACCCGGCTCGCGGCGATCGGAGCGGCCACCGCCGAAGCCCTGCGCCGGCTCCACTTGAAGGTGGATGTGGTACCCGAAAAAGCATCGGCCGAGTCATTGGCGGATGCGCTTACCGCTTATGGGAGCATGGACAATCTACGCGTGCTTGTGGTGACGGGAAACAGAAACAGGAAAACCCTGGCGAACAAACTGGAGGCGGCGCGCGCTATCGTCGATACGCTGCAGGTCTACCGGACCGAGAAGAGCGACCTGAGAGACGATGCGACGGCGCAGTCGTTTCGCAAGGAGGGAGCGGATGCTATCCTCTTTGCGAGTGCGTCGGCGGTGCAGTCCTTCGTCGATCAAGCGGGCGTGCTGCAGCTTGAACCCTCGGCCCACCGGCCGCTCGGATGCAGCATCGGACCGCTTACATCCGAAACGATGCGTGCGACCGGCATTCCGGTGGATGTGGAGTCGCCGGAAGCCAGTCTCCGCAGCCTGGTCACAGCGGTTGCGCAGCGCCTGGCAAACGACCGATGAGCTGCCCCGATCTCAAACTCTGCGGGTTGACGCGTCCCAGGGACGCGGCGGCCGCTCTCGCTGGCGGGATTGCGTACGCGGGTGTCATTCGTTACCCGCGATCCCCGCGATATGTTTCGCCGGATGAGATCCCCGACCTGCTCGATGTGATTCCGCGGGCGATGCGGGTTGCCGTGGATGTTGAACCGTCGGTCGAACAACTGTACGCCTACCGGGAGGAGGGGTTTCATTGCTTTCAGATCCACTTCCGCCCCGAGATCTCGCGTGCCCGCCTGGAGTCCTGGAGCGAAGCGGTCGGACCGGATGCGCTCTGGCTTGCGCCGCGCATGCCCGCGGAGGCGACCGAATTACCGGAGATGTGGCTGCCTTGCGCGGATACCTGGCTCATCGACACGCCGTCGTTGCACGGGTTCGGCGGCACCGGCAGAACCGGGGATTGGACCCGTTTCCGCCGCTGGCGTGAGGCTCATCCGGAGAAGCGATGGGCGCTCGCCGGAGGCCTGGGCCCCGCGAACCTGGAATCCGCGGTAAGAGAGGCGCACCCCGATATCGTCGACGTGAGCAGCGGTGTGGAAGCGTCGCCCGGAGTCAAGGATCCGGCAAAGCTGGACGCTCTTTTCGCCGCATTGGTTGATTTGCGGCGGACGCCGACGTGAAGACAAATCCTTCTTTCAACCTTGTGCGGGAAACGGGATTCCGGTAATCTATTGGTTTTTGATTATATCCCGATGCCGAGCAGGAGCTCTAATAAAGTCTATAGCAGCAATGCGCTGGAAAGGTGGTTTGAACGCCTCGCTCACCCATGGGAGAAGGCATTCAGCGAATCGGAACTCGCCGAGGGGCGGCAGCTATACCGCGGCGGTGAGATCCGGGGTTTGGAGCTCGGAGACTCCGATGCCGTCGTTCACATGAAGCTGGAGAAGCAGGAGGTGTACGCCTGCATCGAATGGCACAACGGCAATCCTGAAATACGGGCATCTCACCGGGATCGAGGTCTTGGTCGCGCGCTCGCCGCAGCGGGACTCTACGAGATCGAGGAGCTGGTCGCCGACGAGGTGTCGGCCGTCGCCCCCGAATCGTCAGACGAGTCCGCTTCGAATCCCGCGGAGCCGTTATCCAGTGCTCCTGATCCGGAGCCGCCGGAGCCGGAACAACCGGGGCGCGGGCTCATAGTTAAGCTCACCATGGTAACGCGGGGCCTGCAATTGGAGGTGTTCTGGGACGATCCGTTTCGTTCTTCGGTCCCTGCGCTCTGTAACGGCAAGTCCAACCACCAGCTTACGAGCGAAGAGCGGGAGAAACTAATCCGGCTCACGACCCGGGCCCATCACGCCTCCTTTCAGTATCGCTCGAAGCGGCGGGACTATCTCCTCGACGATCTGACCCGTATCCCGCGTTTCGTTCGGGAGGAGCTGCCGCAGTGGCGGCGCCACTTCATCGTCCAGAGCGATGGGAAGCTTCCTCTCCTGGCAGAAGGGGTCCAGGACGTTCGTGTCGAAGCGACGGCACACCAGAACAACGGCCGATTTGAACTCGGCTTGAACCTCTGGCTTGGCAAGCACAGACTCGACGGCGCTTTGAGCGGGCTGCTCCTGCGCAATCCCGAGCGCTGCCATCTGTCGCCGGAACACGGGTTGGTTCGGACCACGCCGGAGCAGGGAGAATTGCTGACGCAATGGCGCGAGATCTTTTCGGGTCGATTGGAGGGAGTCTATCCCCGATATATGCTTTTCGCGATCTTCGCGCAAAACACCATTCCCCTGCACACCTCGGAGGAACTCGAGGTCTGGAGACGGGAGTTGCAAGCGCTTCCCGAGGATTTCGACGACCGCCGATGGCCCGCTTTTTTGCGGCCGTACCAGGCCCGCGGGGCTGAATGGATGGCACGGTTGCTCGAACGGGGATGCCACGCTCTGTTGGCCGACGAGATGGGTCTGGGCAAGACGGTTCAACTCCTCGCGTTGCTGCACGGGGGCCTTCCGAAGGAGGCACGCGATAAGCCACACCTGATTGTGTGCCCGGCGAGCGTGATTGCGGTATGGGAACGCGAATGCCGCCGCTTCTATCCGAAGACCCCCATTGCGATCCTGAAGCGCGGTAGCGACTTCCCGTCAAACGGGGAGGCGCAGATCTGGCTGGCGAGCTATACGCAGCTCCGCCGCCACAAATCCCTCCTTGACGGCGTGACCTTTGGTTGCGCGGTTCTGGACGAGGCGCAATTCATCAAGAATCCCGAGGCAAAAGTCAGCATCGCATGCATGGCGATCCGATCCCACGCCCGTATCGCGTTGACCGGTACGCCGCTGGAGAACCGTCATCAGGATCTGTGGACGCTTTTTCGTTTCCTCATGCCCGGCCTTCTCGGAGGACGGCGCCCGCTCGAGGAGCGTCTGGCGTCCGACCCGGAGGAGACCGACCGGCGCCTTCGCCAACAGATCGCCCCGTTCGTCCTCAGACGAACCAAGGCGGAGGTCCTGCGTGAGCTCCCGCCGAAAGTTGAGGATGAGCTGGCGTGTCCCCTGACCGCTGTGCAGGCGGCGGAGTACCGACGGATCAGCCGGCGTGGGATCCAATCGCTCGGGAATCGGTTGGATGAAAACATGCGCCGGCGGTCAATCAGCTTTTTCACCCTATTGACCCGCTTGCGCCAGGTCTGTTGCGACCCCGATCTGCTTCCATGGGTGAATGCCGGGATTGAAGAAAGCGGGAAACTGGTGGTATTGCGGCAACGGTTGAGGGACATCCTGGCAAGCGATCGCAAGGTTGTCGTATTCAGCCAGTTTGTGAGTTTTTTGGATCGCACCGAAACCATGCTGCGCGATGCATTGCACGACGTGCCGATTCACCGCTTGACCGGCAAGACCATCGATCGTGAGAAACCGGTGCGCGCGTTCCAGGAAGAGAAGGGTAGGGCTGTCATCCTGGTCAGTTTGAGAGCCGGCGGAACCGGAATCACGCTTCATGCCGCCGATTATGTCTTCCTCATGGATCCATGGTGGAACCCCGCAGTCGAGGCGCAGGCGATCGACCGGGTCCACCGGATCGGACAGGAGCGCACGGTTTTTGTGTACCGAATGGTGACCCGGGGGACCGTGGAGGAACGGATCGAGCGACTCAAGCGCGACAAGCGAGCGTTGTTTCAGGAACTGGTGGGGAGCCTCGGCGGCGATCGCGACTGGGTACGCCAGTTCGAATCCCTCGAAGACCTGATCGCCCTGGATAGCGACAACGGCGAGGATAAAGGGGAAAGCTAAGGGGGGCGTTAGCCCCGAAACGGGCGCCGGCAAGGACCGCGCGGACCTGGGTTGCTGCATGCTTCGAGTCCGTCGGACACTCAAGCCAAATCCTCGTCCAGGACCGTACGAATCAGATCGAGCAGTGCTCGCATCTCGTATGGCTTGGAGACCACATGACGGACTCCCGCCGCTCTGGCTCGCTCGCCCAACGTTCGCTCGGTCCATCCGGTGGATAGAATGGTACGGGCGCGTGGGTTATCCGAAGTGATTCGACGACAAACCTCAAGTCCATCCAGGTCGGGAAGCCGTAGATCGGCCAAAACCACTTTGATGTCGCGGCCGTGCTTGACGCTGAGCTCAAGGGCGCTTCGTCCATCTGCGGCCGTGAGAACCGTGTAGCCACGCGCAGTGAGCACGGTATCGACAACCTCGGCGAGTTGACGCTCGTCCTCAACCAGCAGGATCGTTTCAGTTCCCCAAGGTGCCCGATTCGGATCCCGGTCCAGTGGATTCACGGTGTTTCTCGAGCCGAACAGCAGGCGGGTGAATGCATCATCGCCGCATTGTTCGGTTGGAGATGGGCAAAGGTTCATCATGGTCGTGTCTATTGAGGATCTTCGGCTGATTCGCTCCGAATGCTTATAGGTAGCACGACCTGTGCCAGACGAATAACGGGTTCCTAAGTAATTACCTATAAAATTCTTACATAAAACAGATTTCCTGTTGCCGCAAGGACAGGGAAATTATATGGGAATTATTTCCCAACCCGGAGGGGATGGTTCGCAGGTTTTGGGAAATAGCCGCCACAAAACCGGACCGCTGTCAGTCAGCGGTCAAAAGGGGACCGATTAACCGCGATTGGAGCTGATGAGACCCCTGTTGCTTGCGTGCCCCGCGATGCTATATGATGGCGGTCGCAACAGCTTCACTCGTCCCGTTCGCGTTCACTCGTTTCGGCGGCAGCGCGGATTTCGGCTTCGTGTTCAAGGATGGATTGCCTGAGGTGTTCGATGGTATGGATACTGATGTGCATGGCATCGGTCTCCACGAGGTAGCTGCCGGGATGGTCGCTCAGGAGCCAGTTCCAGGTCACCTGTCCGGGGTAGAAGAGGGTGAGCTCGATCCACTCTGCCTCCGCATCGTCGAGCGATCCCGATTCCACGTATTGTGCCGTGATGTCAGCTCCGACTCCCAGCCCAAGTGAATGTGGAATGGAGACGTGGTGGAATCGGTTGCCCGCCCCGCGCGTGTGGACCGCGAATGCGACGGAGTACCGTTCACCGGGCCGGAGTGATTTGCTGTCGTGGGGGTTCGGAGCGTCGAGCGAGCGAGTCAGGCTGACCCGCCATGCGCCTTCCGAGTAGCCTCCGGACGCTTGGATGGCGCCACGGCTTCCGGAGGGTTTCCGCAGCAGCTGGTGAGGAATGGCGTCGCCGTTCCTCCATGCGCGCTCCGGGTCGAAGGGGACGGCGCTCGCTTCAGTAAGGTAGTAGGGATCGTCCTGCCCGTACGCCTGCGCCTTCAGTTTCTCGATACGCAACGCGCGGTGCCCCGTATTCTCCGGGTCCGCCATCCATGCGGGTTGACCGGCGTCCGCGTCCCAATTGGTTGTATACATGCTCCTGCCTTCCGAAGCGTGACGGTACTCCAAGACATATCCATTGTCCGCGTACCCGACGGGGTGGGAACGGTGGGCCCGCCATTGCCACAGATCGAGGAAAACGCCATCGGCCCGCAGTGCATCAAGTCTGGATTTCGAACGAACGCGCTTCCAGGAATCGCGGCCCGGGAAGCCCTCGCGCGACGGAGAAATGAACTTGCGCACGTCATCCCGTCCGAGCACGCCGCCCAGATAGGGATGCTCCGCCACCTCTTCAGGAGATGCGGCGGAGTCGAGGGATCGCATCCCGGGGTGAACGGTCACGAATCCACCGGCGTTCGCGAAGTGCGGCACCGACCCATCGTCCAGCATCATGCTGATCCGGTCTTCGTACAAACCGTGTGGATCGGGTCTCTCGGAGGCGTCGCCGCAGCGCACCCACGTGCCATCCTCGTAGACCCAGTATTGATGATACCAGCTCGGCTGATCGGTGGGGAACTCGAAACGGATCTGGACCTCCTTGTCGTTGTAGACCGCCGCCACCCGCAAGGTGGACAAGTGCTTGCGGTGGTCGAACGCATTGACGCCAGCGCTCGCGTCCACGGCGGGAGCGAGCACGGTGACCAGAAGCAGTGCAACCGCGATCACTTCAGATCGAATCGATCCAGGTTCATCACCTTGGTCCAGACGGCGACAAAGTCCTTCACAAACTTTTCTTCCGCATCGTGACTGGCGTACACCTCGGCCAGAGCCCGCAATTCGGAGTGGGATCCATGGATCAGATCGACGCGCGTTCCGGTCCACTTGAGATCACCGCTCTTGCGGTCGCGGCCTTCAAACAATACCTGATCCTCGGAAGTCGCCTTCCAGGTGGTATCCAGGTCGAGGAGGTTGACGTAGAAATCGTTGGTCAGGGTCTCCGGACGATCCGTGAACACACCGTAGTTCGACCGGTCGTAATTGGTGTTGAGGACCCGCATGCCCCCGAGCAGCACGGTCATCTCCGGAGCAGTCAAGGTCAGCAACTGGGCTTTGTCCACCAGCATTTCCTCGGGGCTTCGATTATTGGCCCTGCAATAATTGCGGAACCCATCCGCTGCGGGCTCGAGGTATTGAAACGAATCGACTTCGGTCTGCTCCTGGGACGCGTCGGCCCGGCCCGGTGTGAACGGTACGCTTACCGGATGGCCGGCTCTTTCAGCCGCCTGCTCGACGGCAGCGCATGCGGCGAGCACGATAAGGTCCGCCAGGGAAACCTGCTTGTTGTTTCCGGTCTGGGCCTTGTTAAACGCCTCCTGGATGCCTTTAAGCGCATCCAGAACCTTCACCAGCTGCTTGGGATTGTTGACTTCCCAGTCCTTCTGCGGGGCCAGGCGAATGCGGGCGCCGTTTGCACCGCCTCGCTTGTCGGATCCGCGGAACGTTGATGCGGAAGCCCAGGCAGTGGAAACAAGCTCGGAAATCGTCAGCCCGGAGTCCAGGGTCTTATTTTTTAGTTCCTTGATGTCCTGATCGTTTACCAGGTCGTGGTCGACCTTCGGGATCGGATCCTGCCAGATCAGGTCCTCCCCGGGGACTTCCGGCCCGAGATAACGGGTTTTCGGTCCCATATCCCGATGCGTCAGCTTGTACCACGCACGGGCGAACGCATCTGCGAACTCATTCGGGTTCTCGTAAAACCGGCGGGAAATCTTCTCATACTCGGGGTCCACTTTCAGGGCAATGTCGGTGGTCAGCATGAATGGGGCATGCTTCTTCTCCGGATCATGGGCATCGGGAATGGTTCCAGCGCCACCCCCGTCTTTCGGCCTCCACTGCCACTTTCCTCCCGGACC
The DNA here is from genome assembly GCA_007133065.1 of Opitutales bacterium. Lineage (GTDB taxonomy): Bacteria > Verrucomicrobiota > Verrucomicrobiia > Opitutales > Oceanipulchritudinaceae > SLNJ01. The sequence goes on from SLNJ01000107.1 coordinate 53,352, forward strand.
TTTATACTTCTCCCATTCGTAATTGAAGAGGTTTTCCAGGTACTTGTTGCTCCATTGTGTCGGGGTCGCGGTCCAGGTGCCTTCCAGACCGCTGGTGATCGTGTCTGCGCCTTTACCGGAACCATAGCTGTTCGCCCATCCGAGGCCCTGTTGTTCGATGGGAGCCGCCTCGGGTTCACGACCGAGATGGTCTTCCGGGGCGGCGCCGTGCACCTTGCCGAAGGTGTGTCCCCCTGCGATGAGGGCAACGGTTTCCTCGTCGTTCATCGCCATCCGGGCGAAGGACTGGCGGATAAAATGCGCGGATTTCTCCGGATCAGGCTCACCGTTGGGTCCTTCCGGGTTCACGTAAATCAGCCCCATATGGTCGGCTGCAAGCGAACCTTTCAGTTCACCTTCGGAATCGTGGCGCTTGTCGCCCAACCATTCGCTTTCCGGGCCCCAGTCGATATCCTCATTGGGTTCCCATACGTCCTCCCGTCCGCCTGCAAATCCGAACGTCTTGAAGCCCATGGACTCCAGGGCACAGTTTCCGGCCAGGATCATCAGGTCCGCCCACGAGAGTTTTCTCCCGTATTTCCGCTTCACCGGCCAGAGCAGCAGACGCGCCTTGTCGAGGTTCACGTTGTCGGGCCAACTGTTGAGGGGAGCAAAACGCTGGTCGCCCGTGCCTCCGCCGCCGCGACCGTCGTGGACACGATAGGTGCCTGCACTGTGCCAGGACATACGGATAAACAATGGCCCGTAGTGACCGTAGTCCGCCGGCCACCACTCCTGGGAGTCGGTCATCAGTTCGAAAATATCGGCTTTTACCGCATCGAGGTCCAGCTTTTGGAACTCCTCCGAATAGTTGAAATCCTCTCCCATCGGGTCGGAAAGCGAAGAGTGCTGACGGAGGAGGTTCAGATTCAGGCGGTTGGGCCACCAGTCACGGATGCCGGTGCCGGCGCTTGGCTTTGAGGCACCACTATGAAATGGGCATTGGTTTTCGTTGCTCATATTCTACTTTTTGAATCGTTTGGACTGTTTCAATATGATCTGCGATCTACGCGGTTATCTTTTCCTCATTGTTTCTTTTCGTCAAGCCCGGCAGGAAAAGAAGCCCCCGGATAACGGTCTTTTTATTTGAGGCCTTGGGAGCCTCGAGCCGGATCGGCAACGCGCGCGCGCCGTAGGGTGAGGCAGGCCTTCAGCCTGCGGCCGGCGGGCGGACCGTCACCCCGGGCGTTGCCCGGGGCTACGGTGAAACGGGCCTTCAGTCCTGCGGCGCCGGCGTGCGGGCGGCTCCCGAACCCGCCGCACCCGCCGCGCCCACGGCGCGCGGTCGCCGGATCGTGCCGGCAACCCCCCGCGCTGAAAGCGCTCAATCACCGTAGCCTGGGGCAACGCCCATTCGTTCAACCCCCCGCGCTGAAAGCGCTCAATCACCGTAGCCTGGGGCAACGCCCCAGGACCCATTTCACCCATATGAATCAGGCTGAAAGCCTGACTCACCTTCCGGCGGAGCGCCCTCGGTACCCGC
>SLNJ01000159.1 GCA_007133065.1 Opitutales bacterium
AGACGCTAAGACGCAAAGATGGAAGAGAATGAAATAGGGAGGGAAGTCGTGGATGCGGCAGTGAAGGTTCACTCATTGCTGGGACCGGGACTGCTTGAATCGGTCTACGAAGTGGTATTGGTGATCTTCTGAATTTTGGTGCCGCACTGATGAAAGATGGAATCAAGCGTATGGTGAACGGACTTCCAGAAGAAAATCTTGGCGTCTCTGCGTGAGCCTAAACGGAATTGCACACAAGACGGTGATCTCAACTCCGAGTCGCTGCGCTCCTCTCCGTGAGATACCTCGACGATGTTCCTCAAGGCTCAGGTTGCCGGGCATGTCAAGACCCGGCTCGCCGCTTCGATTGGCGCGCGTTCCGCAGCCGAGGTGTATCGCTTTCTGGCGGAGCGACAGATCGCGGATCTTCCGCCTTGCCGGCCGCTGGAGATCCACTTCACCCCGACCGGGGCGGGCCGGGAGATGATGGCGTGGCTCGGAAGCGCTCCGAAATACGTCCCCAATGTGAAGGGGATCTCGGGGCACGGTTGGCGCATGCCATCCGGGGGGCCTATGAGGTGGACGGAGCGCCGATCATCTGCATCGGCGCCGACTGTCCCACGCTGGGTGCGCGCGATATCGAGGACGCCTGTGCGCGACTGGAGTCCGGCGTCCCGGTGGTTTTTGGTCCGGCGACCGACGGCGGTTACTATCTCATCGGGCTCCACCGCCCCTGTGCCTCGTTGTTCGAATCCGTGCCGTGGGGCACGACGGAGACGCTTCGGGTATCTGTGGAGCGCGCGCAACGTCGGATTCGATCCTGTGATTCTCGATCCGAAATCCGATATCGATACGATTGGAGACCTCGATCGGGCGATCGCGGATGGACTCGTGCCGAAGACGCTGGCGCACGGCGCGCGTGCCACCCTCGAACCCTGGGATGAGTTTCACCGTTATTCGCGCAATCACAACAAGACGATCGTCTCTTGTACCTGAACCGTGGCACCTGCTTTTGCAGCCGTGCAGCAACGCAATGCGCATCACTTCAATGTCATCTTGCGCACGGTGAAGTGATCGTCGCTCGAGCACACGAGGTACATCGTTCTGCCGTCTCTGCTCATCCACTTCGTTGGGAAGCACCCCAACTCCCCGGGCCCAATGTCCCACGAATCGGTGAAATACACGCTACGCCACGGCCCCCACGGCTCCGGCGCCTCGAAAATCGCGCAACCTCCCCTGAAACGCGCATCGATTCCGCCTGCCTGACGTAATCCCTGCCAGAGGATGTAGCGTCCCAGACCAGCATTGTAGCTCACGCTCGATCGCATGCACAGGCCGGCAGACTCGAAAACCGGGCCTCGTTTATCGGCTTCCGGAGCCCACACTGGAGATTTTCCCCGCAAACGAACGAAAAACTCATATGCGCTTCGGTCGCGAATCCGGTCCTTCGGCACCCGAGCGAGTACAAAGTGGTCGGCACAATCATAGGCGCTGGGATCATCGTGACTCCAGATATAGGCAAATTCGTCGCGGGCGCCGGTGTAGTCTCTGCCGAAATTGATGAACGTAGGATGCCCGAGCTCCTCGAACGACCAGTCGCACCACTGGAACGTGCGCGCGCGATCCACAGACCACCCGATCCGCGAAAAACGGCCCGCCTTGTTGTCGTTTCGAGCGAGCAAGTACAACGTGCCGTCAACAGACAGAAGACCCGAGGCCTTGCGATCGTTCGGTCCATAGGAAGTGTTCTCGGCATTGGAGCGGACGTTCGCGGGGACAAACCGCTCCGGTCCTCCCGTGATGCGCGCGAACCCCATTCCCAGCTTGTTCGGGGTGTACGGCGCGAATCCGTTGCCGTCCCCGTAGGCCGTGTAGATGTGACCGTCGTCCGCCCAGGTGCACGGCCAATTATCGCTGCCGTCACGGATGGCCCCCCCGGTGGCCAGGCGTTTGACCCTGCAGATGGGGTCCCATCGGACACCCGTGATCAAACGGCTCCGCGGATACGCCGGCTTGCAAACCCGCAGACACCCCAAAGCAGGCGAAAAGATCAGCCTCTCCAATGTCCGGTCGGGCGCACTCACGCCGGAGCGTCGAGAACGGGCCACCGGAAGGGCGGGATTTCCGCCGTTGCGTACGATGATCAATCCGAGACTGGGAATACCCAGGCCGACCTGGAACTCCGCGCCAAATCCCCCGAAAGCGTCCTCCGGCAGATCCGGAAAGCGCTTCTTCCCCCTGCCGTCACGGTTCACCCACCACGCGTAACCGTGAAAGCAGGGAGCCAATCCCGCGTTGGTGAGCGCATCTTCAACGACGTTCGCGCTCACCAGGTTATCTCGTCCCCATGCGCCCTTTCGCATCAATAGCCGAATGATCGCCGCCGTGGCACGCACACTATAGTTGCCGCCTCCCCATGTCGGCACAAGCGGGAGGCCGTCAACATCGAAGATCTCGCCGTACCCGCATTTCCACTCCGCCTCCGGAACCTCAAGAGGTTCCATCAGGCGCTCCTTGAGCAGTGTGCGGATGTCGCGGGAAGAGGATGCCTGCAAGGCCCGCGTCACGCAGTACCCCAGCATCGCGATTCCCGGATTGCTGTAATGATAGGAGGTCCCCGGCTCGAATAGAACCGGCGCCTCGTCTCGAGCCAGTGAAAATGGATCTTCCGGCACCTGGTTCCGTTGCCAGAACTCTCCCTTCCAGCCCGGTTCTTCAGTGTGTTTGCATCCCGGAACCGACGCGTCGGAAAGCCCTGAGGTGTGCGTCGCCAGGTGCCGCACCGTGATCTTTGACTTTGCCGGATCGCTCTTCCACTCCGGAACGAACCGCCAGGCCGGATCGTCGAACGCCATCAGCCCGTCGTTCACCGCGAAGAGAAGCGACATTCCACCCACCAACGCCTTCGCCAACGATGCGGTGTAGTGCGGCCGGTGCCGGTCGAATCCCTCAGCGAATCGCTCGAATACGATCCGGTCATCCCGCATCACAAAGATACTGGTGGTGTTGTTCTCTGCCAGCCGGTCCCACCACCCATCAAGCCTCTCGGGAACCAGTCCGGCCCAGTCGGCGGACGCCTCGGTCCAACTGAAGACAGGTGCATCGGCGTTGGCGGTTCGCGTCGGCATGGTTCCCATGCCTATCGAACGATCAAGCAAGGGTCAAGAGTTATGCTCCCTCGCCACTGCCACACCTATCCCACCCCTGGATGGTCAGCGTCCCCCACGTCACGCCACAGGATTTGCGAAGGCGGAAGGTATGATCCGAGTGATATTTGAATCACTCATGAGTATTCAACCTTATCTTGCGCAACCAGCTCTCAACTACGCCATGCCAAGTGTCTACCTGCGTCCAACAGGAAAGCCGGTTGATTCGTACAGATCTTGTCCACACCTGCATCCATCCAAAAGGGCAATCGCTCCGGATCATCAACAGTCCACACATTCACGCGAATCCCTTGTTCGTGTGCTCGCGCGATAGCCTCCCTTGTCACGGTGCTCTGTTCTCCATGGACCCATGGGAACCCATGTCGCTCGGCTTTCGTCAAAATATCAGGCATCTTTCCGATTGGCGCCAGCGTGATCCGTGGATCGATTTTGCGGACATCGAGGAGCGTCTGCATATCAAACGAAGAGACCGTGTACTCGTGTTGCTTGCCGAACGCGCACAGGCAATCCACAACTCCCCGCGCCACGTCCATACCTTTGGGAGGACGCTTGATTTCCACGTTGATGCGCGTTTGCGTGGGCGCGACCAATTCCAGCACATCGAGAAACCGGGGAATCCTCTCCCCAGTGTATATGGTCGAAAACCCCACCCCGGCATCCAAACGAGAGAGTTCATCGACAGTCAGGTCACCGACAGCCCCGGAACCGTCGGTTGTCCGGTCTACCGTATCGTCGTGAATGACCATGAGGGTGCCATCCGCGGCAGGATGGACATCGAGTTCGATCCAGGGGACGCCAAGGTTGAGGGCACGGGCAAAAGCTGCGAGTGTATTCTCCGGGGCGTTGCCACTGTCGCCGCGATGAGCTTCAATCAGAGGTTTCACTTAGATTTTCTGCGTTCATCCGGGGGTTCTACCCCTTGGACCCCGGCGTATTTCAGGCACAACAAGAGCACGAGGCCGTATCCAACATGCATGATGAGGCCCGCCAACAGGATCAGTCCCGGATTCCAGGTTTCCATATAGAAGAAACCGATCCACTCTCCCGCGGCGAGGGAGACCACCGGCGATAGGAAGATGGCAGATACAAGCGAGATGATAACCCCGTAAACCAGTCCTTTAACGTACCAGGGACCGGGTATGCGGTTGTGCAGAAACGTAACCCAGATCAGGGCGATCAGGACGCCCCCGACATAATAGGCGGTGTTTCCCCAGAGGAGGTCGTAGGGAGTGTCGACGTGAACCGTGTTGAAGCTCTCCTTCAGGATATGACCGAGATCGACCACCGGGAGCCCGATTCCTCCTTGAAAAAAGGATATCATCGTCATGGTAAACGTGGCTATAAGGCCGCACACAACGGTTCGCCAAAAAATGCTGGAACTAAACATGGCTTCAATACTTGCCGGCTTTGGATTGCAATCAAGCTTTTGTGAACGGTCGGCCAATCCGGACACAAACCATCCTTCGTACCGCGACCACCCGCGCGGCCTCACCGAATATGCACCGTTTGGGCCGGCAGACGGGGCCGGCAAATCATGGAATTTGACTTTGATCCTGGTGAATTATAGAAATCCGGCGATCATGATCCTGCAGAAGTGACTGGGAGTCGCCTCCGAACCCCACCTTGTTATCCGGGCGGTTCGTCCCGTCATTAAAACTGTTCTACAAGATAGATGAAAACAAGAGAAGTCATTGTGAACGACCAGATGCAGCGAGGCTACTGTTACCTGCTGACGAAACCTACAGGTAGATGCTTCCACCCGGATTTCTATCCGGAACTGACTCCAAAACAAATGTTGGAACTGGGTGTGTTCGGGGGAAAGTACATGACCGATTGCCGTTCAGAGTTTCCGGCCTCCTGGTTCGAGAGAGCGAAGCTATCACCGGGACAGGCCCGTCCCGATCTGAACTATTTCGGAGTGAACGCATCCAAACCACTCTCCTACTGGATCGCGAAAGGATGGATCGATCCTCAGGACCCTCGGGGATGGTTTCAATGGTACTGCCGGTACTACATGGGCAGGCGTTCAGAGGATGACGAACGCCAAGTAAGAAGGTGGAAGGCCATGAAGCGGCACATTGCCCAACTGAGAAGGCACTGCCGCAAAGGCGACCTGAAGTGCAGACCAGTGCAGAGACAGGCACTCCTGCATTGGGCATATGACAGCAGGACAATCTGATCGCAGCATCGGGTTTCCGCGACTGACAGCCTGCGAGGAGACGATCTTCTGGCGCCACCACGGGGTTGTCCTTCCCGACGGAAAGCTTGCCGCCTACTACAGCAGCCGACCGTACGGACATGAACGCATCCGATTTCTCGAAATGAAAGCGTCGCTATGAGAGGGTTGTCGCCAGTTCGGCGTCATCGTCCTGCTCGCGTGCCAGTATCGCGGCGAGCGCGGCCACGGTCTCGGGCCGATCATTGTAGCGGTTGAAGCGCTCGCTGATATCGTCCTGGAGATCGAACAGCTCACCCGGGCAATCGTGTGCCTCGTAACCGCGCTCCTGGCGAAACCAAGCCGGCTCCTCCCACTGGCCGCCGCACGGGGCGTCGATGAACACCCACCGTCCCTTGCGCAGCGCGAAGTGTCCCGTAGCCCCGTGATAAACCATGTGCCGGCGTGTCGGTACATCGGTTTGGCCATGCAGCAGCGGCAGCATGCTCACACTGTCCTCGCCCGCGTCCGCCGGCAGCTCAACGTCCAGCAGTTCGGCGCACGTGGCGATGAGATCCCCGAGGCAGACAAGCTGATCGCAGGTGCCGGCCGCAGGCGTGATTCCCGGCCAGCGGGCGATAAACGGCAGGCGATGGCCGCCCTCCCACAAATCACGCTTCACGCCGCGCAGGTGGGCCATGCTGTAGTGGCCGAACTGCCGGGCGTGCTCGTACGTTCCGCCGGCCGCGGCCCGCAGCGACTCCGGGCCATTATCACTCGTGAAGATCACCAGGGTATCCTCGGCCAGGCCGGTGCGGTCCAGCGCGTCGAGGATCTGGCCCACGCACCAGTCCGTCTCGACGACGAAGTCGCCGTACGGCCCTGCCTGGCTCGTGCCAATGAACGCCTCGTTGGGGCAGATCGGCGTGTGCGGCGAGGTCAGCGCGTAGTAAAGAAACAGCGGCTGACGCGAGGCACCCGGCTCGGCCGCATGATCCTCGATCGTCTGCACCGCGCGCCGCGTCAGCTCCGGCAGCATCCGCTCGAGAGTCCAGCCCGGGGTCATGAGGCCAGGGGCGCCGAACATCGACTCGGGCTTGTCGACCGTCGGCGGGTCGGTCAGCTGATCGTCCTCGAACCAAGTATACGGCGGGAAATTAGGCACATCGATACCGAAGTAGCTGTCAAATCCGTGATCCACCGGTCCGCCACGCAGCGGCGCTGCGTAATCGATGCGCTTGCCCAGCTCGTAACGTTTGCGCACATCGCGCACATCCACGCCACCATCCGGCTCGCGTGCGTATCCGCCGTCACGCGTGCGCCAATCCCAGCCCAGGTGCCACTTGCCCACGCACGCGGTGCGGTAGCCATGTTCGCGCAGCAGCGTCGCCACGGTCGGCCGGCCCGGCTCGATCAGCGCACGGTCCCATTCGAAAAGCACGTTGCGTTTGAGCCGACCGCGCCAGCAATAGCGTCCGGTGAGCAGGTTGTAGCGGCTCGGGGTGCACACCGCCGAGGCCGCGTGGGCGTCGGTGAAGCGCATGCCCTGCGACGCCAGTCGGTCGAGGTTCGGCGTCGGGATCTTCGAGTCGGGGTTGTAGGATGCCGCGTCACCGTAACCCAGGTCGTCGGCGAGGATGTAGATGATGTTGGGCCTGCTCGTCATGGTTGTGAGCTTATGGCTGGCTCATGGGACAGAACGTGGGGAAACCGGGCAGGGATTACAAGCCCGGCGACGGAGAACCTCCTGCTGGCCGCTTCCGCTCTCGGCCTCGGCGGCGTCTGGTTGGGCGTGCATCCTCAGAAGGAACGAATCGACCATATCCGGCAGCTGTTCAAGCTGCCCGAACACGTTG
>SLNJ01000056.1 GCA_007133065.1 Opitutales bacterium
GAGACCTCAGTAACAAATCAATGGTTGAGCGAGCACTTGTACATGGGAGCTCCGAACGCGATCAGCAGCGCTTGCGGCAAATACGAGCGCGAGGTTCAAAACAGATGCAAGTACGCCAAACAACTGCGGAATCTTAGAAATGAACAGTGACCCCTGCCTCGACAATCTGATCGCAGCGCGCCTCATTGGGCGGCGCGAAGGGGTCGAACGTAGAATATAAATATTGCCGAGAGGGGGCTGCAAAACGCTCCGGAATCTTGGAAATGAACCGTTCTCCCTGCTGCAGCCCGCCCCCTCCGCTCGTATTTGCCGCAAGCACTGCTTTCGATTCGCAGTTTGCGCGCGATCGCTCCGAGCCTCCAACGTGGGGAGAGTTCAATCAAATCCTTGTTCCGACCTGAAATCGATCGGCCCATGCCGTGGAAGATCGAGAGATCGGGTGGTTCGCGGAGAACGCCGCCCTTCGACAGGCTTGAGGGTGGAAGAGCCGTACCCCCGTGTGCACCGCGCCAATGGCGTCCGTTCCGCCGCATGGCGCTGAGCAGTCTTAGAACAGTTCCAGTTGCGGGGGTTGGGCGGTCGATTCTGCGCCGGCTTTTTTCTGTTTCATCCGTTTTCGCAGGAGGTTGTGGCTCGAATCCTCGGACTCCAGTTTCTCGAGGATTCCCTTGGCCCGTTCGATGACCGAGGCGGGGAGGCCGGCGAGGCGGGCGACCTGGATGCCGTAGCTGCGGTCGGTGGCGCCGGGTGTGACCTGCCGGACGAAGATGATTCGGTCGTTCCACTCCTTGACAGCCACCGAGTAATTGCGCACCCGTTCGCATTGATCGGCGATCTGGGTCAGCTCGTGGTAGTGCGTCGCGAAGAGGGTGCGCGGTCCCTGCGGCCTGTCGCCGTGCAGGTGTTCGACGACGGCCCACGCGATGCTGAGTCCGTCGTAGGTACTCGTCCCCCTGCCGATCTCATCGAGGATGACCAGGCTCCGGTCGGTGGCGTTGTTGAGGATGTTGGCGGTCTCGTTCATCTCGACCATGAACGTCGAATTGCCCCGCGCGAGTTCATCGCTGGCGCCCACTCGGGAGAAGATGCGGTCGACCAAGCCGATGCGACAGTCCCTCGCCGGGACCCACGAGCCGACTTGCGCCATAAGCACGATGAGCGCCACCTGCCGGATATAGGTGCTCTTGCCCGCCATATTCGGGCCGGTGATGATGGCGATCTGCTCGCCGGATGCGGACAGGGCGGCATCGTTGGGAACGAACGACTGGGTTCCCGCGAGGCCGTCGGGTTCCTTGCGCATCATCTGTTCGACCACCGGATGCCGTCCCTCGGAGATCTCGAGCGCATCGCCCTCATCGAGCTGAGGCCGGCAGTAATCGCAGTCGCGGGCGATTCGCGACCAGCCGATGAAGAGGTCGATCTCGGCGAGGGCGGCAGCCACGGCTTCGAGTGCTTCGGCCTCCTCGAGAACCGCGGTAATCAGCTCGCGAAACAGCTCTTCCTCCCGGGCGATCGCCTTTTCCTCCGCATGAAGGATCGCGCGTTCCTTTTCCTTGAGCTCCGGGGTGTAGTAGCGTTCCGCGTTAACCGTGGTCTGCTTGCGCACGTAATCCTCGGGAACGAGGTGCAGGTTGGTTTTGGTCACCTCGATATAGTATCCGAATGCGCCGTTGTAGCGGATGCGAAGCTTGCGGATGCCTGTCCGCTCCTGTTCCCGTTTTTCGAGGTCGGCGATCCAGCTCTTGTTGTCGCGGCTCAGGCCGCGGAGCTGGTCGAGGTCGGAATCGTACCCATCGCGCAGGTACCCACCGTCGGTCAACTGTCCGGACAGTTCCTCTTGCAGCGCGCGTTCCAGGAGCGTACGCAGTTCCGGGAAGTCCCGCACGCGCTCCGCAACGCTCCGGACCGCATCGCCTGGAATCTGCTCCAGCACTTCGCGGATCATTGGCAGTTGCTGGAGGGTGTCGCGGACGCCGCCCAATTCGCGGGGTGTTTTGATGCGGTTGCGAAGGCGGCCGAGGATGCGGGGCAGATCGCGGACGCACTTGAGGTACTCCTGGAGTTCCGCGGCGCAGCCGGGATCCTCGAGAAACTCCTCCACACACTGCTGCCGCCGACGCAACTCTTCCAGCTCGAGCACGGGCGCACTGAGGTAGCGTTCCAAAAGGCGCGCTCCGGGGGCGGTCGCGGTTGCATCCATTGCGGCGAGCACGCTTCCGTCGCGCCCGCCCGATGCCGAGCGAAAGACCTCCAGATTGCGCAGGGTCGCCGGATCGAGCAGGAGAGCGGCGCCGGTGCGGTACTCGCGCAAGCGGCGCAGGTTCCGCGGCGGACTGCAGAGGCTGTCGGTTGCGTACGCGATCAGGGCGCCGGCCGCGCCGAGCGCGGGGTGGCCGCGGTCGATGCCGAACCCGTCGAGGTTGAGCACGCCCAGGGTCTCATGGACCATACGAAGTCCATCCTGTTGGGAGAACTGGTATTCCGGTTGGCGGTTGCAGGTGCGGCTCGAGCAGAGTTGCTCGAGCTGCTGAATCCATCCCGTTCCGGAGTGGGAGTGCATCCACGCCTCCCAACTCTGCTCCGGAACGAGGACTTCGCGCGGGTCGATTGATGCGAGGACGGAGAGCAGGTTTTCCGGGCGGGATTCCGTGGCGATCTGAAAATCTCCGGTGGTGAGATCGAGCCAGGCGGCGCGGAGTTCTCCATTCTCTCCATCGAGTGCGAGCAGGTAGTGATTGCTGCGCGAGTCGATCTGGTGGTCCTCGAGGGTGGTCCCCGGGGTGAGAATCCGGGTGAGCGCCCGTTTCACGATTTTCCCCGGCCTGGGCGTTTCGACCTGGTCGCAGACCGCGACCTTGTACCCCTGGGCCAGAACCTTCTGGATATAGGTGTCGGCCGCGTGATAGGGGATTCCCGCCATCGGTTGTCCGTTGCGCCGGGTGAGGGTGATGCCGAGGAGTTGCGCGCCCCTTCGCGCGTCGTCGTCAAACATCTCATAGAAATCACCCAGGCGAAACAACAGCAAGGTGTTCGCGGACAGACCGCGCCGCACCTCGCTGTATTGCCGCATCATCGGGGTGAGCGATTTCTTTGCAGTCGCCATGGGTTCTCAGATCCGTAAAGCATCCCAGCAGGCCAGATTTCCAGGGAGCCGTCAACTGTGCGCGTGCCTCCGTGTCGCTTGATTTTTAATCGGGCGAGCGTTACGATGCCGGTGTGTTTTGGAAATCGATCAGGCTCGTTTTGCTGTTTCTCGCCGCGGTGGTCGCGCTCGCTGTGGTTGCGGGGCTGACGTTCTTTTATTCGCCGGGGATGCAGAAATGGCTCTTCGTCACCGTGCTCGAGCGGCAGCCCGATGTTTCCGTGCAGGTCGAATCGGTTCGTTTCAGTGTTGGCCGGATCGAGGCGCGGGAGTTGTTTATCCTGCGCGGAGTGCAGGGAGTGAGCCTCGGCAAAGCGGATGTCCGGATCGCCCTCTGGCCGCTCCTGCGCCGCAGCGAGATTGTGATTCGAGATGGTGTGGTGCGCGATCTGCTAGTCGACGCCAGCCGACCGTTTCCGGTCCCTTTGGCGTTCGAGCGATTGGACGATCGCGGAGGTTCGAAGGTCCCGGATCCGACCGTCCGGCAGGATCCGCGGCCGCCTCGTTCCCCTCCCATCGATTCGCCGGCCGCGGTGGATCCGGAACCCGCGCCCGGGCCGGAGTGGTTGGCGGAGGCGATCGCACCGTTGAGGAACCTGCCGTTGCGGTTGCGAATCGACCACCTGGAGTCCAACGGGACGGTTCTCCTTCCTGGCGGCGAGCGCCTGCGATTCGCATTTGTGGTGGACGACCTGCGCCCGGGCGCCGCCGGGGACACGGTTTTTGAGCTGCAGGTGCAAAGCGGCCCGGCGATGGCGGATCTCTATTCGGAGGTGCGCGTGAAAGGATCGGCCCGGATGCACCAGGCGGCTGCCGGCGGCTTCGAGCGAATTGAGTCCGAACTCTCCGCATCCTTGAGCGGATCGCAGTGGGCGGCTGACGCAAAGGCATGGACCGATCTGGCGGTCACCGTGATGCCGGCCGGCGACGGGGCGCCGATTCGCTTTGATGGAGCGTGGGAGATCTCGGGGCTGGGCGACGGTTCGGTGGCGCTTGCCGGGAGTGCGCGCGGGGAGATTGCGGGGAACGGTGTGATGGCCCTGACGGTGCCGGCTCTACTGACCGGGGAGCGCGGAGAGTCCGACGTTGTGGTCGCAGGGACTGTCGGATGGTTTGAGGATCCGATCGGCTTCTCGCTGGAGGTGGATGGGGAGCGCGTCTACCTGGAGGACGTGGAGGCGCTGCTCGCGGCATTGGCTCCCGGGGAGGCGGCTCCACCGGTGGTGACGACACCGGCACCGACACCGGCCCCGCCCGATCGGCGCACACCGCGGCGACCGTCGCCCCCTCCTGAGACACCGCCGGCGCCGCGAGACCCCACAGCACGGTCGACTGTGCCCCCGGCATTGCCGGTCTGGTCTGGATGGGAAGGGGATGCCGCGGTGCGTCTGGATTCCGTCCGCTACGCGAACCAGGCAGCCCACAATGTTCAGGCCGATGTGGCGGTCCGCGGCGATGCCGTGCGTCTTGCGCGTCTGTTTTTCGACCTTGAGGGACAACCGGTGGAGGCATCCGGCGTCCTGGCGTTTGACGTCACGGAGGCCGCGCCGTATCGGCTCGCCGGCGATATCTCTGCGGAGGGTTTCGACGCCGGCGCATTCCTGCGCGATCGCGAGCCCGGAGCGCCGCCGTTGGTGGAGGGCGTGTTTTCGGTGCGAGGGACGGTGTCGGGAGTCGGGGCCGATCCGCTCGGTGTTGCCGATGCGATAACCGGGGTATTGCGGATCGACGGCGCGCACGGCCGGGTTCGTCTGATCGCGCCGGAGGACGCACGGGTTAAGGCTGGCTTGACCATTGCAGGCATCGCCAGCCAGTTCCTCGGCGGCCGCGGCGCGGTCGAGGCCGCCGCCCGCCTTGCCGAGGAGCTGCAGGAGGTGCCATACGACCGGCTGGAGGTTCACGTGGTGCGCGAACCCGACCTCGATTTTGATCTTCGCCGCATGGCTGTCATCGGTCCGGTGGTTGCACTGCATGGAAGCGGGATTATCCGCTATCGGGAGGGATGGCCGATTCCGGTCCAGCCGCTGGAAGCCGCCCTCCAGATTGCGGTGCCTGAAGAGAGTGCGATCGCGCGCCAGCTCGAGCAGCTGAAGCTGCTCTCGGGCGAGCGCGGTGACGACGGACTGCTTCTGGGACCGGAGTTTCGGGTGAGCGGTAGCCTCGGCGCCTGGCGGACCAACCTTATGGAGATTCTGACCCAGGCTCTGACGCGACATATGGGCGGAGAAAGGCCGTAAACGTACAAGAGCCGAGGCAAGCGGTTGTGTTGTCGCTTCCTGGACGAGCAGGCTGTTGGAAAACCGGGACGATCGCCCGGTTCTCCAACAGCCTGCCAAGGCCTGGCTTCGATGGTGGGGTGTTTTCAGTTGCGACGGCGCGGGCAATCGACGTACAAGACAACCTATATGTCCGATATTGAGTGTTCGAAGGCTGTCCGACCGTTTCATGTGATGACGAAGCCGGCTGGGCCGATGTGCAATCTTGCCTGCGACTATTGTTTTTACCTGGAGAAGCATGCGCTCTTTCCGGGAGGGCGCGCGTTACGCATGTCGGACGACATGCTCGAACGGTATGTCCGCGAGTACATTGCCGCACAACCAGGGCCGGAGGTGACTTTTGCCTGGCAGGGGGGCGAGCCGACGTTGATGGGGCTGCCTTTTTTTCGCAAGGCGGTGGACTATCAACGCCGGTTCGCGATGGGAAAGCGGATTAGCAATGCTCTGCAGACGAACGGGACGCTGCTTGACGAGGCGTGGGGGGCGTTCTTAAAGGCCGAAGACTTTCTGGTGGGGATCAGCATCGACGGACCGCGCGAGGTGCACGATCGGTATCGCGTGCGGCGCGATCGGGAGCCCAGTTTCGATCAGGTGATGCGCGGGCTGGAGATCCTGCAACGGCACGGAGTCGCTTACAACACCCTCACGTGTGTCCACGCTGGAAACGCCCGCCGCCCGCTGGATGTGTATCGGTTTCTCCGCGGGATCGGGAGTCGGTACATGCAGTTTATCCCGATCGTGGAGCGCCGGCCGCAGGAGGCGGAGCAACGGTTGGGGATGCAGCGCGGAGGGCCTCCCGCCGCAGATGCCGCGCGCGCCGAGGACGTCTATTCATGGAGCGTTCGGCCGGATGATTTCGGTTATTTTATGATCAAAATATTCGACCGATGGGTGCGCAACGATGTCGGCAACGTCTTTGTTCAGCACATCGACAGCGCTCTGGGCAGCTGGCTCGGCGTCGGAGCCGGGCTTTGCGTTTTCGATGAGACCTGCGGACGGGCGCTGGCGATGGAGCACGATGGATCGGTTTACGCCTGCGATCACTACGTGTATCCGGAGTTTCGGCTTGGCCGCCTGGGGGAAGATTCCTTGGCGAAGATGGCGGACTCGAGGCGCATGAGCGCGTTCGGTGACGCGAAGCGGGAAACGCTCCCACAGCAGTGCCGCGCGTGCGCGGTTCGATTCGCGTGTAACGGCGGATGCCCGAAGCATCGATTCACCTCGACGGCGTCCGGCGAGACGGGCCTCAACTACCTGTGTGAGGCGTACGATGCATTCTTCCGCCACATCGAACCATGCATGCGTGTCATGGCGGAACTCTACCGCTCCGGCCGTCCGCCTGCCGAGATCATGAAACGGGTGCGCGGGGGTCGGATTTGAGATCCTGGTTTGACTCGCCATCCATTGTGTTCATTTTTTTAACACCATGGAGCTTCCCAAGGCTACGTATCCTCCGTCGCTTCGCAAATGGATTGACCACGCGCCCGAGATGCCGCTGGGCCCCGGTGAGCCGGTCGAGGCGGGCGCCTCGCTTCGAGAGATGCCGCTTGAGGCGATCTTCGAGGAGGGAACGGTCCACGACGCGGCCATGGCCCGCTGCTGTCTGGCCGGTCTCTTGCTGCGTTACAACTGGCTGAAGGCTTCGCATGCGTTGAGCCAATCGGTGCTGAATGCGACCGGGAGCTACTGGCACGGTATTATGCATCGTCGCGAGCCGGACTACGGCAACGCGAAATATTGGTTTCAAAAGGCTGGGAGCCATCCCATCTTTCCGCTCCTGGCAAATGCGGCGCATGAGTTGAACGACGCGTTCCGCCACGTGCCGGAGGCCGGTTTTCTGAGTGAACTGACGTCCTGGTCCCCAGGGGCATTTGTCGATCTCTGTGAGAACGTGATCGATTCGGGAAGCGAGGCCGAGCAGTTGGCCGTGCGGATACAGAGGGAGGAATGGGATCTTTTGATGGCTTATTCTTACTTAGCCGCCACCACAGCGCAGACGTCGCTATGACGGAGGAACGCGGGACGAAGCGCTGCTGCACGCCTGCGAGCGGTCGGGAAGGCGCCGTGGCGGGCGCGGTGACGGATGTCGCCGTGGGGGGATCGACCCAAGGGATGATCCGCGTCGCGAGCGGGCGTTTTCTGATGGGAAACGAAGACGCCGATGCGTGGCTCGAGGATGGGGAGGGACCGGTCCGCGAGGTGCGGCTCGATGCGTTCTTTCTCGATGCCACGGCTGTCACGAACGCTGCGTTCGCACAGTTCGTTGACGCGTCCGGATACATCACCGAGGCGGAGCGTTTCGCGTGGTCGTACGTGCACCAGAGCCGTCTGCCGAACCACCTGCGGCGGAGGATCGGGCAGGATCGTACCGTGGCCGGCCTGCGCTGGTGGTACGCGGTCGAGGGCGCGTGCTGGCGCAAACCGGAAGGTCCCGGATCCAACATCAAACGCCGCATGGATCACCCGGTGGTCCACGTCTCGTGGAACGATGCCGAGGCCTATTGCCGGTGGGCGGGCAAACGGCTTCCGACCGAGGCTGAGTGGGAATGCGCGGCGCGCGGAGGTCTGGAGCAGCGGAAGTATCCGTGGGGCGACGAGCTTACACCGGCCGGAAAACACCGCTGTAACATCTGGCAGGGGCGTTTCCCGGACCGTGACACCGGAGAGGACGGCTATCGCGGGACGGCTCCGGCGCGTGCATTCCGGCCGAATGCTTTCGGGTTCTACAACATGTCCGGCAACGTCTGGGAGTGGTGCGCGGACTGGTTCAGTCCCACCTGGGGCCTCAACGGATCCCGTGAAAATCCCCGCGGTCCGGATGTTGGAGAGGCCAAGGTCATGAAGGGGGGCAGCTATCTCTGCCACCACAGCTACTGCAACCGATACCGCGTGGGCGCGCGGACCGCGAACACCTCCGACTCCTCCACCGGAAACTGTGGGTTCCGCTGTGTCGTGGACGTTTCGGATTCACAGTGCTGTATTGTGTCGCATTGATCCCGGACCCTGCTAGATCTGGAAATCCAGGTTGCCGGAGCGTTCATGCAGGCCACACTCGCGTTTGATCCCGTTGAACCGCGTCTCCTCTGCAGAGATCCCGTCGGTCACGGGCCGGCTGCTGTGCCAGTCGCCGATGCTGACGTATCCCTGTTCCCACAACGGATGATACGGGAGTTCGTGCTCGGTCAGGTAGTGGAAGATGTCGCGGTCGGTCCAGTCGATCAACGGATGAATTTTCCAGGTTCGGTTCTGACGCGAGACAATGCCAAGATCCTTGCGGGTCGTAGCCTGTGAGCGACGCAGCCCCGCCAGCCACGCCTCCGCACCCAGTTCCCGCAAGGCCCGGTTCATCGGTTCCACCTTGTTGATGAACCCGTATTTGACCAAATCGTCGCGTGAGCCCTCCCAGAGTTTGCCGTACAGGGCCTCCTGCCGGGCCGCGGTCATCTGCGGGGTGTAGACTTTCAGGTTCAAGTCCAGGCGTTCCGTCAACTCCTCCGCGAAACGATACGTCTCCGGGAAAAGATATCCCGTATCGATGAAGACGACTGGAATCTTCGGCGCCTGCCGGGTGACCATGTGCAGCATGACTGCTGATTGAGCCCCAAAACTTGTACTGAGCACAATTCCGTCGCCGAAGCGGTTCAATGCCCACCGTACGCGATCCGATGCGCCAACCTGGGCCAGCTCCCGGTTGTGCCGGGCCAGGGCGCCGTCCTGCGTGTCGGTACGCCGATTGCTCTCTTGCGTTGAGATGTCCATGGATTTTATACTTTAGTATACATGGCAAAATACTCAAGATTTATTCTGGCTTGGCAACGAGTTTTTCGCGCCCGCTGTGATTCCACCGGTTCTTTCGGATTTGCTAATCAAAGTGGGGTGCGATTAACTGCCCGGTTTTGAATGCAAGGCGGAGTGGTATATCTCGTCGGGGCTGGTCCGGGAGATCCAGACTTGATCACGGTGCGGGGCAAGGCATTGATCACCTCGTGTGATGCCCTCGTGTACGACTACCTGGTCAACCCGTCGCTCCTGGATTGGACTGCGGAGGGCTGCGATCAAATCTGCGTCGGCAAGCGCCCCGGCTTTCACTCGCGGTCCCAGGAGGAGATCGCCAACCTGCTGGTCCGTCTCGCCCGGGAGGGACGATCGGTGGTGCGACTGAAAGGGGGCGATCCTTTTGTATTCGGCCGCGGGGGCGAGGAGGCGGCGCATCTGCGGGAGCAAAACATCCGGTACGAGGTCGTGCCGGCGGTGACCGCGGCTCTCGCATCCGCGGCGTACTCCGGAATACCCCTGACACATCGTGGCCACAGCTCGGCGCTGGTTTTCTTGAGTGGGCACGAGGATCCGGACAAGGGGACCGGAGGAATTGACTGGCGGGCTTACGCGCGCCTTCCTGCGACGCTCTGTCTTTACATGGCCATGGGACGCCTGGAGCGGATCGTGGCGGAGTTGCAGGCGGGCGGAATGGCCCCCGGCACCCCCGTTGCGGTTGTCCAATGGGCGACGACTCCCCGGCAGCGGACTTGCCTGACAACCGTTGAATCGGTCGCGGCGGAGGTGGAAAGACTCGGATTCGGCCCTCCGGCTGTGGTCATCATCGGTCCGGTGGCACAGTATGCCGAAACGCTGGGGTGGTTTGAGGAGAGGTGATGATTGTTTTTCTCAGCGACAATGGCTCGTTGCGTCCGGAGGTATGGCGGAATCTGAGCCGGGTTGCGGCCGCGCTGCAGGACCGGATCGGCGTGCGTGTTCGTCCGGCGTCGGTCTTGCACAGCAACCGGATCCCCCCCGCGGCCCTGGGGGGTGAGCGAGCGGTTATCTTCGAGGAGGCGTTGCGTGAGGAACGGGATGCCGGCTGGGAGCGTTTCTGTGTCCTCCCGTTTTTCATCGGGCCGACCCGGGCGATAACACAGTATCTTCCCCGGGTCATCGACCGGGTGTTGGAGCGGAGAGAGCGCGCACGCGGAACAATCTCCTCCGCGCCCTTTATCTACCCGGGAGCCTCTCTGGACGACGGGTTGCTTTTGGATCTGTTGGAGCGCCGAACGCGCGGCATCATCGAACAGGAGTGCGAGCATCAACCGCCGGTGATTCTTGTCGATCACGGTTCGCCTGAACCGGCAGTAACCGCGGTTCGGGATAAGCTTGCAGAACGGCTGAGCGAACGGGTCCGCGACGTGGCGCCGGTCGTAATCCCGGCGTCGATGGAGCGTCGAGCGGGAGCCGAGTATGACTTTAACGAACCGTTGCTGGCGACCGCGCTGAGGCGCAAGCCGTGTGCATCCGGGACGGTCGTCCTCATCCCGCTGTTCCTTGCGCCGGGCCGGCATGCGGGAGCGGGCGGAGACATCCCGGTGATCTGCTCCGCCGCGGAAGCGGAAAATCCGGAACTGCGGATCGCGCGTGCGGATCTCCTGGGTGTCGGCGACACGATCGTGGAGATCCTTGCCGCCCGGTTTCAGATGTGGCGGGAGGGGAACCGTATCTGTTTGTGAAATAGAAATGCCATGGGCGAATCCACTTCGAAATGGATTTTGGGTTGCGTTTCGGATCAGATTCGCTTCAATCTGATTATGATTCCGGTCTGACCCGGATTCTCTGATTTACACTCAAACAAATCCACGTGAAGGCGCAGAACCTCCGGAAGGTTGCGCTCAAGTAGCGTCTCGGGTGGCATGTGGCTGCATGCGGACCGGGAGCGCGTCTTCCCAAAACGACAGAATAGGGGAAATTGACTCTGAAAACACAGAAAACACAAGAATTCGGCAAGAATCCCGTCAAAATGCGGGAAACCGATCACTATCGCCATGAGTACGTGCCTGGTTTTGTCGACAAGTGGGACGACTTGATCGACTGGGATCAGCGCGCCAAAACGGAGGGAGAATTCTTTATCGAACACCTGAAGGCGCGCGGCACCAAAACCGTTTTGGACGTCGCCGCCGGTACCGGGTTTCACTCGGTCCGCCTCCTGGAGGCCGGGTTCCGCGTCGTGTCGGCCGACGGGAGCAAGGAGATGCTCGGGAAGGCCTTTGATAACGCGTTCAGGCGAGGGCACGTGCTGCGAACGGTGCATGCCGATTGGCGTTCCCTGAACCGCGACGTTCACGGTGAGTTCGACGCAGTGATCTGTTTGGGCAATTCATTTACGCACATGTTCGAGGAGCGGGATCGCCGGAAGGCGCTTGCGGAGTTCTACACCATGTTGAAGCACGACGGCGTGCTCATGCTCGACCAGCGCAATTACGATCGCCTGCTCGACGCGGGAGTCACCACCAAGGCAGGCAAGCACACGTACTACTACTGCGGGGACGACGTCACCGCCGAGCCCGAGCATGTCGACGAAGGTCTGGCCCGTTTCAAGTACTCGTTCAAGGACGGGGCCGAATACCACCTGAACATGTTCCCATTGCGGAAGAACTACACGCGCCGTCTGATGCGTGAGGTCGGGTTTCAAAAGGTCGAGACCTACGGCGATTTCCAGGAGACATACCGTGAGGACGAACCCGACTTCTTCATTCACGTCGCCGAAAAGTACTACGACGAAACCGAGGAGTTCCACCTCGATGACTGATTGAAGTTTCTCGAGCCCTTTGGAACGCGTTGCGCCGCTCACCTCGGTGCGATCGGGTGATCCGTGTCGAGCCCTGACTCAAAGTTGACCGTGTTTTCGATTCTTTGGGTTGGTTGTCTGCGGCGGTAGGGCAGAGCGGCGGAGCGAGCGGAGCTACAGAGCTGCGGAGCGGGGAGCGCGGTGCCAAACGGTCAACCCATGGCCGGGCCGGACCGTGGCGTCTGGGGGGTAGCGAGCGGGTCAACGACAATGATTCTTCGCTGTCCGCACGATGACCAGGCGTCCGCGCCGGGCCGTCTGTGCGGCAAGCTCAGCGTTGTACCTGTGCGGACCGGGTTGAGGCTTTGATGCAGCCTTCAAGGCCCTTGGGATCCGGTTTTGTTTTGTTGCACCCGTGATGCAATCCTCCGCTTCTGAGAAAAAAGCTTTACTCGATCTGAAAGCTGCGATTAAACTCCGGTAGGAGAGATAACAAAGATAGCTACGCAGAAGGATCAAGCCGCTGTGTTGCACATGGAAACCGGTCGCGTGAATAGCCGGAAGGGTTGGACACGCGCTCTGGCGCCGTCTTCGGGTGATTGAACCACCCGAACGCGGATTTTTGTGAGCAACGGCTGAAAAGATCAACAAAGAGGTATAACAGGAGACATTCCATCTCATATTCCAAGAAGGTATGACCATGACATTTGATATGAAAGAGATAGTAAACGGTGTGATCAAAGGGAAGATCGACGAGGTTAAGGCCCTTGCCGAACAGGCTCTTAGCGAAGGCATCAGCCCTGAGGAGATTTCATCTCAAGGGCTCGTCGTCGGCATGGACGCCGTGGGCGAGCGCTGGAAGAACGACGAGATGTTCATGCCCGAGGTGCTGCGAAGCGCCAAAGCAATGAGCAGCGGGATGGACGTGATCCGCGATCAGCTGGCCGAGAAGGACAACCAGGTTGGCACAATGGTGATTGGAACGGTCGAGGGCGACCTCCACGATATCGGAAAGGACCTGGCCGCTATGATGTTCGAAGGGGCCGGCTATAAGGTGGTGAATCTCGGTGTCGATCAACCGAGCGAGGTTTTCATCGAAGCCGTAAAGGAGCACAGACCACAGCTGCTTGGAATCTCGGCGCTCCTGACCACGACGATGCCTCGGATGGGTGATATCATCAACGAGCTCAAGGAAGCGGGCATCCGCGAGCAGGTGACCGTGATTATCGGGGGTGCTCCGGTGACGGATGATTTCTCGGAATCCATTGGAGCCGATATCTATGCCCCCAACGCACGCAGCGGCGTCGAGCGTGCCCGCGAATTCTTCAAGAAGAAGTCGGCTGAGAGCGGTTCGAACTGAGGCATTGAGGAGCGATATTGTGAAAATGAACCAATCTATTAACCGAACGCCGCGATTCCGCGTGCTCTCGGATGACCAGATCGAGCGAATTTATTTCGCCGCCTTGGATGTCCTGGAGCGTGCCGGGGCGATGGTGTTTCAAGAGGACGCGCTCGAGCTCTTCCGCCAAAGCGATGCCGTGGTCGATACGAACAACCGGGTGCGCGTGCCGGCTTCAATGGTCGAGCAGGCTATTAAATTCTACCCGCGCAAGATTACGCTTCAGGGGCGCGACGGGGTGCGTTCGCTGCATATTCAGAAGGATTCGGCCTCGTTTGGAACAGGATCGGATCTGCCGTTCTGCTACGACCGCAAGACCGGCGAACGGCGCCGAACCACACTCGCGGATATCCGCGATGCGGCCCGCTTGTGCGATGTTCTGCCGAACATCGACTTTTTCATGAGCCACGGCATCGCCAGCGATGCGCCTCTGCCGGAAACCTACGACCGGCACCAGTTTCTGTCCATGCTGGAGGGGTGCACCAAACCGATGGTGGTCACCAGCGTCGATGGCGAGGGGTTGGAAGACCTTTGGCGGATGGCGTGCGTGGTACAGGGTGGAGAGGACGAATTCCGCCTGAACCCGCTTTTCGTTGCGTACATCGAGCCGATTTCGCCGCTCAAGAATGATCGGACTGCCGTCGAAAAGCTGCTGTTCGCTGCTGAAAAAGGCATTCCGGCGATGTATA
Source organism: Opitutales bacterium (assembly GCA_007133065.1). GTDB lineage: Bacteria > Verrucomicrobiota > Verrucomicrobiia > Opitutales > Oceanipulchritudinaceae > SLNJ01. The sequence goes on from SLNJ01000056.1 coordinate 14,060, forward strand.
CGCCGTGCCCGAGCGCGGGTGCGACTGCGCCGAGCACGATTGCAGGCATGCTCGTGCAGTCGCTTGCCGAAACATTGCTGGCGGTCGTCCTTTGCCACCTCAAGAAACCGGGCATGCCCTTGATCATGGGCGGGGTGACCACGGTGCTCGATATGCGCAAATCAACGTATTCGTACGGCGCGCCCGAACTCTCACTGGCTTCCGCCGCCAACACGGATATTTCCAAATGGCTCAACCTGCTGATGTTCAGCACCGGTGGCTGCACCGATGCCAAAATCGTGGACGAACAGGCCGCGGCCGAGATGACGACGAGCCTCTTCTATGCTTCGCTCTCCGGGGCGAGTCTGATCCACGATGTGGGTTACATCGACAGCGGGACGAATGCCTCGCTCGAGGCCCTGGTGCTTAACGACGAGATCATCGGCATGTGTCGCCAGTTCTGCAAGGGCATCAACACCGAGAAGGAGTACCTCGCACTCGATCTTATCGACGAACAGGGACCGGGGGGCGAATACTTCACCACCGATCACACGTACGAGCACTGGCGCGAGTGGTTTCTGCCCAAGCTGCAGGACCGTTCGGATTGGGAAACGTGGGTTGCCAACGGTTCCAAGAGTATGACCGATCGGGTCAACGAGCGCACGCAGCACCTGCTGGATACCCACGAAACGGAACCGATTCCGGAGGATCTTCACAAGGCGATCAAGGAGATCGTGGATGCCGCGGACGCGCGGCACGCCGGGTAGCCTGCGAGCCGGCGCTATGATGCGACAATAATACAAAGGAGTTTACTATGGGATGTACCCGAATGAACCTGACCGAGAACCGAACGCCCCACTTCGAGGTGCTTTCGGATGACCAGAAGGAGACGATCTATAACGGCATGATCAAGACCCTCAACACGACGGGGGCAAACGTGCATCACGAAGGGGCGCGCGAGTTGTTATACTCGCACGGTTGCGATGTGGATGGCATCCGCGTGCGCATTCCACCGCAGCTGGTGCTGCGGGCGCTGGCAAGCGCACCGCCGGTGACCGAGATCTTCTGCTGGGACGGCGATTTGCGAAAGAAGATTCTCGTCGAGCGGGGCCGCAGCTATTTTGGTCCGGGACCGACGCCGCCGAACTTCATTGACCCTGATACGCTCGAACGGCGACCCTATTTGCGCAAGGATGCGACCACGGTGGCCCGGGTATGCGATGCGCTGCCGAATATCGGTTTTGTGCAGTCACTCGGATCGATCAACGACGTAACGGGCCCGTTGGCCGATATCTATGAATTCGCGGACATGATCCGCAATACCACCACTCCGGTCATGAGCTGGTCCTTTGCCCGCGAGGGTTGTCGGGACCAACACCGGATGGCGATTGCCATGGCCGGGGGTGAGGAGAACTTCAAGCGCCGCCCGAACTACATCTTCTATGGGGAGCCGATTTCGCCTCTGGTCAGCGATTTCCACGCGATCGACAAGTGCATGTACTGTGCCGAGCACCGGGTTCCGCAGGTTTACAGTCCCTGCTCGATCGGCGGCGGAACGGTACCCGCAACCCATGCGGGACAACTGGTGGTTGCGCTTTCGGAGTCGATGGTGGGTGTCGTTGTGGCCCAACTGCTCAACCCGGGCACGAGCATCATCATCGGGGGGGTGCAGTCGATCCTGGATATGCGCCACAGCATCTATTCCTACGGAGCGCCCGAGCTGAGTATTCTCAGCGCCGCGATGACCGAGATGGCTCACTATTGCGGCCTGCCCATGTACTCCACCTCGGGCTGCACCGATACGAAGAAAATGGATGTCCAATCCGCGATGGAGGCTGCGTTCTCAATCAATGCAGCGATGATGAGCGGCGCTGACTTCGTCCACGACAACGGCTATACAGAGTCGGGGATCACCGGTGATGTCTTTCAGACGGTGATGGACGATGAACTGATTGGTATGGCCCGGATCATCGAGAACGGTGTCGAAGTGACCGAAGAGACCATGGCGGTCGACGTGATTTGCAACGGCGGACCCGGTGGGCATTATCTACACGAAGACCATACAATGAAGTGGTTCAAGACGGACTGGACTCCCACTTTGATGGAGCGTGGCAGCTATGAAGACTGGGTCGCCGAGGGCAAGACCTCGATGAAAGACTGGATTCTCGCCAAGACGCGCGATCTTATCGCCAATCACGAAGGACCGCGAGAGAAGGTGCCGGAGGAAGCCGATGAAGCGCTCGAGGAGATTCTTAAGGAGGCTGAAGCCCGCGTTGCCCAAGGGGCTCCTGAGACAAAAGCCGGATGACGTACGCTATGAAGGAAACCGTTATCGGGATCGATACGGGAGGCACCTTCACCGACGGCGTGCTGATGCGCTATTCGACACGGGAGGTGCTTTCGATCGCCAAGGTTCTGACCACGCACCACGATCTCAAGGAAGGCGTGATTCGCGTGATCGATGCCCTCGAGATTGAGGAGGTCGACCATGTCAAGCTCGTGGGGATCAGCAGCACATTGGCGACCAACTCCATCGCTCAAGGGAGGAATCGGTCGGTAGGACTTCTCCTGATCGGTTACGATCGTGAACTGGTGGAGCGATTCGAACTCGGCGAGAAACTCGGAGCCGACCGGATCGCATATGTGGCCGGCGGGCATAATGCCAGGGGAATTCCCCTGGCGGATCTGGACGAAGAGGCGGTTCTTGCGTGGATCGAGCGAATTGCCGGGGAGGTGGACGCGATCGCCGTCTCCAGTTATTTCAGCCCGCTGAATCCCGATCACGAACGGTGTGTTGAGGAGATGATCCGTGCGCGGTGCGGACTTCCGGTGGTGCTCGGGCACCAGCTCTCCACCCGGCTTGACTCGGTCCGTCGCGCCGCCACCGCCGCGCTCAACGCCTCATTGGTGGCGGTAATGCATGAGTTTGTGGACGCGGTTCATTGTTCGTTGCGCGAGCACCGCATCGCAGCCCCACTCATGATCGTGCGAGGCGACGGCACCCTGATGCCCTATGGAGAAGCGGTGCGAAAACCCGTCGAAACCGTGCTCTCAGGTCCGGCTGCCAGCGCCAACGGCGCCTGTTTCCTGACCGGGAGGCGGGATATGCTGGTACTGGACATGGGGAGCACCACCACGGATATGGCATTGGTCAGCGACGGTCGGGTGGTGGTCAGCGAAGCGGGAGCCCGGGTTGGTTCGACTCAAACCTCGGTGGAGTCGGCGCGCATCGTCACCCTGTGCGTCGGGTGCGACAGCCGGATCGTCGTAGACCGTGACAATACCGTGACGGTCGGACCGGACAAGATCGTTCCCATTTCGCTGTTGGCCGCTCGCGAGCCCGAAGTCGCCCGTAAGATCACCGCGCTCTCCGGCCAGAGCCCGGCGAACTGGCGTGCGACGGATGTTGAGTACTGGTTTCTCAGCAAGGAACCCGATGCCTCCGAGGTGGACGAGGATGAGGCCCGGGTTGTTGCCGCATTGCGAGATGGGCCGCGGAGTCTGACCGACCTGCTGGCCGCGTTCGGGGTGTATCACTACAGCCACCTTCGGGTGGAAGCGCTCTTTCGCTCCGGAATCGTCGGGGCCGCCGCGTTGACGCCGTCGGACCTGTTGCACGTGAACGGGACGATGGAGCTCTGGAACGAAGCAGTCGCCCGTCAGGCCGTCCGGGTGATCTGCCAGGTGACCGGCAGAAATCGCCAGGATTTCGTGGACGGCACGCTCGAGCGGATCGTGCTCATGATCGTTGAGCAAGCGATGATCTTTCTGGCCTGCCAGGATCTCAGCAACACGGAGATGCCCGCGCGTGTCGATGGCAAATGGGGCCGCTGGTTGTTTGAGCAGATGACCGAAGGGACGAACCCCTATCTCTCTCTGAATCTGGACAGTCGATACCCTCTGGTCGGGGTCGGAGCGCCGGCGAAGTTCTTCATAGGCAGGGTGGCCCGGATCCTTTCGGCACCGTTCAATGCACCCCTGCACTACGAGGTCGCTAATGCTGTGGGCGCCGTGTCGGGATTGGTGATGGAAACGCGGGAGGCAATTGTCTTCGAGCGCGAGATTGATGAAAAGCGCTGCTGCGTCGTGAAGATCGGCGGCGAGACACGGCGTTTCCCCGCGTGGGACGATGCCTGCGCGTTTGCCGAGGCACAGAGCTCTCGGGAGGCATGGCGCGCCGCCTCCGAGGCCGGGGCGACCGATCCGCAGGTCGAGATGGTCCGGCGACAGGAAGGTGGACTCTATCGTTTTCTGGCTCGTGCAATGGGCAATCCGCGCCTCTCCGAGGAGCGGAAGGATGCGGAAATAACGGACGAAAAGACAGGAGATATCCTATGCAAATCATTGGTGAGTTGATTAACGCAAGTCGCAAATCGATCGGCAAGGCGATCAAGAATCGCGATGCTGCAATGATAGGGAGGATCGCAAAGCAGCAGGTCGCATGCGGCGCTGATTACGTTGATGTCAATGCCGGGGTTTTTGTCGGTGATGAGGCCGAGTATCTCAAGTGGCTGGTCGAGACGGTTCAGGAGGCTGTGGACGTTCCGTGCGCCATCGACAGTCCCGATCCCAGAGCCGTGGAAGCGGCCCTCGCGGTCCACAAGGGCACGCCGATCATCAACTCGATCTCAATGGAGAAGGATCGACACGACAACCTGCTGCCAATCCTTGCCGGGACCGATCTCAAGGTGATCGCGCTGTGCGTCGAGGACGGTGCGATGCCCGAAACCAAGGAGGATCGCCTGCGTATTGCCGGCCGTCTGGTCGATGATCTGGTTCAGCATGATGTGCGAATTGAGAACATTTATATCGATCCGCTGGTTCAGCCGCTGGGTACAACGGATACCTGTGGCAAAGCGTTTCTTGATGCGATCGAAGCGATCCGCGAGACGTTTTCCGAAGCCCATACGATGTGTGGCCTGTCCAACATCTCCTATTGGCTGCCGAACCGCGGGTTCGCGAACCAGATTTTCATGGCGATGGCGATCGCAAAAGGACTTGATGGCGCAATCGTCGATCCGCGTAATAAGCGAATGATGGCAACGATTCAAGCGGCCGAAACGTTGATCGGACGCGATTCGTATTGCGAGAACTACCTGGAGGCCCACCGGAACAAGCTGTTTGAGTTTCCATGATTCAACTCCGGAGAAAAAGAGAGGACAAGAAATGAGTATTGATGGCAATAACGAGGACCTGGTCGATAAGACGAAGGCGTATTACGACAGTGACGACGCGCAGCAATTCTACTATTGGCTGTGGGGCGGGGAAGACCTCCATCTGGGAATCTACGAGCGCAAGGATGAGTCGATTCGGGACGCGAGCCGGAAAACCGTGATGCGGATGGCGTCGCTCTTGCCGAAGCTTGATGCGGACACCCGGGTGCTCGACTTGGGAGGTGGTTTCTCGGGATCAGCTCGCGCGCTGGCCGGCGAGTTCGGGTGTTCGGTAACGGTGCTTAATCTGAGCGAGCGCGAGAACGAACGCGGTCGGCGCATGAACAAGGAGAGAGGCCTGGACCACCTCATTACCGTTTACGACGGCAATTTCGAGGAAGTGCCCTTTGAGGACGACCGCTTCGATGTGGTCTGGTCGCAGGACGCCTTTCTGCATAGCGGCGATCGGAAGCGCGTGCTGGCCGAAGCGGTACGGGTGCTGGCGCCCGGCGGGCACCTGGTCTTTACCGATCCGATGATGACAGATGATTGTCCGAAGGATGTGCTACAGCCGATTTTCGACCGCATTCATCTCTCCTCTCTCGGCAGCCCCGGGTTTTATCGGAAGGCCGCGGAGGAGGTGAAATTGACGCTGTGTGAATACGTTGATCTCGATCCGCACTTGCCGATGCACTATCAGCGGGTTCTGGAGGAGACCGAGCGCAATGAGGCGCGGATCAAAGGCGAGATCTCAGAGGAATACATTGAGAATATGAAGAAGGGATTGCGCTACTGGATCGAAGGCGGTCGGAACGGCTACTTGACTTGGGGGATCTTCCTCTTCCGGAAATGACCCGTCGGGTATGCAGTTACGAGGTTTCCCGAATCGCTTTGACGGTGCATCCCACCGTGTGGTGATACCCGCCCCGCAGCAGCCTTCCAAAGAACAGCCCATGAGGAAATCATGACGGACTCCCCTGAAAAAACGCGAATGACGGCTCCGCACACGATCTCAAATCCGGAGAAACGGGTCAGAGTCACGTTCGTGCCATCGGGGCGCTTCGTGCAGGAAATGCCGGGGACATCACTTCTCGAGACGGCCGCACGGGCGGGTTTTATCATCGAAACACCCTGTGGCGGGAATGGATCCTGCGACAAATGCAAGGTGAGGGTCGTCAAAGGGAAGCCGGAGGCCACCGAGATTGAGCACGACCGCCTCACAGCCGCTGAACTGAACGAGGGATCCCGCCTTGCATGCCAAGTTTCCGTGGATCATGAGATGGAGGTTGAGCTCTATCCCGAATCGCTTCTCTCGGACCACCATAAGATCCTCATGGACGGGATGGAGGCGAGGGGCAAACTCGATCCGGTTGTGAGCAAGGTTTATTTTGATCTGCCGCCATCCGACCGGCGACTTCCGAAATCGGATTTGGAACGGTTGATGAGCGCGATCGGGGATGTGCGGGTCGGGTTAAGCCAGTTGCGGCGTATTCCGTCATTCATGCGAAAGAACAACTGGCGTGGCACCGCGGTGATCGCGGACGGCTCCCTCTTGCGCCTTGAGCCGGGCGACACGTCCGGCGAGCTCTTCGGGATTGCCTTCGATATCGGCACGACCTCGATTGTTGGTACGCTGATGGACCTCGCCACCAACAACGAGCTGCTGGCGGTCTCCGAACTCAACCCGCAGATCACGTTCGGGGATGACGTGGTGAGCCGGATTCTTCGGGTTCGCGATGACCCCGAAGCGCTCGTGGAGCTCCAGGAAGCGATTATCGGGACCCTTAACGGCATGATCGCTCGCATGACCGAACGCATGCGCATCTCTCCCAATCGTATATACGAAGTCAGTGCGGCCGGGAATACGACCATGCAGCAATTGCTGTGCGGCCTGGACTGTTCAGCTCTCGCTCAAGTGCCTTTCGCACCGGTTTTCTCCAGGGGGCAGCGTTTTCAGACGGACAAACTCGGGTTGCACCTCAACCCCGATGCGCTCCTGTACGTGTTCCCTCAGATCAGCGGATTTGTAGGAGGCGATACGGTTGCGGCGCTACTGGCCTCACGGATGATTCACCGGCGCGACACCTGCCTGCTCATCGATATCGGGACGAACGCCGAAATCGCCGTCCGTCGGGGCGATGCGCTGTTCGCAACGTCGACGGCCGCGGGTCCGGCTTTCGAAGGTGCACGTATTACGAACGGGATGCGAGGCCGTATCGGCGCCATTGAGAAGGTGGTGATCGACAGGGACGTTCATCTGAATGTGATCGGCGATGCTCGTCCGATCGGCCTGTGCGGCACAGCCCTGATCGATACGGCGGCCGAATTGCTCAGGCACGGTTATCTCGATCCATTGGGACGGCTGGTTTCCGACGATGATCTTCCGGCTGATACTCCTCCGTCGATACGCCGCCGTTTCATCGGGGAGAAATCCGAGCGGCGCTTTATCCTCGCTTTTGAGGATGAGACGGGGTCCGACAACGACGTCGCTCTCTGGCAACCCGATGTGCAGGAACTGCAGTTGGCGTCCGGTGCGATCCGAGCGGGGATCAACATTGTGCTTCGCAAGATCGGTATCACTGCCGACGAACTGGACGAGGTGCTTCTTGCCGGTGCATTCGGCAACTTCATCCGTCGTGCGAACGCCCGTCGCATCGGGATGTTGCCGCAGGTGCCGGGAGATCGCATCAAGTTTATCGGGAACTCGACACTCCTGGGAGCCAAGCTCGCGCTGCTCTCGCAGGACAAACAAGAGGAGGCCGAGACGATCCAGCGCATGGCCCAGCGTATCGATCTATCCGGCGATGCGGATTTCCAACGCGAATTCGCGGATGCCATGGTGTTTCCCGATGGCGACCTCGACCGATGTCGTGACATCCCAACCTTTGCCGGCGCCCGGGAGAATGCCATTGTGGTGCCGGCGCCCCCCGAGTGAACCGGGAATGCTTGGCGCTCTGTGCCCCAGATGAAGAGAAACGTGACACGCTGCACCGGATCGAATTCACGGATCGAAGAGCTTTCGGACGGGACGGTTCTCTTTGCATCCCTGCCGCCTGAGTTCAATGCTGACCGGATCCGCAAGGAGATGCGTTGCAATCCGGGATCGCGTGACGAAGCCTGTCTTGAGGAGATGCTTGCCTGTGCGGCCGCCAATGGACGGCCCAAGGCGCTCTACCGGCCATGTTATATCGATGCCCGTGACGGGAATGAGCATACGATTGAAGGGGTGACTTTTTCCGGCCCGCTTCTGCGCCGGCAACTTGCCGGTGTGCACCGCGTGTTTCCGTTTGTGGTTACGTGCGGTGAGGAACTCACTGCGTTGGCGCCCCCGCTTGGAGAGGCGCTTGAACGATATTATTGGGGGAGCATCTGCACGGCGGTTCTGCGGAGTGCCCACCGCATGATGCGCAAGGATTTGCGCCACCGTTACCAGATACCGAGAACCGCCTATATCTCACCCGGATCGGGCGACCCCTGGCTCTGGCCGATTGAGCAACTTCGTGCAATTTTCGAACTCCTCGGAGACAAGCCGGAGATGATTGGAGTCGAACTCAGACCGAGCTGCGCCATGATACCCCAGAAATCAATTTGCGGCTTTCACTATGCCTCGGAAATCGAATTCCACACATGCCGGGCGTGCCACATGGAAGCCTGTCCCGACCGTCTGGTGCCACTCGATCCGGACTTCTGGAACGAATTGCGGCGGGCCGGCCGGTGAGCGGGATGAGTGAACGTGAAATGGGTCCTGGCCCCGTTCTCCGGGCATGCCGCCCGGTCAAAACTCCCACACCCGCGGGATGATCACCATACTGACCGAGAAATAGAGGAGGTTCAGCGGGAGGCCGACCTTGGCGAAGTCCGTAAAGCGATAGCCGCCGACCCCGTAGACATAGGTATTGGTCTGGTACCCGATGGGAGTCGCAAAGCTGGCGCTCGCCGCCACGCAGGTGGCGATGACGAACGGGCGCGGATCGACGCCGAGTGTCACGGCGAGGCCGATGGCGATCGGCGTCATCAGCACGACGCCCGCGTTGTTTGAGAGCATTTCCGTAAAAACCGTGGTAATCAGGTAGACCCCAGCGAGCAGGACGAGGGGCTTCCAGGCATCCGCAACGGTCGCGTCGACCAGGCTCACGAACGCTCCTGCAATCAGTCCCGAGGCTCCGGTGGTCTGCATCGCAACCCCCAGGCCAAGCATGCCGTAGATGAGAAAGAGGATGCTCCACTCGATGGAGTCGTAGCCCTCCCTTGGGGTGAGGCAGCGGGTGAGGAAGAGCACGGTCACGCCGATTAAGGTTGCGGCGGCGATCGGAACAATGCCCAGCGATACCAGTCCGACGATCACGGCAATCGTACCGATCACGATCGGCGCGCGTCCGTGGCGGGACTGCGACGGGGTGGACGGCAGATCGAGCAGTAGGATATCGTCGCTTTTGCGCAGCTCCTCCCGCGCCCTCTCGGTGCCCATCATGAGCAGCGTGTCGCCGAACTCCAGAGGCGTGCGCCGGATGCGCTGGCGAATGTTGACACCGCGCCGATGGATTGCCAAGGGAACCATCCGATAGCGCTGTCGAAAATTGACCTCGCGCAGAGTCCGGCCGATCAGCGTGGAACGGGGTCCGATGACACCCTCGACCATCGAACCCTCATGGGCGGCGATGGTCTCAATTCCCATCTCCTGCTCGATCAGAAGGTCCATGCCCTCGACGCTTCGGGTGTGGGCGAAACCGGAAGGGCGGCAGGAGAGCACGAGGATATCGCCCTCCCGCAGCGGAGTCGTTGTCGTCTCCGCTGTCGGGACCTGTTGGTCATCGCGGGTGATTTCCAGGAGATGGATTCCCGATTTCCTGTGCAGCCCGGTTTCACCAAAGGTCTTGCCTATAAACGGGGAGCGGCGGGGGATGATCGCCTCGGTCAGGAACTCTTTGCGCTCTTCCTCTGAGAGGATGGCGGAAAGCGGTTCGCGGCTGGGGAGGAGGCGGTTGCCGAAAATGAGGAGGTAGACGGCGGCGGCGAAGAGAAGGGGCACGCCGACCCAGGCGATTTCAAACATCCCCAGCGGTTCCTGTCCGTACTGAACCATGATTCCGCTTCCGAGCAGGTTTGTGCTCGTTCCGACAAGCGTGCAGACGCCGCCGAAAATAGAAGCATACGAGAGAGGAATCAACAGCTTGGAGGCCGGAACGTCGAGACTGCGCGCGAGGCTGAGGACGACCGGCAGGAAGACCACGACGACGGGTGTGTTGTTGACGAACGCGGAGACCACCGCGACGCACAGGATCATGACAATCAGGAACGGGTAGAATCCGAGTCGGGCCAGGCCGGTCAGCTTGTAGGCGATGCCGTCGATCACGCCGGTCTTGTCCAGGGCCGCGCTGAGTATGAACATCGCTGCGACTGTCAGCGGGGCGTGATTGGCGAATACCCCGAACAGCTCTTCCATTTCCGGGAACGCGGAGTCCCACGGGAGCACCGCGAATACCAGGAGGACCGCAAACACGCAGATCGCGGTCAGATCGCTCGAGATTTTCTCAGCGATGAAACTGGTCAGTGCGGCGGCCAGGATAATGAGGATGATGACGATTTCCCAGGTCATGAATGAAGTGATGGGATCTCCCTGTACTTGCCACTGTTGCCGTATCTGCTGTTGTCGAATCACCCCCGGCGCGCCGGGCCGGGTCGGTGATGGAATCGTGATGGGAGGAGACCAGATTTCGGGGGGCAGTCAAGCCATCCTTAAGGGGGGGTCTTCGCTGTTGACACCCTGGAAGCGCTGCCATTCTCTGGCAACTTGTTCCGATCGACCAGATACCTATGAGATTTTTCCGGATCTTCCTTGCCTCGTGCCTCCTGCCCGGTGCCATGATCGCCCAGCAATACCCGTTTTTCAGACCCCCTCCTGAGGATCCGAAGAACAAAGTGACGGTCTCCTATCGCCACATGATGCCGGTCGACGTCACCTTCTCCAATCTCGGGAGCATACCGTTTCGCGATCCCGTCCAGACCGGCAGCGCCGGCCAATTTCAGGGCCGTGATTACAACGACGGTTTCGTTTGGCTGGATACCACCTACGGAATTGGAATCGAGACCGACGGGCTGACATCGTATTTCGGATATCGCCGCGCCGAACAGGTCGAAGACAACCAGCTCTTTTTACACCAGCACGCTTCGGCATCCGAAGGGCGAGGGTTTTCGGATGACGCCGACGGCGGGGGGTGGGAAATCGCGGTGACGCGGGAGCTTCCCCGCTGGGAGAACGTCAGCTGGACGATCGCGCTCGGTTTCAACCACTTTACGATCGAGGATTCGGGCGGGTTCACCGCTACGTTGCTGCGCAGGCGGGACGTGTACGACTTCGGCGATCTCCCGATCCCTCCGGCAATTCCCTCGAGTGCCTCGGGTGTTCGCGGATATCGTGGAACGCAGACCCGGATGCAGCCGGGACCGGACAGCCCGGGACGTCCCCAACCGCTGGCGCCGGTGGACCCGGTCCATGACGCGTTCATCGAGCTTCCGCCGGTCCCCGGAGGCGTAGAGGGGCGGGGACGCTGGGAGTTGAGCAGCACATTCTATACGATTCGCACGGGGCCGCTCTACGATTGGAATCCATGGCGAGGGCTTCACCTCCAGGTAGGCGCGGGTCTCGCCTCCGTATTCTACCACGGCGATTTCTTCGCCGATGAATCATTTCGAGTCGGCGAGAATGAGCGCAGCTTCTTCTTTGGTACCGAAAGAAATTCCGAGTGGCTGCTCGGAGGTTACGTCGATGTCAACATAGCCTATCGCGTGTCGGATCGGGTCGGTGTATTCGGGGGCGCCCAGTACCAGACGACAGGGGACTTCCGCGGTCGAAATGGCGAGCGCCAGGTGACGGTGGATATGGGCGGCACGCTCTTCATCACCGTTGGGATGAGCATCCGGTTCTGACCGTCTCTGCCTACCTCGCCGGGAGACGGCGCTCGAGGATCTGTTCCTGCAGCAGCGCGAATGCCTCGTTCCTGGAGTAGGTCCCATCGAGCGACTTGTCGATCCGGCATCGCAGGGAGACGCGGTCCTCCTCGGCCTCCCGTTTCCCCACCACCAGCATCGCCGGAATCTTTTCGATCTCGGCGCGCCGGATCTTGGCGCCGAGCTTGTCGGAGTGGTGGTCGACGCTGCATCGCACCTGGAGCGCTTTAAGGGCGCCCTCGAGCTCGCGGGCGTAGCATTCCTGTTCGTCCGTGATGGTGAGAATCCGGACCTGTTCCGGCGCCAGCCAGAACGGGAAATTCCCTGCGAAGTGCTCGATGAGCAGCCCCGTGAACCGCTCGAAGGAACCGAATGGGGCGCGATGAATCATGACCGGACGGTGTTCCTCGTTGTCCGATCCGATATAGGAAAGATCAAAGCGTTCAGGGAGGTTGTAGTCGACTTGCACGGTGCCCAGCTGCCACTCCCGACCAATGACATCCCTGACAACAAAATCGATCTTTGGCCCGTAGAAAGCCGCTTCACCCGGTTCCTCCGAGTAGGGGACGTCGAGAGAACGCGCCATTTCGCGCAGTGCCGACTCGGCTTTATCCCACAGCGCCGAATCCCCCGTGTATTTTGAGGAGTCCGAATCCCGGAGCCCGATGCGTACCCGGTAATCACTCATCCCGAGCATGCGGAACACGATCTTGACCAGTTCCAGGCATCCGGAAATCTCAGAAGCGAGCTGGTCTTCGGTGCAGAAGATGTGCGCGTCATCCTGCGTGAACCCACGGACGCGGGTCATCCCGTTGAGCTCACCCGATTGTTCCCAGCGATAGACCGTGCCGAACTCGGCGAAGCGAACCGGCAGATCCCGATAGCTGTGAGGCTGGCTGGCGAAAATCTTCACATGCATCGGGCAGTTCATCGGTTTGAGAAGGAATCCCTCAATCTCTCCCGCATCGAGTTGATTGCTCAATTCAGAGCAGGAGCACCCTTCATCCGCGAGTGAATCGAGGGTCTGGCGCTCGACGATCGGATAGAACTGCGAGTCCTTGTAATATGGGAAGTGTCCGCTCGTGCGAAAGAGATCCAGCTTACCAATGTGAGGGGTGAACACTTGCTGATACCCCTGCTTGCGCAGCTCTTCCGAGATGAAGTTCTGCAGTTCCTGCCGGATGATGGCGCCTCTCGGAGTCCAGAGCACAAGCCCCTGACCCACGGTTTCATCCATGTGGAAGAGTTTGAGGTCACGTCCCAGTCGCCTGTGGTCCCGTTTTTTTGCCTCCTCCAAGCGCTCCAGGTGCTCGGTCAATTCAGCCTTCGTAGGGAATGCGGTCCCATAGATTCGCTGAAGCTGTTTGTTCTTCTCGTCTCCCTTGTGATAGGCACCGGCGATACTGAGGAGCTTGAAGGCCTTGACCTTGCTGGTGTACGGCACGTGCGTTCCGGCGCAGAGGTCCACAAACTCGCCGTTTCGGTAGAGGCTGACCGGTTCCCCCTCTGGAATATCGTTTAATCGGATAAGCTTGTACGGTTGGTCCTTCTCCCGAAAGAGCTGTTCGGCTTTCGCGCGAGTCGTATCGAGGCGTTCGAACCGTTGGTTCTCCTTTACTACCCGGCGCATTTCCGCCTCGATTTTCTCGAGGTCTTCAGCGGTGAATGGGTGGTCCAGGTCGAAATCGTAATAGAACCCGCTCTCGGTCGGAGGCCCGATATCGATTTTGGCATCTGGAAACAAACGCAGTACCGCGGTCGCAAGAATGTGCGCAGCCGAGTGCCGAAGCTCATCCAATGGGGTCATCGTTTTCATGAAATCCGTGCGGTTGCAGGTGGAAAACCACGAAAGAGAACGCAAAGTCGGACCGATGGCAACAATAAGCCTTGGCAGGGCTGAGGTGCCGACAATCCCGGATCTGCTCCTGTGATTCTGATTATCGTTGTGGCACGGGCCGCTGTAGAACGGCAAAAATTGGGCTCGTCATCGATTGCCGGGATTTCTATCGATTTCATCATGCTGAAGCATCCTGATCTGACACTCGCACGCCTGCGGAAGGACCGGAAGGATCGCCTGGAGCCGCTGATCTACCCGGCGTCGGCGCTGCTGGATGTGGCGGCGTGGGCTGTGCCCGGGGAGCCGGTTCCGCCGGAGGAGGCGTTGGCCGCCGACTATGAACCGTTCCCGGTCGGCGGTGCATGGGGACCGGAGTGGGGGACCTGCTGGTTTCGGTTTTCTGGCCGGGTCCCGGACGCATGGAAGGGCCGCCGGGTCGTCGCACGGGTGGCCCTCGGCTATCGTTCCGGGGAAGGATTCACGGCGGAGGGACTGGTTTTTGAGGGGGGACGGCCGACGCGCGCGGTGAATGTCCATCGCGACGAGATTCCGGTCTCCGACTCGGCGTCGGGCGGCGAACCGGTGGAATTTCACGTGGAGGCCGGGGCGAACGCCCGCTCGAGTGAGGGGGCGGGGCCGTGGGACACGCGCGCCCGGTACAGCGGCGAGCCTTACTTTCGCTTGACCCGGGCGGAACTCGCGGTGGTGGACCGCGCGGTTTGGGATCTCTGGATTGACATGGGGTTGTGCCTCGATGCGATCGCGTGCCTGCCGCCGAACGCACCGCGGCGCGGGCAGCTCCTGTACGCGCTGAATGCCGCCTGGAACCGCTTCGACGAGCGGGATTCCGAATCGCCGGCACGGGTCCGCGAGGCGCTGCGCCCGATCATGTCGTGTCGCAACGGCGACACGGTGCACCGGATCTCCGCGGTGGGACACGCGCACATCGACACGGCATGGCTTTGGCCGCTGCGCGAGACGATCCGCAAGTGCGCCCGGACGTTTGCGACCCAGCTGCGGTACATGGAGCAGTACCCGGAATATGTCTTCGTCTGTTCGCAGGCGGTGCAGTACGCGTGGATGAAGAAGCACTATCCGAAGATTTACGCAGAGATACGCGCGGCGGTGCAACGCGGGCAGTGGGAACCGGTCGGCTCGATGTGGGTGGAGAGCGACTGCAATATTCCCTCAGGCGAGTCGCTGGTCCGTCAGATTCTGCACGGGAAGCGGTTTTTCATGGAGGAGTTCGGAGTCGAGACCCGCGATGTCTGGATCCCGGACGTCTTCGGGTACAGCGCCAGTTTCCCGCAGGTGATGAACTCCGCCGGTATCCGCTACTTCCTCACGCAGAAGATTTCATGGAGCCAGTTCAACCGGTTCCCTCATCACACCTTTCACTGGCAGGGGATCGACGGCACCCGGATTTTTACGCACTTTCCTCCGGCTGACACGTACAACGCGAACTTCACAGCGCAGCAGTTGAAGCACAATGAGGCCCGGTTCCTCGAGCACGACCGTGCCACACGCTCGCTCTACGTCTATGGATATGGCGACGGGGGGGGCGGCCCGACGCCCTTGATGCTCGAAACCGCCCGGCGGGTCGAGGATTTTGAGGGGTTGCCGCAGGTCACCCTGGAGCGGGCGTCGGCGTTTTTCGAGAAGGCGGAGGCCGACGCGGTGGACCCCCCGGTCTGGAACGGCGAGCTCTACCTCGAACTGCACCGTGGAACGCTCACCACCCACGCGCGCAACAAGCGCTGGAACCGTCAATGCGAACAACTGCTCGGCGAGGCGGAATGGCTCGATGCGGTGGACTTCTTCCTGCTCGGGGGGAGCGGCCGTTCCGATGCGTCGATCGAGTCCGAACCGCCATCGCTCGCCGTCTACGAGTCGGACCCACACCCGAGCGGGGCGGCGCGCCGCGGGCGTGCAGGCGCGCTCGACCGCGCCTGGAAATTGCTCCTTCTGAATCAGTTTCACGACATCATCCCGGGTTCCTCCATCGGATGGGTTTACCAGGATTGCGCCCGCGACTACGCTGTGATCCGCACTCTTGGCGAGACGGCGCGCAACGACGCGCTCGCGCCGATACTCGAGCGCGTCGCGACCGGCGAGACCGAACAACCGGCGCTCGTCCTCAATCCATTGAGCGTGCCGTGTGAAGCGGTTGTCGACGGACCCGGCGGAGGGCCGGTGCATGTCGCCGCTCCGGCCATGGGTTACGCCGTGCAGGACCTCGCAGGCACGGGTTTGCCCGAGGGAACCGATCCGGTGTCGGTGAAACGTGAGGGCGACCGGATCGTCGTGGAGAACGGACTGCTCCGCGTTGTGCTGGATCCGGATGGCCTGATCGAACGCCTGACCGATTTGCGTCTGCACCGCGAGGTGCTCGCGCCCGGCGAGCGGGGCAACGCGCTGCAGGTGCATCCCGACTACCCGCACAACTGGGATGCCTGGGACATCGATATCTTCTACCGGGAGAAGGTTGAATCACTCACAGAGCTGGAGGCGTGTGCGGTGCAGGAGGAGTCGCCGCTGCGTGCCACGGTTCTGCTGGTTCGCCGCTACGGGGAGTCGCGGATCGCGCAGCGGATGGTGTTGACCGCGGGGTCGGCTCGCCTGGAGTTTCACACGCAGGTCGATTGGAAGGCGCGCAAGCGGCTCCTCAAGGTTGCATTTCCGGTTGCGGTGCATGCGCCGCGCGCCACCTACGAGATCCAGTTCGGTCACGTCGAGCGTCCCACCCACTATAACACCAGCTGGGATATGGCCCGGTTCGAGGTCTGCGGCCACCGATGGGCGGACCTCTCGGAAGGCGACTACGGGGTGGCGTTGCTCAACGACTGCAAATACGGGTACGACATCCATGAGAACGTGATGCGCCTTTCGTTGCTGCGCGGTCCCGAGTCGCCGGACCCCACGGCGGACCTGGGCGAGCACGCCTTCTCCTACGCCCTGCTGCCGCACTCCGGAGATTTCCGGGCGGGCCGGGTAATCGAGGAGGCGGCCGCACTCAATGCTCCGCCCGCGGTGCATCCGCTGGAGCGTCGAACCGGTGGAGAACTCCCAGCCCGGATCTCGTGGTTCGAGGTCGACCGGCCGGGCACAATGATCTCAGCCGTCAAGGTTGCGGAGGAAGGCGATGCCCTGGTCGTGCGTCTCTACGAGGCCTACGGTACGCGGGGCCCTTGCACGCTGACGTGCCGCCTGCCCGTCCGCACCGTCGCCACCGTCGACTTGCTCGAGCGGGAGGAACACTCCCTGGAGCTCGAGGCCGGGCGGGTGACCTTCACGGTCCGTCCGTTCGAGATCGTTACGCTTAAATTCCGCTTTTGACAGGCTCCCGCCCGATGACTCTCGAAGAAGCCCTCAAGCGTCACTTCTCATTCGATTCCTTCCGATCCGGGCAGGATGAGATCATCCGGGAGATCGCGTCGGGCCAGGACGTGATGGTCATCATGCCGACCGGGGGCGGGAAATCCCTCTGCTATCAGCTTCCGGCACTGATGAAAGACGGGGTTGCCGTGGTGATCTCCCCGTTGATCGCCCTCATGAAAGACCAGGTCGATGCGTTGGCCGCGCGCGGTATTCCGGCGGCGTTTCTCAACAGCAGCCTGAGTCCCGCCGCGCAGAGAGAGCGGCTCGACGGCCTGGCGCGGGGAGCCTACAAACTAATCTACATCGCTCCGGAGCGATTTCGGCACCGGCGGTTCATGGAGGAGCTCGCCAACGCGCCGATCTCGTTTTTCGCGATCGATGAAGCCCATTGTGTGAGCCAGTGGGGCCACGATTTTCGGCCGGATTACCTCCGGATCGGGCAATCCCTGGAACGGCTGGGATCGCCCCCTGTCTGCGCATTCACCGCGACCGCCACGCCCGAGGTCCAGGCGGATATCGTGAAGCATCTCAACCTGCGCGAGCCCCGCATCTATGTCACCGGGTTCTCCCGTCCAAACCTTGAGTTTCGGGTCGCCGAGACCGATAAAAAGGCGGAGAAACTCGGGCGGCTTGCCTCGATTATCGAAGCGCATCGGACCGGCATTGTCTACTGCGCTACCCGGAAGCGGGTCGAGGAGGTTTCGGAGCACCTGGCGGAGTGGGACATCGCCCATATTGCTTATCACGGCGGCATGGAGGATGCGGAACGCGAGCGCTTGCAGGAGTCTTTCATTCGTCGCGAGGCGGACGTCGCGGTGGCGACCAACGCCTTCGGTATGGGTATCGACCGGGCGGATATCCGCTTTGTCGTGCATTTTGAAATCCCGGGAAGCGTCGAGGCATACTACCAGGAGGCCGGGCGCGCCGGACGCGATGGACTCCCGGCGATCTGCGAGCTGTTCTTCAATTTCGCCGACCGCCGCACCCAGGATTTTTTCATCGACGGAAGCAATCCGGGCAAGGCGTGTATCGCGGATGTCTATCGCTTCCTCGTCGAGATGGCCGATGAGAACGGTGAGGTTCGCATGTCGCTGAACGAACTCTCCGATCGTCTTGGATCCAGAAACGGGATGATGGTCAGCACTTCCGTCAACCTGCTCACCCGGCTCGGCGTTCTCGAGCGGTTTGATATTCCGGGAGAGCGCATTCGCGGAACCCGGCTCCTGAAGCCGGACATCACCCCCGAGGAACTCCCTCTCGATGCCGCAGCACTCGCGGAGAAGGAGCGACGCGATCGCGCCAAGTTGCAGTCCGTCATCGACTATGGGTACGCGCGCGCCTGCCGGCAGCAGTGGATTCGCGGGTACTTTGGCGAAGCGGATCCGGATCCGTGCGGGGTTTGCGACTTCTGCCGCGCCAATCACCCGGACAATCTTCGCGAACCGCGTGAGGAGGAATGGGTCATTCTCCAGAAGGCGCTCAGCGGGGTCGCCCGCATGTCGCACCGGGGCGGTGGCGACGCGTGGCGCCCGCGCTTCGGCAAGGGCCGGATTATTCTCATGCTCTCGGGAAGCCGAAGCGAGGGCATGCGGCAGTTCGGCCTTGATCGCCTCTCCACCTACGGTGTGCTCAAACGCGAGAGCAGCCGCTATCTGCACGCGCTCTTCGATGAGCTGCTGCGCGCGGGATTGCTCCGGTCGACGGGCGGAGACCGGCCCCTGGTGACCTTGACCGCTCTGGGGGAGGCGGTGATGAAACGGGACGCGTCCGTGCAGTTGCTGTGGCCGGAGCGGGAGTCGGCCGGCGCGGCGCCGACCACGGGGGCGCCGGATGGTGCGCCATTACGATTGGGCGCCGAACCGGACGGCGACCTTCTCGAACACCTGAAGAGGAAGCGCGCTCAGCTCGCGGCAGCCCAGGGCAAGGTCCCTCATTACCGGATCTTCTCCAACGCCGTGTTGGAATCGCTGGCAGCACAACAGCCGCAATCCGAGGAGGAAGCGCTCAGGATCCCAGGGATCGGTCCAAGCAAGGCACGCACTGTCCTTCCGGCTTTCCTGAAGATCATCCGGGACCGTGCGTCGCCGTAGCAGGCCTCGATTGCACCCTACGCGCACATCGAAATTCCTTTGACAAACGTGCGTTTGGGAACAACCATAATGGATTGGCTTCTGCAAGAGGATGCCAACCACCAGCAACTGTACACACAACCACATCCTGTTAACTATGAACAAGAAACTTACACTGATTGCATGCATTGCCATGGCCGCGATAGCGACTCCCGCGTACGCGGACGGCTTGATCGGAGAAGATTACGCCTATGTAGGTGGAGGTTACCGAAATGTCGAAAGCGGACCCAATGGTCTACTTGGGACTGTTGGCGCCAACTTCGCCGTGCATACCGGCCCGGAATATGGAATCGATGTCCATACCTCATACGGTCAGGTGCACCTCAGCACCATGGGCGACAAGTTCCGCAGCCATGTGCTCTCCGTCGATCTGCGCGGGCATACCGTCATGGGAACCACGAAGCCGTTTGCAGAGTTCAACACCGGCTGGCAGTGGGACCGCACGGTCATTGGCCCGACCAAAACCACTGCCGATTCCCTGATCTGGGGATTCACTGTGGGCTCGGAGTTCGAGCTCACCGACGCCGTCAGTCTCACGCCGTCGCTGAGCTGGATCCGATGGGACGACTTCCGGGCGAACCAGTTCTCGTTTGAACTCGCCGGGCACATGTGGGTGACCGACACCCTCGGGGTGGGCCTCGCTTATACCCTTGGAGAGGGAAGCGACCTGACCCACACCGGTGAAGCGACGGTAACGTTCCGCTTCTAGTCGCGACAATTAACGCAGGGGCGGGAGCCGGTCGAAACACGAACCGCTTCCGCGATTTTGCCGGGTGAGCGCAAGCTCACCCGGTTTTTTTCGGTGTGCTATTCCAGTTGGGATTGACGCGGATGCAACAAGCGTTGACTTCCACGTTGACCGGTTCAGAATGCCGTGTGAATCCGTTTAGATGCGGAAGGGGAATGCTTGGGGTAGGGGGAACTGTGAGCAGATTGCCCCCATCCGCCGCCATCAAAGCAATCGAATGAGAGCCTTCCGAGCTAGCATCGCCGTCGCATACGGCGTCATCGCCTGCATGATCTGCGCCCCGCTCGCCGCGGTACAGATCAATGAGGTCATGTCCTCCAACGGCGGTGTCGTGACGGATACGGCGGGCGACGCTCCCGACTGGATTGAGCTCTACAACTCTGGGGACAATGCGGTCTCCCTGTTGAGCTGGGGCTTGTCCGACGATCCGGATCGCCCCTTTCAGTGGGTCTTTCCGAATGTCGAGATCGCTCCCGGTGGATTTCTGATCGTCTGGGCTTCGGGTGAGGGGCTGAGCCCGGGTTCGGATGCGGTGCACACGAACTTTGCGATCAGCCGCGCCGGCGCCACCCTTGCGCTCACGAAGCCTGACGATGTCTTGGCTGACTCCGTGGCCGTTCCCGAGCTTCCCCGCAATGTTTCATGGGGTCGCCAGCCGGACGGAAGCGCGACCTGGCGCTACTTCGACGAGCCGACTCCCGGGAGTGCGAACACCAGGCCGGGGTACGTTGCGGTCCTCGATCCACCGCAGTTCTCCCATGCCCCGGGACGGTATCCCGAGGCGATCACCGTAACCGTCACCGGCGAGCCGGATGCGGTGCTGCGCTATACCGTGGACGGATCGATTCCCGATGAGCATGCTCCTGTGCTGGACGACGCGCTTCCTTTGGCCGGACAGACCGGGGAGCCGTACCGGTACGCCGGGATTTTCACCGCGGGGCCCAATGAACCGTTCGAGCCGCCCGAGGGCGAGGTCCGGCAAGCGCACACATTGCGCGTCCGGGCGTTCCGCGAGGATGCGTTGTCCAGCCCAGTTGCCACGGCGACATATTTTGTCGGTTCCGAGTATACAGATCCGTTTGAATTGCCGGTTGTTTCGCTTGTGACCGGACCCGATGGCTTCTTCGATCGCGAGGTCGGAATATACGGAGCCCGGCAACCCGATGCTTCGCAGGCCAGCAATTTCTGGAGACGCGGGCGGGAGTGGGAACGGCGCGTGCATGTGTCCTATTTTTCGGAGGCGGGGGATCCGTTGTTGGAACAGGACGCGGGTGTGCGTATCCACGGTGGCCTGACTCGTGGGTACCAAGTGAAATCGCTGCGGCTGTACGCGCGACGCGATTACGGCGAACGCTGGTTTGATCACCCGTTTTTTGGAGACGATGGAATGCCGCGCTACCGCAGGATTCTGCTGCGCACCTCCGGGAACGACTCCAGCCGGGGCACGTTGTTTCGGGACGCCTTTATTCACCGACTTGTGGGGCACATGCGCTTTGACACGCAGGCCTACATGCCGGCCATCCTTTTCATCAATGGGGAATACTGGGGAATTCACAACCTCCGCGAGCGCTACGACCGCCACTATCTTTCCCAGGGGTACGACGTTCCCGAAGACAACATCGATCTGCTCACGGCCAATTCCGAAGTCAAGGAGGGCGAGGGCGGCGCCTACGAGGCGCTCCTGGACCTGCTCGAAGATCGCGGCCCCGATGATCCGGAACTCGCAGCCGAGGTCGAGGCCAGGATGGACGTCGACAACTACCTCGATTACGTGATTGCCGAGATTTTTCTGAACAATACAGACTGGCCCCACAGCAACATTGATTATTGGCGCACCCGGGGTCTCCCTCCGGGTCGATCGTACAGGCCCGAGCATGACGGGCGTTGGCGCTGGCTGTTCTACGACCTCGATTTTGGGTACAACCTGTGGTATGACCGCGAGTCAGGGTTCTTTTCCCATACGTTCAACACGCTGGCCCACGCCACCGCGCCGGAGCAGAGCTCCATGGCGAATCCGCCCTGGTCCACTTTCCTGCTGCGCAGCGTATTGGGGATTCGCGCCTTCAGGGACCGGTTCCTCAACCGCTATGCCGATCACCTGAACACGACGTTTCGCACGGATCGCGCGCACCGGATCATGGAGGAGATGGCGGATCGGATGCGCCTGGCCGTTCCCGAGCACACGCGGCGTTATCCTGCCCTGTTGTCGGAGGAGTCGTGGGAACGATCCCTCGAACACAAACGGATCTTCGCGGTGGAGCGTCCCGGGATCGCGTGGGCACACCTGCTCGAACACTTTGACATTTCCGGAACCGTGATCCTTGAGCTTCATGTATCGGACCGCTCCGGAGGGACCGTCCTTGTCAACGATCACCTGCTGCTCCACCCGGACGCTCCGGGATTCGAGGAGACCAACCGGGTGTTTCCGTGGACGGGTCGTTATTTCCGGGGCGTGCCGATTCGCGTCGAGGCTCTGCCTGCGCCCGGATACCGGTTCGAAGGGTGGGCGGATACCCCCGGGTCGGATCCGGTCCGAAGCCTGACGCTCGACGGGGATCGCGTCCTTGCCGCAGTGTTCATTCCGGACGAGGAGGCGGACGTCGCAGCGCATCCGCTTTCAGAGGGACCGTATTCCTTCGCCGAATGGTCGCCGGACGCTCCGGTCGGATCGTATCCGCCGTTCATGCAATTCGTTGAATCCTCCTGGCCCGATCCTGATCTGCGTGCACCGCTGACCGGGGTCTGGACGCTCCCGTACAATCTGAATTCGCGCAGCCGCGTCGTCGGCCTGGACGAGGAGGGCGTCGGATTCCGCAACACCTCCAACCCGCAGCCCGACGATCGAAGCGGCTATGTCGCGGGGGCGAAGCTCGCCGTGGACACGCGCCGCCTGGAGGCGGCTCGCCTCGCGTGGACCGCGGGGACCGCGTCCCCCGCCGACCGCCGGTATCGATGGCGCCTTCAATACCGGGTTCTCGGAACGGGGGATTATGTCGACTTTCCGGACGGTGCCGGAGAACCTGTCGAGGTCTGGAGTGCGGACGAACCCTGGGCACGCACCGCGTGGAACGGCCTGGAGTTTCCGGAGGAACTGCTCGGTCAGGCGCATGTGGAGTTGCTCTGGCGCTATGCGTCGTTTGATGACGGAGCGAGCGGTCCGCGCCCCGAGCTGTTTCTCGCCGATGTTCGGGTTACGGGCGAAGCGAAGGACGTTCCGGATCTGCTTCCCGAGGGAGCCTTTTGGCGTTCCTTCGATTACCGCGGCGACAATTTCTTTAGCGCCCCGTGGTTCGGCCGGGTCTTTGCCGGTCATTCCCCATGGTTCTACCATGAATTGCACGGGTGGCTGTACGCTTACCCGTCGAACGGTGACGCACCGCCATGGTGGTGGGATCCGAAGATGGGGTTCGTTTGGACCGCTCCGGGACTGTACCCGCACCTCTACGCCGCCAGCGGCGGGTGGGCCGGGTGGTTCTTCTATCGATGGGGGACGCAGAGTCCGCGCGAGGTGTATTCATACGAGGAGAATCGGTGGATCGCATGGTAGTTCTTTGTTCTTCTCATCTATTTGAGGCGCAGAAGCATGAACCGTCATGCTCCGATGTTACGAGGGGTTCGTCGATGCCGCGCCTGGCGCTGGACGATCCGGAGGAATCCCGTGCGCCGAACCCCGCGCTCCGCGCCCGGTTCGACGCGCTGGCGCGGATTTTCTCGAGATCGTCGCGCGCGCCCAGCGCGCCTCCAGCATGAAGGGGAACCCCGTGCCGTTGGATGACGAGGAACTCTACCGTGCCTTGTAAGCGGTGTTGTGAATTAATGATCCCGATGCTTTACATTGGCTTTTTGTGATTTAAGACTATCCGTATGGAACTCGATGCCAGTAACCGAACCTTCCCACCATTCAGTCTAAAACGCCTGCTACAGACCTCCTTTGGTCCGGGGCAGGGCGAGCGGGTTTGTATTCTGATCGACCTCCCCGATCCGAAATCAATCAAAGACTTTGCGTTTCGCGACGACCCGTCCCTTGCGATCCAGAACTACGGCTATGAAGTCTTCTACAAAGGACTGCAAGACGGCGGTCTCGAGGAGATGAACTACACCGGCGGCGAGATTTTTGCCTATCGCGAGGTCGGGGGCAGCAATCTCGACTTGGACGATGACTGCTACGATCCGGAGGGACGGGAGTTCAGCTTGGAGCGCGATATCTATCCGAACTATCAACTCGTGCTCGTCGTCTCCACTTACTCGGCGACGGCTCCCCTGACGGCGCAGGCCAAGCGTTTCGGGTTTCGCGGCGCCACCCTCCATGGCCTGAACCAAGTCATCCTCGATACCGGCCTCTCGGTCGACTACAAGCAGGTCAGCGCGGATGCAGAAAAGCTCCGCCGGGGGCTTACACGCGCCGATCACTTCGAGCTCGATTTTGAGTGCGAGGGCCAGAAGACAACCTTGAAGCTCTTATGCAATGGGCAGGAGGCCCAGAAATCCCACGGTCTCTGTCCGCCCGGAACGCCGGACGTTGCGAACCTGCCTGCCGGCGAGGTCTACTTCGTCCCGGAGGGTGCGGAGGGGAAGTTTCCCTTTAAATACGGAGAGGAGACAGTCGGCCTGCTCGATGTGGAGGGAGGCAAAGTGGTGAGGTCGACCCTCATCTACGGAGATTACGAACGAATCCGCGAGCACAACGAACGCCTCGTCGACGATCCCATGGTCGGTGCGATCGGCGAACTCGGATTCGGGACACAGGTGCTTCCTTTCTCCGGCCGGGATATTCAGGATGAGAAAATCCTCGGAACGGTCCACGTCGCGACGGGGCGCAGCGACCATCTCGGTGGTACGCTGACCCCTGATTTGTTCAAACAGAGAAGGAACGCCTCACACGACGATGTTCTTTACGCGCCCCATAAGACACCCGAGGTGCGCTTGCCCGAGGTGCGCATGGTGCGGGGCGGCGAGAGCACGGTGATACTTCAGAACTACAAGCCGGCCGATTATCTGATCGGCCTGCTCGAGAACGATCGAGCCGCCGCGCAGCCGTGAGCGATCCATCCAACGATTACGAATCCGGGGAACTCCTCAGTCAGTACCTGATATTTCACTACGGAACCACGGAGGACCGCATGCCCTGGAAGTTCGGTCCCAGGCTTACGGAATCGTTCCCGGAGTCGTGTGTGCGACTACTTTTGGAAGCCGGACTCCGGCCGGACGGCCGGGCGCTCGATGTCGGTTGCGCAGTTGGCGCCGCGGCCTATGTGCTCTCCAGGAGTATGTCCGCGGTTCGAGCTGTAGACACCAGTCAATCGTTCACCGCGGCGGCCGAGCGGATCGGGCGGGAGGGTCGGCACCCGGTCGACCTGATTTTTTCGGGCGATATCAGTCGACGGATCGACGTGGTGCTTCCGGTGGGCGCTCAGCCCGAACGCGTCCGGTTTGAGACGGGCGACGCCCATGCGCTTCCCGAAGCATGGTGCGATTTCGACGCCGTTCTGGCGTGCAACCTGCTCTGCCGCATGGCGCGCCCTGCGGCGTTCCTCGAACAACTCCCGCACCTGGTTCGTCCGGGAGGGTTGTTGCTCCTTACAACGCCCGGGACGTGGCTCGAGAGCTGTACCCCGCGTGAATTCTGGATCGGCGCCACTCCTGAACGCGGAGCGCCGCTGGAAGCCCTGAAGGCGGCCCTGGGCGACGACTTCACTCTCGAGCAACGCGTGGACCAGCCCTTCTGCATCCGCGAGCACCTGCGCAAGTATCAGTGGAGCGTGGCGGAGGCGACCCTCTGGAGGCGGAAGACGTAAGGCGGAAGGCGGGAGGGGATCGGGGTCAGGCATGAGCGGCAACGGCTCGGGTACATGCACCATCCCACGTCAAACTCCACCGGCCTACGGCGCCGGGTGACCGCCCCGGCGGCGACGGGGCTGCGATTACGAGTAAGAGTAAGAGAGCGGCTTGCGCGCTCCAGCAAAGAGAACCGCATCCCGGTCGTATGGGCGGGGGACCGGGATGCGGCATTTAGGCAGATGGGCGGGAAAGCTATCGGATCAGGATTTCCTTTGCGGAAGATCCGGCCTGGATGAACGGCATCACGTGCTCCGTATAGGGAACGATGACGTTGAGAAGGTACGGGCCGTCGAACTCAAGCATCTCCCTGACCGCCTCCCGAATCTCATCCTTGCGGATCACGCGGCGTGATTTGACACCGAATCCTTCACAGATGGTGACCCAGTCGGGATAGAGTCCGGCTTCATTATCCGGGCTTCCAATGTTTTCGGGATCGCAGAGGATCGTCTGTGCCCGCACGCCTTCATAGAGGATATCCTCCCATTGGACGACCATTCCGAGGTGCTGGTTGTCAAGAAGAAGGATCTTCACGGGTATGTTCTCGCGCACGGCCGTGGCGAGTTCCTGCACGTTCATGAGGAAGGATCCGTCGCCGTCGACATCGATTACAGTGCGGTCGGGATGAGCGATCTTGGCGCCGAGGGCGGCGGGCAGGCCGAATCCCATCGTGCCGAGCCCCAGTGAGCTGATGTAGCTGCGCGGCTGGTGGAATCGGTAAAACTGGGCGGCCCACATCTGGTGCTGTCCCACCCCGGTTGTAACAATCGCTTCACCTTGAGTCTCTTCGTAGAGAACCTGAATCGCCTCCTGGGAGGTGATATGTTTCGAGTTCTCGTACGAGAACGGGTATTCGTCACGCCACCCGTACACCTTACGGTTCCATTCAGAAAGATCCGGCTTCTCGAAACCGTGCTCTTCCGCGAGCTTGCACAAGCGTTGCAAGGCATATTTGATCTCCGAGTGAACGGGGTATGGAACCACCTTGTTCTTGTGGTGTTCGCTCTTGTCGATGTCGATATGCACCACGGTTGCGTCAGGAGCGAATTTGGCGATGGCTCCCGTGATGCGGTCGTCGAAGCGAACACCCAGCGCGATCAGAAGATCGCTCTCGCAAACCGCCCAGTTGCCGGCGACGGTGCCGTGCATGCCGAACCATCGAAGGCTCTGCGGATGATCCTCGGGGAAGCCGCCCAGACCCATCAGGGTCGTGGCCACCGGGATGCCGGTAAGGTCCGCAAACGCGCGCAGTTCCCTATCGGCGTCGCCGGATACAATCCCACCGCCGGTGTACAGAACCGGGCGCTTGCAGCCCTGGATGAGATTGAGCACCTCGATCAGTTCGTTATCGCTCGCTTGCGGCGCCGGCTCGTATCCGGGGAGCTCCATCTCCTGGTCCAGTTGAGGCTCGAAAACCTTTTGCTGCACGTCCTTTGGGATGTCGATCACAACCGGTCCCGGGCGGCCCGTCCGGGCGAGGTGGAATGCCTCCTTGACGATGCGCGGCAAATCCTCGGCTCGGAGAACCAGGTAACTGTGCTTCACGATCGGCAGGGTTATTCCGAAGACATCGGTCTCCTGAAAGGCGGTCTTTCCGATGAAATGCTGAAAAACCTGACCGGTGATCGCTACGAGCGGAATCGAGTCCATGAACGCGTCGGCAATACAAGTGACCAGGTTTGTGGCCCCCGGCCCGCTCGTGGCCATGCAGACTCCCGGCTTGCCTGTGGCGCGCGCGTACCCGTGCGCCATGAACCCACAACCCTGTTCGTGGCGCGGCAGAATCGTCCGAATCCGCGAGGGGCGGGTCAGCGCCTGGTGAATCTCCATCGATGCCCCGCCCGGGTACGCGAATACCACGTCGACACCTTCCCGCTCGAGGCAGCGCACAAGGACGTCGGCTCCGCGCATCGGCGTTGCGACATCGGCTTTGGATTGGTCGGTGGCGGCTTTCGTGGTCATGTTGGTTCTCTCGTGTCGGATGTTTACGTGCAATGAAATCAGTGTGGGCTCGTGTGACAAGAATTTATCCAGGCAGCGGCTGCCTAAGGGGTGCTGGGCGGCTACGAAACGGGACAACGGACAGCGTCCGATCGCGTTCAGCCCGCGCTTGCGAGTCGACGTACTACCCCTGCGCCGACGACATCACCAGCCCGAGCCGAAACTCGATCGGCGGACCTTTTCTCAAGGCGTGTTGCGGGGTTCTTGCGCATAATGACCAATAAATTTGTCGGTTTTCGGCGGTGTTGTCCACCCTGAAATGCACCCGAACGAAAAATGAACGCTGCGTCCGTTGTTGTAGGAGGCTTCGATTTTTTTTCTATTCCGCTGTGGTATTTGCGGGGCGGGTTTCATACCGTGGCCCGATGCAGAGAGTGCTTTTCATTGGAGACATTGTTGGTCGCCCTGGTCGGGAGATCGTTATGCGGCGCCTCGGTGAACTGCGCCGCGAGGAGTCGATCGACCTGGTGGTCGCAAATGCGGAGAATGCGGCCGGGGGTGCCGGACTTACCACGGCGATCGCTCACGAGCTGCTCGCCTGCGGGATCGACGCACTGACCCTGGGCGATCACATATGGGACCAGCGCGGTTTTCCGAGTGAGATCGGCGAGCTGGCGAGAGTCTGTCGGCCGTACAACCTGGCGCCGCAGTGTCCCGGACGCACCCATACGGTGATTGAAAAGGGCGGTTTTCGCCTCGGCGTGGTCACGGTTCTCGGACGTCAATTCATGGACAAGATTCATGCGGATTGCCCCTTTCGCGCTGCCGACGCCAAGCTGCGGGAGCTGCGCGACCAGACCGATGCCGTGTTACTCGAGGTGCATGCCGAGGCAACATCGGAGAAAATCGCCCTCGGCTACTACGTCGACGGCCGGGCCGCTGCGGTCCTCGGGACTCACACGCATGTCCCCACAGCCGACCCATGCATCCTTGCGCGTGGGACTGCATACATCACGGACGTGGGGATGACCGGTCCGTACCACGGTGTGCTCGGGCGGGAAATGCAACCGGTGATCGCCCGTTTTCTCGATGGCATGCCGCGCAAATTCCCCGTCGCCGATATGGATGCTCGTCTCTGCGGCTGCATTGTCGGGATCGATCGGGATTCCGGACTCGCCCTGGAAATGCGCTCGGTGTGCCTCCGGCAAGAGCGTGAGCGTGACACGGGAACGTGACGGAGCGGGTGGCACGGGAGTGCGGAGGGCGCAGGGATTGAGAAGAACGCGGATTCGCGCGTGCGACTTGCTGATGTCGGGCTTGTTGATCCGGGGCTTCCGGTTCGCTTTCACTCCTCCGGTTGCGAGGGCGAATGCCGGCGGAGTTCGAGGCGGACGCGGGCGCGGAGGAGGATGGCGTGATCGAGCGAGCGCTCCTCTTCGTCTGTAAGTTCGTACGAGGCTTCGATTTGCCAGGTGCCGGGGATGTTCCACTGCGCGGAGCGCTCGCGCGGGACTTCCCAGATGATCCCCGCGCGGTATGCGTGGGCGAGGCGGTCCTCCATCGGTTCGTCAATGTGTCGGAATGTGTATTGAAGCACGTATCCCAATTCGCCCGGCATATAGATCACGCCCGGGATGACTTCGGCGATGTGCTGGCGGGTCACCTCGCCGGGATCCGGGCGGCTGTGGCCGGGGGGGTTGAAGGACCGATCATAAACCAAGTTGAGTACGAGGAAGATCCGTTCCTCCAAAAAAGGGCGCATCAGTGCGAGGCGCGGTTCGACATGGGCGTAGCCGTCGATTAGGTCGGTCGGTGGCCGTCCAAGCGGCGTGCGTCCGTAAAGACTGAATGTTGCAATCGGCACCTGCTCCACGCGGGCGTCCAGGTTATAGCGGAATCCCAGACCCGCTTCACCGGGACTCCACTTCCGGCCGTCGCCGCTGCGAAACGGATTCGGCGTGACCGGCGTCCAGCCCGAGATTATTTCGAAATCATCGGTCCAACCGTAGCGCAGTTCCATCGGGAAACGGATGAAATGTCGGCCGACAAAATCGCCGAGGCGGGGACGAATGTCGAGGGCCAGATCGAATGGATCCAGGGTTCCGGGCAGGGTCGTATCGAAAAATTCGTTGACTCGAAACACCGGGGCCGCCCAGCCGCCGAGATTGTCGAGAAGCCGTGCATCATCCGGTGCCGCCGCGTCATCGGCGGATGTGGACGGCATGGCGGCAACAGAAAGGGCGAAGAGGGCAATGATTGCTTGAAATAGAAGCGTACGGGGGGTCATTCCGATTCGAGCAGGCTGTGGGATTGTTCGGGATTATGCTCAAAAACATCCCTCTGGCAAGACGGGAAACCTGAAATGTTGGTGCCGGATATCCTGCTGCCCGAGCAACATTCCCGTCACGCCCCCGTCCCACCGTCCCCCTCGCGCCGCCATCCCAGAAGAAACTCACGGTTGCCGTCGGCACCGGTAATCGGGGAGAGGATCCAGCCGAGTTCGCGGGATTGAGGGAGGTTGGTGCGTGCGAATTCCCGGATCTCGCCCATGATGCGCTCGTGCACGGCCGGATCGCGGATGACGCCACGGCCCTTGTCAGCTTCCGCTCGCTCGGCTTCAAACTGCGGTTTTACGAGTGCGATCAGATGTCCCCCGGGCTTCAGAAAACGCCATGCCGCCGGGAGAACCTTGCGCAGCGATATGAAGCTCAGGTCCATGACGACGATGTCGTAGAGGGCATGGGGCAGCGCGCCCGGCTTGAGGTTGCGGGCGTTGGTTCGCTCCAGGTTGGCGACCCGGGGGTCCGTGCGCAATGTGTAGTGCAACTGCCCATACCCAACGTCCACGCACGTCACGTGGGCCGCTCCGGCCTGCAGGAGGCAGTCGGTGAATCCGCCCGTCGATGCACCGATGTCGAGCGCTCGGATTCCGTCCAGGGGAACGGCGAAGCGCTCGAGAAATGCCGCGAGTTTGTCGCCTCCCCGTCCGACGTAGCGCGGGGGCCGGATGACCTCCAAGGGCAGATCTTCGCGGATGCGCTTCCCGGGCTTGTCGAGTACCGCGGTTCCCGAACGAACCTGGCCGGCCAGAATCAGGTTTCGCGCCCGAGCACGCGTTTCGACCAATCCCCGCTCAACGAGCGATTCGTCCAGACGCACGTTACGCTGCCCCGAGGCCATACCCTAGAACCCGAACAATTCCGTTCCCAGGGCAAGGATTTTTTTGCTGCGGGATTCACGCGACGCAAAGCGCCCGGGTGAAATGTGAACAACCTGTGAGCAGGTGGCCCCGCTGTCGCCGGGCGTTACGGGAAGAACGCGCCGTGCCCATGCAGCGATAGGGCCAGCTTATTATCTAAGTATCTGAATAAAAACCCATTACAATCGAATGGCTGTCCACCGCATGCATGAAGAGCCGGTGCGTGCCGGATTCAACACGTTAGGTAGCGTTGTTCACATTCGTCGACCGGGATACGCAAGACACGGTCAATCTGAGAGTTAGAGAAAAAAATTGGGGGATATGGCTTGACTCTCGGGGGCAAAATGGTGGAAAATGGTAGAAATTGGGGTAATTGAGTCATGGCGGGCATCATAACACAATCGTCTATTGAGACCGATTACGTGGGGGAATTCTCCCATCAGCTCGACTCACGCAACCGGGTTACCATTCCGTCGCATTGGCGTGCGGAGGGGGACGATCAGAATTATTACATGGCGTGGCCGCATCCGGACGGTTGTATCGCCGTCTATCCTCCGCGGATGCAGCGGGAGTTTCTGCGCGTGGCGGAGTCGATCAAGCAGAGTGATGCGCGTGGGCAACAGATGCTGCGCCAATTTTTTGGCAAGGCGCACAAGTTCGGGTGTGACAAGCAGGGCCGTGTGCTGTTGCCGGAGCCGCTAATCCGGCACGCCGGGATTCAAAAGGGCGTCGTCCTGGTCGGTCTCGGGAACAATTTCCAAGTGTGGAGCGCGGAGCGCCACAGTGTAACGGAAGAGGAAGACTTCAATCTGATACAAGCCATGACCGACCTCGGGCTGTAGCACGGTATGCGATGCCAGCTCGAACCGACCCAACCTCAAACGTTAAAACCGCTATGAAATGGACAGATAACCTACCCCGCACCGGTCTCCTCGACGATGGCGAGGCGCGCCACTATGGCGCGTGGGAGATGCCATCGCTTCCGCGTCTGAATGCGGTTCCCAGCGGCCCGCAGCATCCTACTCTCGAGCTTTGCCGAAAACGTAACGCTTCCCGGGTTCAGGGGAGGAGGGGTATGCGATTTCTCCATGCGCTGTACCACGCCCGATAGATCACTTGGCGTTGCGGTTGTGATGCCTGGACATCGTCCCGTCCTTTTGCACGAGGTGGTCGATCTGCTCGACCCGCGTCCGGGCGGGCGGTATCTCGATGCCACGTTTGGGGCCGGCGGGCATGCGCGGGCGCTGCTGGAGCGCGCTCCGGATGCACACGTGACGAGCGTCGATCGTGATCCTGCTGCGGCGAACCGGGCGGACGAGCTGGCGGCAGCGTTCCCGGGCCGGTTTCAGTTTTACGATATGGACTTCCGGGATCTGGCGGAGCTGGAGGCGGAATGTTTCGACGGCATCCTCTTCGATCTCGGGGTCTCCTCGTTTCACTTCGACGAGGCCGGTCGCGGTTTCAGTTTTCGATTCGACGCTCCGTGCGACATGCGGATGGATCCGCGGCGGGGGATCTCCGCAGCGGAGTTCCTCGAGGGGGCCTCGGAGGAGGAGCTCGTGCGTGCCGTGCGCGATTTCGGCGAGGAGCGGCGGTGGCGCCGCGTGGTCTCCGCGATCCTGCGTGCGCGCGGAACGGGTGCTCTGCAGCGGACCGGTAGTTTCGCGGAGGTGGTTGAGCGCGCGCTTGGCTCGGCGCCGGCACGGCGCATGGTACGGATCCATCCGGCTACCCATACCTTCCAGGGAATTCGCATGGCGGTGAACGACGAACTCGGGGCTCTGGAGGCAGGCGCCACCGCGGGGTTCGATAAGCTGGCACCGGGCGGGGTGCTGGCGATCATCAGCTTTCACTCGCTCGAGGACCGGTGGGTCAAGCGCGCCTTCCGGCGTTATTGCGGGCAACCCGAGCACGCGGAGGATTCCACTCCGGTCCAAGAGCGTCGGGCGGTGGCGAAAATGCTCACGCCCCGCCCGGTGACACCCGCCCCGGATGAAATCTCAGAGAATCCACGAGCCCGTTCGGCAAAGCTGCGGGCGGTACGCAAACTCCCAGCCTCGCCCTGACTCATGAACCACGTACAGCAGAAATACATTTACCAGATGATCGCCCTCGTCTGCCTCATCCTGCTGGTCAGCGGCGGAGGTGGTCTCGGCATTCTCGTCCTGCGCCAGCAGATTTCGGTGAGTGCCGAACGGGCGCGCCAGGCGGAACTGCAGATCGCGGGATTCGACCGGAAGATTCGGCAGATCGATGCGCGTATCGCGGCGGTGCACCACCCGGATGCGTTGCTGGAACGCTCCCGGGCGGTGGGCCTGCGTCTGCAACAGCCCGAGCGCAATCAGGTGATCCGCCTGGAGGCGGGCCCCGCCCAGCGCAGGTACGCGCAGCAGACGCCGCCCTCGGTGGACTCCTCTTCCGATCCCCTCTTTATTTCAATCGACCTCGCCTTGATGGAACTGCCTGTGCGCGCGAAACCATGAGCAAGGTTTTCATTGCAGACTGGCGTTATCTGCTCCTGGTATCGGGATTGCTTTTTGGGTTTTCCCTGGTCCTCGGCCGGGTCGCCTACCTGCATGTTTGGAAAGCAGAGGAACTCGCCGGTATCGCGGAGCAAAATCGCAAGTCGATTCAGGTTCTAGCGGCACGGCGCGGGAACATCCTTGATTCGCGCGGCAATATCCTTGCCGCGACGCGACCTTTGATCGAGGTCGGAATAGACCCGAAGGTTTTTCGCGAGGAGGACGCGAAGAAACTTCCGGAGCTTGCCCGCCTTCTGAACGTTCCCGAGGAGACGCTGCGGGAGAAGGCGCGGCGGCGGACCCGTCGGGGAACCGCCCATCCCCAGGATATCCGCCTGGTCCGGTGGGTGAAGATCGCGGACGCGATCGACGACGCCACCTATCGGGCGGTGCGTGATCTCGGAATTCGAGGCGTGTACGGGAATCGCTACTACGAGCGGAACTACCCTGCGGGCGACCTTGCGGCTCATGTGGTCGGGTATATCGGTTATATCGATGATCCATCGGAGGCGGAACCGGTCCTGCGTCCGCTGCTCGGAGTCGAGCGATTCATGGATTTCTACCTTCGCGGGCAGGATGGTTGGCGCGAGATGGAGCGGGACGGGCGCCGCCGCGAGCTGGCGCAGTATCGCCGCGAGCTGCGCCCGACGGACGGCCTCAACGTGGAGCTCACGCTGGACATGGTGGTGCAGAGCATTGTCGAAACGGAGATCGAGCGACTGGTCGCGGAGTATTCGCCGCAGGGGATATCCGTGATCGTCAGCGATCCGCATGACGGTCGCGTCCGAGCGCTCGCAAACTATCCCTCGTTCGACCCCAACCGATTTCACCGCTCGGAGGTGTCCCATCTCCGCAACCGCGCTGTCGGTGACATCTTCGAGCCGGGATCCACGTTCAAAATTGTGCCCGCCGCAGCCGCACTCAACGAGGGGATCGTGGCCTTGGACGATCAGTTCGATTGTTCGGTGGACGCGGTAGAGTACCGTGGGAGGACGATCCGCATGCCGCGCGACGTCACGCCGAACGGCCGCCTCGATTTCCGGGAGGTCGTCATCAAATCCAGCAACCGGGGCGCGGCGCTGCTCGGTATGCGGTTGGGCGAATCGCGGTTGCACGATTATTCGCGCGCGTTTGGATTCGGCTCGCGCACCGGCTGGGGTCCCGGTGCGGAATCGCCCGGAATTCTGCCCCCGGTGCGAGAGTGGGACGGATTGACCATCAGTCGTATGCCGATGGGCCATGCCATCTCTGCAACGCCCCTGCAGCTGCATCAGGCGATGGGTGTCGTATCCAACGGCGGAGTTTTGATGGAACCGCTGATTGTGAATCGTGTCTTGGACCACGAGAGTAGCCCGCTTCTCGAGTTTGCACCTCGTGCGATACGGCGCGTACTGCGCGACGACACCGCCGCGGTGATGACCGAGATCCTGAATGCCGCCGCATCGCCCGGGGGGACCGCTTCCCTTGCGTATATCCCCGGTTACGAAGTGGCGGGCAAGACGGGAACCACGCAAAAGATCGTGGACGGACGCTATTCCAACGACTATCATATTGCGAGTTTTTCGGGTTTTTTCCCGGCTTCCAAGCCCCGCCTGGCGATTACCGTGGTCGTGGACGAACCGGAGATTCCGGGAACCGCCTATGGAGGACGGGTTGCCGCCCCCGCCTTCCGAAACATTGCGGAACAACTGATTCAGTATTTCTCGATTCCACCAACCGCTTCACGCGAGGAAACACCGATCGCATTGTGGGAGAGTAACCGATGACCCGGTCACCCCCTGATTCGAGGGCTGCGCGCCCGCTGATGCTGGCCGGAGCATTCTATCTTTTGACTCAAGCCGTCTCCCGGACTTACCGTATGAATACAAAATTATCCGAGCTATTGCAGGGCATCCCGGTTCAGTCCGTGACCGGCGATCCCCACTCGCCGATCTCGGGTCTGTGCAGCGACAGCCGACGTGTTACTCCCGGAACCCTCTTTTTTGCCTACGACGGACTGCGCACGGACGGTAATTTCTACATCGAGGAGGCCGTGCATCGCGGTGCGGCGGCGATTGTTTCGGAGCGGCCGGGCAGGGTCCCACCGCGTGCCGCTTATGTTCAGGTAGCGAACATCCGCCGGGTGATGGCCGATATCGCACGGCGATTCCACGGATTCCCGGAGCGGGACCTGGAGTTGATCGCCGTGACCGGTACCAACGGCAAGACGACTGTGACCACGCTGTTAAAGCACCTGCTTGAAGCGCCCGGCGAGCCGCCGGTCGGCCTGCTCGGGACCGTTGCCTACATGCTTGGCGATCGAACGCTGCCGGCGTACCGGACGACGCCTGAGGCGACCGATTTGCACGCGCTGCTCGCGCAGATGCGGGATGCGGGGTGCACGCGCGCGCTTATGGAAGTGAGCTCCCACGGAATCGAGCAGGAACGCGTCCGCAATGTCCCATTCCGGATCGCGGCGTATCTGAATCTGACGCGGGATCACATCGATTACCACGGAAGCATGGAGGAGTACTTCTCAGTGAAGCGACGGCTGTTCACCGGTGAAACCGGGACCGTGCCCGAGATCGTGGTTCTGAACCGTGACGATCCCTACGCCGGGGAGCTTGAGAGTGCGGTTCCGAGGGATCGGCGCATTATCACCTTCGGACTGGCCAAGGAGGCCGACATCTACGCGGCCGATATCGAGATGCAACCGACCGGTACCCGGTTTCGCATCCACACGCCGGATGGCGATGCCGACCTGCAATCGCCCCTTCTTGGCCGGCACAACGTGAGCAACGTATTGGCGGCGTTCGCGATTGCGTCGGCTTCGGGCGCTTCGCTGTCGATCCTCGCGAAGCGACTGCGGGGCTTCCCCGGCGTTCCGGGCCGGTTGGAGAAGGTCGAAGCAGGTCAGGATTTCAACGTCCTTGTCGATTATGCACACACCGACGACGCGCTGCGCAACGTCCTCGCAATGCTCCGACCGATCACACCGGGTCGGCTCCTGGTGGTATTCGGGTGTGGCGGCAACCGCGATCGTGCGAAACGACCGCTGATGACGGCTGCGGTGCTCGCCGATGCCGATTTTGCGTGGGCCACCTCGGACAATCCTCGCAGCGAGGCTGTTGCGGATATCTTCGCCGACATGCGTGAGGCGGTTTCTGCCGACTCGCCGATCATGTTTGTCGAAGACCGCCGCCGGGCCATCCATCTCGCGCTGCTCGAGGCCCGAAGCGGAGACACCGTACTCATCGCAGGCAAAGGGCACGAGACGTTCCAGGAGTTCGCGGACTCGGTGGTTCCCTTTGACGACTGCCGTGTCGCGCGCGAGCTGCTCAGCAACCGGCTGGAGTCCACTCGAACCGATTGATCGATCCATGCCGTGTCACGATCCGAACCTCTTCTCACGGTGGACGGGCGGCGTCTGGGAAGGCGAGCCCCCGGATCGAGTTTTCGGCTTCAGTATCGACACCCGCGAGATACGCGAGGGCGAGATGTTTGTGGCGATCTCCACTGCCCGCCGGGACGGGCACCGGTTTCTTCGCGATGCCCGGACGAAGGGGGCCGCTGCGGCGTTGGTGCGGGAGCCGGATCCACGGGTTGACATTCCACAGTTGGTCGTCACGGACCCCGTGGCGGCGCTTCAGGCGATGGCGGCACGGCATCGGACGCACTTCCACGGACCGATTGTCGCGGTGACCGGGAGTTGCGGTAAGACGTCGACCAAAGAATTGCTCGCACTGGTTCTCGGAGAGGAGGGAATCCACCGCAATGAAGGGAATCTGAACAACCATCTCGGTGTTCCGCTGAGTCTCCTGGGATTGGATCCGGAACGTCACCGCTGCGGCATTGTCGAAATTGGCATCAACCGTCCGGGCGAAATGAGTCGCCTCGCCGCTCTCGTTCAGCCGGATGTGGTTGTCGTGACCACGGTGGGAGCCGCGCATCTGGAAGGACTTGAAAGCTTGGACGGGGTTGCAGCGGAGAAAGCGGCGCTGCTCGACGCGCTCCGGTCGGGTGGGACCGCTGTTTTCACTGCTGATTGCCTGCGCTTCAAACCGTTTCGGGAATGGAGGGGCGATGCGCGGATCATGGTTTCCCCGAGCGCAGGTGACGAGACGGTGCCCGCTCCCGGGGGGGATAACACATTCAGTCTCGAGCCGACTGGCATCCCGGCCGGCCGGGATGTCGGGGTGGAGCAGGTGGCATGGGCTTTTGGTTCCTCCGATCGATCCGATTTGACCATTCCCCGGGTCTCGCGCGGCATGCGGAACAACATCGCCTTGGCTTGCGCGGTGGCGGCATGCCTCGGAGTCGATTCCGGCGCGTACCAGGAACGCCTGTTGCGCTGGCGTGCGGCTCCATTCCGCGGCGAACGGTTGCGGATCGGAGCTTCCGATTACTACATTGACTGCTACAATGCCAACCCCCAGTCGATGATCGACAGCATCGAGGCGTTCGAATCGATGTTTCCAGAATGCTCCCGGATGTACGTGCTCGGGTGTATGGAGGAGCTCGGACCGTCGGCTTCCGAGTGGCACGAATGGATTGGAGAGCGGTTGCTCCTGCGCGAGGGCGACGCCGTGATCCTGATCGGTCCGTACGCCGAGTCGTACCGCGATGGCATCGTACGGAGCGGTCGGTCGGTCCGGTCTGTACGCGTCGTGGAGGACCTGGCGGAGGCGCGCACCGAGCTCGACGGGTTCCGGGGTGCAATCCTGCTCAAGGGCAGCCGCGTCTACGGGCTGGAGGCGCTCCTCCCCGAAAACTGGCGCGCATCCGCGTATGGAGGGCGAAAGGTATGCTGACATACCTGGCAGAACTGGAGGAGTTTTTCGGTCCGCTCAGGCTCTTTCGTTACCTGACGTTTCGCAGCGCGATGGCAGCCGGGACGGCTTTCGTGATCGGTTTCATCATAGCGCCGCCGCTGCTCGCCCGGCTGCGCGCACTGAAGATGGGGCAGCCTTTCCGTCAGGCGGCCGAGGTCGGGAAGCTTGCCGAGTTGCACTCGAGCAAGGGGGGAACGCCGACGATGGGGGGGTTGATCATATTCATTGCGGTGACTTCAAGCACGCTGCTTTGGGCCCGGCCGAATCTGTACATCTTAACGGCGCTTTTTGTGTTCACGGGGCTGACTGCGCTCGGGTTCGCCGACGATTACCTCAAGGTATCCCGGCGGCACAGCGGGGGATTGCGGGGACGCTACAAGCTGTTGGCGCAGGGAGCCATCGCCGCTATCACCTTGGGATTGCTGCACCTCGACCCGGGCAGCGCCGCGCTGATCCGCGAACTGTGGGTTCCGTTCCTCAAGAACCCGATAATCGCGGAGACGCCATACTGGCTGTTGATACCATTCTTCTTCGTAGTTCTGGCCGGAAGCAGTAATGCGATCAACCTGACAGATGGCGCCGATGGACTGGCGGTCGGATGCACGATTACCGTCGCCCTGGTGTACGGAATCATGAGCTACGCGGTGGGACACGCCATCATCGCGGATTACCTGTTTCTCCGGTTTATTCCGGGAGGCGGTGAACTGGCCGTACTATGTGCCTCGCTGGTAGCCGGGTGCATGGTCTTCCTCTGGTTCAACGCGCATCCGGCCGAGGTGTTCATGGGAGACACCGGATCGCTGGCGATCGGAGGCCTGATCGGCGCCGTGGCGCTCATGGTGCTGCAACCCGTCACGCTGATCATCATCGGCGGCATCTTCGTCATGGAAGCGTTCTCGGTGATCCTCCAGGTCGGCAGCTACAAACTCCGCGGCAAGCGGATTTTCCTTATGTCGCCCATCCATCATCACTTCGAACTCAAGGGGTGGCCCGAGAGCAAGGTGGTGGTCCGCTTCTGGATTCTCTCGTTGTTTTTTGCCCTCGCTGGACTGGCAACCCTGAAACTCAGATGAACGCATCCCCTGCCAACCAGCCATCAAGCCTCGAGCCGGAGGTCCTTCGCAGGGCCCCGGTGGCGATCTTCGGTTGGGGGGTGAGCGGCAAGGCCGCCGGCGCGTTGCTCGACCGGCTCGATTGCCCGAGCATCGCCTACGACGAACGCGAGGGCGATCGCGCCCGTCGCACGTTTGGACCCGCGGAGGCGCGCGAGCATCACCTGGTGATCTACAGTCCGGGGTTCGCCTCGGACCATCCTTGGCTCAAAGTCGCAAGGGCGGGCGGATGCCGCTGCATCGGAGAGCTGGAGTTCGCATTTCACTTCTGGGAGGGTGAGATCATCGCAGTCACCGGAACCAATGGTAAGACCACGCTCGCGGAGTTCCTTACCTTTCTACTCAAGCGGGAGGGCAAGGATGCCGTGGCAGTCGGGAACAACGGATATCCCCTTTCGCGACTCGCGGTTCGTGCCGAGCATTCCCGCGTTACAGCGGTCTGCGAGATCAGCTCGTTTCAAGCTGAATCCCTCGAACAATTCCGTGCGGATGTGCTCTTCTGGACAAATTTCAGCGAGACGCACCTCGATCGCTATGCCGCGCCGCGTGATTATTTTCTGGCGAAGTGGCGGCTTATCGAGCTGCTGCGACAGCCGAATCTCTACCTTTCCGCCGATGTTGCCGTGGCCGCCCGGGATTTCGGGTACGATGTGCCCGGTATCGCCAGCATCGTCGACTGCGAGCCCCCCCTCAACTGGACGCTGCCCGAGAACTCCGCGTTCGCAGCGCGCTCGCAGCGGCGCAATCTGCAGCTGGTGCG
Source organism: Opitutales bacterium (assembly GCA_007133065.1). Taxonomy (GTDB): domain Bacteria; phylum Verrucomicrobiota; class Verrucomicrobiia; order Opitutales; family Oceanipulchritudinaceae; genus SLNJ01. The sequence goes on from SLNJ01000056.1 coordinate 54,412, forward strand.
GGCGTACTGGAAGGATCGCGGGGCCTCGGAGAGCGCGCTTCTCGAAGCGGCGGGCCATTTCGGCATTCGCGAACACCGGTTGCAGCGGATTGCAGCGATCGACGGCGTCTCATTCTGGAATGATTCCAAGGCGACGAATTTCGCCGCCGCTCTCGGTGCGTTGGAGAACTTCGACCATGCCGTCATCTGGATCGGCGGTGGCGAAAACCGCGGCGGAGATATTGCCGCGTTCGCGCGCGCCCTGGCGCCGCGGGTGCGCGGGGCATTTTTGGTCGGAGAGACCGGGGAGGCAATGTGCGACCACCTCGCCGGGCACGGGGTGCCCGCCCGCGTCCGCGCCTCCGTCCCGGAGGCGGTCGCATCGGCGTGGGAGATGAGCGGTCCGAACGATGCTGTATTGTTCAGTCCCGGATTCTCCAGCCACGATTCATTTCGCAATTACATCGAACGCGGCATCTGTTTCAAAAACGCGGTTTTAGGTTTGAAGAGCGAATCGACCCTTGATTGAATTAAAATAGAGAACGCCAAATCATGAAATTCACACGTATATTTGGAATCGTATTAGGCCTGCATGTTATGATCATCAGTATCATCCTCGTGCAGCCGGGATGTCAGACCACTCCCGACAGGGCGGATGCGGCCGATCCTCAGCCCGCCGCCCGCGTTGCGGAAACAGAGCCGGAAGGCGCCGTCCACCCGGACTTCAACGCCGGGCTCGTCGCCGAACGGCGTCGTCCCGGCGATCGGCAACCGCCGCGCCGCCCGGACCGGCCGGTTGAATCCCGGGATTTGGAAGCCGGCCGCACCGATGTGCTCGAGCCGCTTCGGCCCGCATCCCCAGAGCCCGATGATCTGGATGAGCCAGTCTCCACCTACACCGTGCAGCGCGGCGACACGCTCAGCGGCATCGCCCGGAGCCGCGGCGTTCGGCTTTCCGATCTCCTGCAGCTGAATGACCTGACTCGCGAGTCGACGATTTACGTCGGCCAGGAACTCAGAGTTCCCAAGGCGCCGGAAGGTGAATATGAGCGGGATCAGGAGGGAGTCGGATACGAGGTTCGCTCCGGTGATACCATCTCGCATATCGCCCGCCGACACAGCGTCAGTGTCAACGCCATCCGCGAGGCGAACAACCTCCGTGATGACACCATCTATGTCGGCCAGCAGTTAATAATCCCGGGGGCTTCGGCGGCCGCGCCACCTCCGGACGACGTCAGGAGGGAACGCGAACGCGCGCCGGAACGCGTGCCGGATGAAGGAATGATATACGAGGTGCGCGCCGGCGACACGCTCGGCCGGATCGCCCGGCGCCATGGGGTTTCCGTCTCCGAACTGCGGGCCGCGAACAATATCCGGGGCGACATGATTCGGATCGGCCAAAAGCTGAGAATTCCCGGTGTCGACACGGATCCCGAAGAGCCGGCGGAAACCGTGGAGGAACCGCCCGTCATGCGGCAGGTGCCCGTCGAGCGCGATGAAATCCCGACCCTCTTGGATCTCGAACGGCTCAGCCCTCTCGATGACGAGGAGATTCCACTGGTTCCGGTGGATGACGACGACCAATGATCGAACCGTATATCGACAGGAGATCGGAGCGGTTGCCCGGGAGCGGCAGCCTTTCCACACTCGCGCTTCTCCTGGCGGTGGCGGCGTTGTGTATCCTCGGACTCCTTATGCTTTATAGCGTGGGGCGTTCGCATGACGGCGGTTCGGGATCGCACGTGATTCGACAATCCGTGTGGATGGTGATCGCGTGGTCGGCGCTTCTGATCACCTGGCGTATCCCGCTCGAACCGCTCCGGCGGTGTGCCTGGGGGATCGGGATTGTGTCGCTCGCCCTCCTGATCGTGGTGTTGATCCCCGGGATCGGGGTGATGGTCAACGGTGCCCGGCGCTGGATTGATCTCGGCCCTGTTCACATGCAGGTCTCCGATTTTGCAAAAATCGGGATGATCTTCGTGCTCGCTCACTACCTTGCCGCGAATCAGCGCAACCTGAAGGCGTTCTGGTGCGGGTACGCGGTTCCTTGCGGCATGATCGGGCTGGTATTCATCCTGGTGCTCCTGCAGCCGGACTTCGGCACGGCACTCTTATGTGCCTTGGTCGGGGCGGCGATGCTCTTTCTTGCGGGCGCGCGGATGGCATACCTGGTTCCCAGCGCGATCGCGGGAGTCGCCTTTTTCGCCACCGCGGTGTTCCACGATCCGGTCCGCCTGCGCCGTATCCTCGTATTCCTCGATGCCGAGGGGAATCGCACGGAGGGAGCCTACCAGTTGTGGCAGGCCATGCTCGCGTTTGGAGTCGGCGGCTGGACCGGGGTTGGGATCGGGAATGGCCGCCAGCAGCTCGCCTTCCTGCCCGAGGCGCACACCGATTTTATCTTTCCGATCGTCGGTGAGGAACTGGGCCTCATCTTCTCAGCCCTGGTCGTGATCCTCTTTCTGGTGATCTTTACGATCATCGTGATACGGTTGCGCGCGGCGCCGAACCTCTTTCATTTCCTCCTGGTTTTCGGGGCAATGCTGGCGGTGACTCTCCAGGCACTCACGAACCTGGGGGTCGCCACCGGCCTGCTGCCCACCAAGGGTCTTTCGCTGCCGTTCGTTAGCTACGGTGGTTCAAACCTGCTGGCCACGTTCATCCTACTCGGTTTGATTCTGAACTGCTTTCGCCAGTGGGAGCGCGGGGGGCTCAATCGCGCCAAGGAGGTCGCTGCCTAGCCATGGGAGACTTTCTTATAGCATGCGGGGGAACGGGAGGACATCTCTCGCCGGGAATCGCGGTGGCGGAGCGCCTGAATGCGCGCGGTTATAACTCCTCCCTGATTGTGAGCCGGCGTGAAGTGGACAGCCGCCTCTGCAGAAAATACAAGGATTACACATTCATTCGAACGCCGGGCGTCCCGTTCTCGTGGAACCCGGTTCGAATGGTTTACTTCGGAGCCGAACAGCTGCGTGCCTTAATCTTTTCGCTGCGGTTGGTGCGGAAGGCCCGGCCGCTCGCGATCATCGCGTTCGGCGGTTATACCTCGGTCGCCATCGCGTTGGCCGGAGTCGTGCTGCGGGTTCCGCTCATCCTTCACGAGGCGAACCGAAAACCGGGTCGCGCGGTGCGTTGGCTCGCCCGGTTTGCCGACCGCATCTACCTGCCGTCCGGCATCCGGATCGGAGTTCTTCAAGGAGCCAAGACCCGGTCCCCGGGGTACCCGGTTCGCAAAGAGATTCGCCGCGTCTCCCGCGAGCGGGCACGGAGGGCCCTCGGCATCGACACACAGGGCAAACTGCTCGTCGTGTTCGGCGGCAGCCAGGGCGCCGGCGCGCTCAACGAATGGGTGCGCACGAATCTTCAGGCCTTGGGTGCCGAGGGAATCAACGTCTATTGCCTGACCGGGGTGGGGAAGGGGTCCGACGGCGTGTTCCAGTTCCAGGCCCCGGATGGGTCGCACGTGAAGGCGACGTTCACGCCGTTCAGCGACCGGATGGGAGACGTCCTCTCCAGCGCCGATCTTACCGTGGCCCGTGCCGGGGCCGGCTCGATCGCGGAGTTGATTCACTGCCATACACCGTCGATTCTGATCCCGTATCCGTACGCATCGGATAACCACCAACGGGAGAACGCGCAATTCCTGGAGCGGCAGGGAGGCTGCCTCGTGCTCGACCAAACACGACTGCGCGACCTGTTCTCCGAGGTTCGCGAACTCATTTTCAACGACTGGCTTCTCGATCGGTTTCGGGATAATCTTCGGATGCTCGACGAAGGGGACAGCGCGGAGCGAATCGCGGACGACCTGACCAGGCTGCTGCGGTTGCGGCGGCAGAAGATCGGCGAGCGGAGCGCCGTGATGAATTAAGATGATCGCGGGGCAGCACCTCTACTTCATCGGTGTCGGCGGGATGGGAATGACACCGCTCGCGCTGTACCTGCTCCAGCACGGGGTTCGGGTCGGCGGAATGGATGACGCGATGCCCCCGCGCTTGCGGCGCCTCCTCCTCGACTGGGGTTGCGAAATCCAGGAACCGGGCGAAACGCTGCCTGGCGAAGTCGATCGCGTCGTGTACTCGAGCGGTGTCCCCGCGGATCACCCGCGGCTCCTTGAAGCGCGCGAGCGCGGACTGCCGATCGTGCGTCGGGGGGAGATACTCGCGGAACTCGCGCGGGAAAAGCGGTTTCTTGCAGTCGTCGGAAGCCACGGAAAGACCACGACCACGGGCATGCTTGTCCATGCCGCCCGGCGCGCCGGGTTTGATTGCGATTACATCCTCGGTGGATTGTTTGCCGACCCGGACGAGCTTCCCGCGCGCTGCGGTGGAGCGTCATGGCTGATCGCCGAGGTCGACGAAAGCGACGGTACCATCGCCTCCTTCTCTCCGACTGCGACGCTTGTCGTAAACCTGGATTGGGATCATGCCGACCGGTACGCGACGGAGGAATCACTCGTGGCGGAGTTCGAAGGGTTGCTCGGCCGGACCCGCGAGAGCATCCTGGTGCCGTACGAGCTCCGGACGCTCCTGGATAACCGCGACGATGCTCAGACCGCCCGGGTTGCGACCTTTGGGGCGCAGGGGGATTACCGGGCCGAGGAAGTCGCCGGGCGGCCGGGCGATGGGCTGCGCATCTCTCTGGACGGAGCGTTCCCGGCGCGCGAACTCTCTGTAGGTGCAGCAGGTGCCTTCAACGCACACAACGCAACCGCGGCACTGGCAGCGGTGCACCTCCTGTGCGGGCGGATCCCCGAAGACGCGCTCTCCGGCTTTCCAGGGATTCATCGCCGCCAGACCTGCCTCTTCGCCGGAGAGAATCTTCGTGTGTTTGGAGACTACGCGCACCATCCCACCGAGATCGCCGCCTTGCTCAAACACTGGAGGGACTGGCTTCCCGATTGGCGCCTTCAGGTGGTGTTTCAGCCGCACCGCTACTCGCGGACGAGGCGGTTCCGGGATGAGTTCGTGAACTCCCTGAGCCGCGCGGACGATTTGTATTTGCTCGAAACATACGGAGCGGGAGAGAAACCGCAGGCGGGCGGAAGGGCGTCCGATCTCCGCGATGCGTTCCCGGGGGCCGAGCAGCCGGCTATTCTTAACACCCGGGCGGATCTCGACCGTGTCCGGGCGCCCGGTACCAAGCCTTGCCTGCTTGGATTCGTGGGCGCCGGGGATATTGAATCGTGGGCGGAGGAATTTGTCGGATCGCTTCGGGTTCGACACGCAACCCGCGGTTCCTGGATCGAGCGCGCGCAACAAACGTTGTCGCCGCAGAGCGTGTTGCGCTGCGACGAGGCAATCGGCCCCAAGACGACTCTGCGGGTGGGCGGGATGGCGCGCTACTACAGCGAACCGTCCAACCTCGCCGATCTGCAACGGCTCCTGCACCTGGCTTGTTCGGAGGGGATTTCGGTCTTCTTCCTCGGCCGGGGTTCGAATGTGATCGTTCCCGACGACGGTTTCGACGGGCTCGTGGTGCGCTTGACCGGTGAGGCCTGGAAGGGGATCGCCGCGTGCGAGGACGGGTCCCTGCGGGTCGGCGCCGGCGTGCGCACAAAAGAGCTGTGCGCGTTTGCATGCAGAGAGGGGTTCGGCGGGTTTGAATTTCTCGAGGGCATCCCCGGGACGGTAGGGGGGGCGCTCCGCATGAACGCCGGAGCGATGCATTGTTCGATGTTCGACGTGGTGCGAGCGGTTCAGGCGGTCGGCTACGATGGAGTGTACCGCGAGATCGATCACGACGCCTGTCGTGCGACGTATCGATCATGTCCGGGATTGCGTGATGCGGTTGCGGTCGGTGCATCACTGGAACCGGCATCACGGGAGTCGACGGACAGGATCCGCGAGACGATCCGGGATTTCTCCGAGCGCCGGAAGCGTACCCAGCCGCGCGAGCCGAGCGCCGGATGCATGTTCAAGAATCCGGACGGCGCCTTCGCGGGACGCCTGATCGACGAACTGGGATTGAAGGGTACGAGCGTGGGCGGCGCGAAGGTCTCGGAGGTCCACGGGAATTTCGTTGTCAACCGCGGGGATGCCACGGCCCGGGACGTCCTGGAACTGATTCGTCGCATCCGCGACACTGCGCGCCGCGAACGGGGGATTGTACTCGAACCCGAAGTGCTGCTGCTCGGTCGCTCCTGGGAGGAGGTGCTGGAATGAGCCGAACACCGATCATCGCGGTTCTGCACGGAGGAGTGTCGGCGGAACGGGAAGTGTCGCTCGTTTCGGGGATCGCGGTGTACGAGGCCCTCGAAGGCGCGTTTCCGGGGAGAGTCCAACTGTACGATCTCGAGAAACCGGAATTACCGGACGCTCTCGACCCGGCGACCCACGTCGTGTTCCCAGTCTTGCACGGCACCTTCGGCGAGGATGGCGGGCTCCAATCGCTTCTCGATCGGGCCGGTTTTGCATACGGCGGTTCAGGAACGGAGGCGAGCCGCTTCTGCATGGACAAGGCCGCGGTCCGGGAGGTTGCGGCCTCCCGAGGGCTGCCTGTTCCCCCGGGAGCATGCCACACCCTGCCACCGCTCCCCCCGGTCGACACAATCGTCTCGGTCACCGGCGGAGATACCGTGATCAAGCCGCGATCGCAGGGGAGCAGCATCGACGTCCATTTTGCCGCCGGCGCGCCCGCCCTCGCGAGCACAATGGCGGGTCTGGCGGCCGGCGATTGGATCTTCGAGCAGCGCGTGATCGGGCGTGAAGCCACAGTAGGCGTGCTGGGCGGCCGGGCGATGGGGGTGGTCGAGATCGTTCCAGGCGATGGTTTCTATGATTACGAGCACAAGTACACCTCCGGGATGACCGAATACCGCTTCCCCGCCGATTTTCCACAACCCGTTGTCGAGGCGCTCCGGTCGGCCGCCGAGCTGCTCTTCGAGCTGTGCGGTTGCCGCGACTTTGCGAGGGCGGATTTCATCGTCCGGGAAAACGGCGACTATCGTATCCTGGAGATCAATACGATCCCCGGATTGACACCGACAAGCCTGCTCCCGAAAAGCGCGGCGTGTATCGGATTGGACTTTCCCGGTTTGATACACCGCATGGCGGAACCGTCGTTCCGGCGGTTTTCCGAACTGATCACCAACCCGGTTTGATGATGCCAAAGAAAGCAAAATCGACAAACAAGGCCCGCAGGTCCTGGAAGGATATTCCGCAGCACGGTGTACGGCACGCCTCGACCGTTGCTTCGAAACGGCGGCGGCTCGCCATGGCCACCCGCACGCTTGGAGTCGTGTGCGCGCTGGGAGCGTTGGCCGCCGGCTTGATGTTTGTAGCCTACCTGGTCCGTGACAACCAGCAGCGCCTCAGCTTCGCCGCGCCCACCAAACCGGCCGTTGAAGTGGTGTTTGAATCCGATGGCGTGCTATCCCGAGGGTGGTTCGCGGAGCACTTCCGGGATCCGGGGAAACCCCTCAGGGAGATCGATCTCCGATCGCTGAAAGAAGGGATTGAACGCCACGGCCAGATTCACAGCGCCCGGGTTTCCGTTCGCCTGCCCGATCAGCTCATCGTGCGGGTTCAGGAGAGGGAGCCGATTCTCCGGGCCCGCCTGCAGCCCTCGGATGCCGACCCGATCGATCTTCTGATCGCTTCCGACGGCACCGTATACGCCGGCAGCGATTATCCTGCGCAGGCTTTGGCGCGCCTGCCGTACATCGCCGGGATTCGGGTCTCGCGGGAGGGCGACGGATTCCAGTCGCTCCAGGGGATGGAGACCTTGGCAGAGTTGCTGCGTCTCGCCCGAGTCGAGGCCCCGGAGCTATACCGGGGATGGCGCGTGGTCTCGTGCGAGCAATACGACGGCGATCCATACGCGTTGAACGCCGTGCTTAGAGTCCGCGGCCGGCACGTCCGTGAAGCGGTCTTTCTGCCGCATGATTTCGGACCGCAACTGGAGCGATTGAAACAGGTTGTCGAACACGCGCGCCGGGAAGGCGTTGGGCCTCCTTTGCACCGGGTGGATTTGACGCTCGATTCTCGGGCCGTGGTTCAGGTGACCGCGCCGGAATCGGTGTCGACTAACGTACGGGGAAACCGTTCATTCTAATATGACATGAGCCAGAAAAGGATTATTGGAGCTGTTGAAATAGGAACCTCGAAAGTGATTGTTCTCGTCGGGGAACTCGACGGTCGCCGCCATCTGAACATTATTGGAAAAGGACAATCGACCAGCCATGGGGTCAGAAAGGGGGAGATTGTCGACCTTAAGGCGGCGGCCGGATGTACGCATGCCGCCCTGATCGCCGCGGAGAAGAATGCGGGAGCGAACATCGAAGGCGTCTACCTGGCCGCCTCGGGCTCGCATCTCGCCGGGTTCGCGAATCGCGGGGTCACGAACGTCAGCGCCTCCGATGGCAGCATTCGAAACGCCGACGTGGCGCGAGCCTCCGCCGACGCCAAGAGCAAGGCGCTCCCCGCGGATCGGGTGTACGTCCATCATATGCGCACCGGATCCCTTGTCGATGGGCGGCGTGTGGACAACCCGCTCGCCATGGTGGGAGAGCGGCTCGAGATGACCTACTGGCATGTTCACGCGGACGAGCGGAAGATCCAGAATATGATCCGGGTGGTCAACGGGTTCGGACTCGACGTGGAGGATGTGATTGTTTCGAGCATCGCCTCCGGAAGCATCATTGCCTCCCAGGAGGAGAAGGCGGCCGGGGTTCTCGTTGTCGATATTGGCAGCGGGGCGAGCGATTACGTGCTCTACCGGAACGGATGCATTCAGCGTTCCGGCGTCATCGCGGTTGGCGGCGACCATTTCACCAACGACCTGAGTATCGGATTGCGCATCAACGCTTCCAATGCGGAAAACATCAAGCATCGTTGCGGCAAGGCGATTGTCGACAAGCGCGACAAACAGGAACAGGTGCTGATGTACGGGGATCTGCGCATCGGCGACCGCCCCATCCCGCGCAATGCGATCTACCGAATTCTCCACGCGCGCGCGGAAGAGTTGTTTATGATCCTCAAGAACAAACTCGGCAGCGCTCTCAACGCTCAAAATCTCCCCGGCGGAGTCATCCTGACCGGCGGAGGCTCCGCGCTGCACTCGCTTGGCGAGGCTGCGCGACCCGTGCTCGGGGTGGAGGTCAGGCTCGGCGAATCCCCGTCATGGGTCCGCGATATCGCATTGCGGCGCCCCGAGTACGCGACCGTGTTCGGACTCCTCTACTACGGGTTGAGTGCTCAGCAGAGCGACGATGATGATGCGCAGGATGTAGCGGGCGGAGGACTTTTTCAACGCGTGGCGAAAATCTTCAATGTGGGTTGAACTATGAGCGAGAACGACCATCTGGAATCCCCCAATCGTCCGATCCGCGGTGCCGTCGAGGACGCCGTGCTCAACATCAAGATCATCGGCGTCGGCGGCGCAGGAAACAACGCGGTCGATCGGCTGAAGATGGATGATCTTTCACATGTCGGTCTCGCCGTTATCAACACCGATTCCAAGACGTTGAATGCGTCTCCGATCGCCGAGAAGCTGATGATCGGACGGACGGTCACCCGCGGGCTCAGCACCGGAGGCGAAGCCGACATCGGTCGACAGGCTGCGGAATCCGACCGCGAGGCGATTTCCCGGCTGGTGGAAGGGGTGGACCTGGTCTTCATTCTAGCCGGACTGGGAGGCGGGAGCGGAAGCGGCGCCAGCCCGGTGATTGCGGACATGGCTTCGGACTCGGGAGCCCTGGTAATTTCGTTTGTGACGCTCCCGTTCACCCGGGAGGGCCAGCGGCGGCACAAACAAGCGGAGGATGCCCTCGGGTTGCTCCGCCGCTCGTGCCATGCTGTGATTACCCTGCCAAATGATCTGCTGCTCCAGGAAATCGAGGAAAAGTCCACGCTGCTCGACGCGTTCGCGATCGCCGATGATTGGATCTACCGTGGCGTGCGGGCCATCGTCTCGATGCTCAACGACCACGGTTTGATCAATGTCGATTTTGCCACACTGACCAAGGCGTTCAGCAGTCGCGGCGGGAAGACGCTGTTCGGCCTCGCCGTCGGGACCGGTCCGGACGTTGTGGGAAGCGCGCTCCGCGAACTCGAGGTTTGTCCGCTCCTGCACCTCCCGGAAAACAAGTACGTCCGCAAGGCCGACAGCCTGATCGTGAACATCACTGGCGGTCCCGATCTGAGTATGGCGATGGTGAACGAAGTCCTCGATGCGGTCACCGAGAAGTTCTCCAGCCGGGAGAACACGGTGATCGGCGCCGTCATCGACGGGAGTCTCCACAATCGACTGCACCTGTGCGTGATCGGGGCTACCGATGTTGATGGGAAACGGTACCGGAGCGCTCGCTACCGAGGATATCGCGAGCAGGGACATACCGCACAGCCGGCTTTTGTCGAGAGCCGCTCGCAGGCAAGCGACCGGCGGCGCGATGAAGCGGGTGTATCGGGTGCCGGGACGGGGGAGTCCCCTGCGCTTCCGGCGGACGACACCGAACCCGTACGCGAAACGGCGACGGTGGGGGAACCGGTTGCACAAGAGGAGTTCCCGTTCAGTCGCATCGACGATTCGCGCGGATTCTTTGAGGAGACCGAGTCGAACATGTATGACGGGGTGGATCTCGACATCCCGACATTCCTCCGGCGCGGGATCCGGATTCACGTATGAGGTATCGCGCATGAAAATTGAGGTATTCGACAATCCCGCACCCGTTCGCGATTACATCATCCAGCACATCGCCGATGAGTTTACGTCGGTCTGTCCAAAGACCGGTCATCCCGACTTCGGTACGATGATCCTGAGCTATGTGCCCGATCGAAGCTGCGTCGAACTCAAGGCGTACAAGCTCTACCTGCAGGAATTTCGAACCCGGGGAATCTTCTACGAGGCGGTGACGAACGAGATCTTCGATTGCCTGTGGAACCTGCTCGAGCCCCGCTGGATGCGTCTGGAGAGCGTCTGGCGCGGCCGTGGCGGCATTCGTACCACGATCCGGGCCGAGGGCGCGCAGGACGACTACCGTGGTCCCACGGCCGAACCCGCGAACCGCTGACATGCCGGGCTTCGTCCTCGTACCCTCCGGGATGGAATTCGCCCCGACTCGTGCGTGGCGGGCAGGTCGTGCTCGTCAAGGGACGGCGTCGCATGGTTCAACTGCGCCGAAGTATTGTCGTCAGGAGTCGCCAAGGAAAGAATCGTTCAGATCCGAAAAATCCGGTCAACCGCGGAGCGTGGATGCGTGGATTCGAGCCGAAATGAAGCGGAACAAAAATAAAAGTGGACCCCTCTCGCCGCCGGGGCCACGATTCAGAGCATGTCTACCAATTCGTCCAGATCCGCCATGCAAAGAGGGCCCGTCCTGAGCGTGGCCGGGGATCAATTTCAGTTGAGTGGCGAGCCGTTCGATATGTGGGGGATTCGAACCGCGAGCGCGACAGCAACGGATGCGCAATGCGAGCACCTGGTGGCGCAACTGGATGAGTACCGGGCTCACGGGGTGAACACGGTTACGGTCTTCTACACCGGGTGTTCCGGTGCGAGTTACGACCCGTTCTCGCCCGACGGCTGCGAACTCGACGCGGATGCGGCAGCCAATCCGGCGCTCTCTGTGTTCTTCCACAACAAGCCGTGGTGCCAGTCCGAAGATGAACCGATGCGGTTCGACCTCGGCGGCGTGGGGACGGTGGGGAATCCCGGTATTCGGTGGTATTTCGAAGCGGTTCGGGAGGTGCACCCGTGACGGCTCCGGGGGATATGGAATTACGTTACTTTGAGCTTCCTCCAATCGGGACGAATGCGTACCTCCTGATTGCGCCGGAGCGCGGGGAGGCGGCGCTGTTTGATGCGCCGCTCGAAGTGACGACGAGTATTGCGCCGATCCTCGAAAAGAGGGGCTGCCGTCTGACGGGATTGTACCTGACGCACGGGCACTGGGACCACACCTTGGAGGCCGCGGAGGTCCGCAGGGGGGAGGTGCCGGTATACTGTCATGTCGCGGATCGCGGCCTGGTTGAGGATCCGAGTCAGATGGCTGACTTCTTGCTGCCGGGGCTTGGAGTGGAGCCGGCGCAGGTCGATGTTGAGCTGCAGGGCGGCGAGGTCCTGGAGATCCTCGGCGAAGCGGTGGAGGTTCGCTTCGTTCCGGGACACAGTCCCGGAAGCGTGCTTTTTTACCTGCGCGATCAGGGAGCGGCGATCAGCGGGGACACGATTTTCCGCGGCGGGGTCGGCCGGACGGATCTCCCCGGCGGCGGGTTCGAAATTCTCGAGGGCTCGATCCGCCAACGGATCTACACCCTGCCGCAGGATACGATCCTCTACCCCGGACACGGTCCATCGACCACCGTGGAGCAGGAACGCCGCAGCAATCCGTTTGTGCATGACTGAGGAGACACAACGGCGGTGGGATAACGCGATGATGGACCGTGCGCTGGTAAACGCGCGCACCGCATGGGGGGACACCCATCCGAATCCGATGGTCGGGGCTGTGGTGGCGCTCGGCTCGCAGGTGATCGGTGAGGGATTCCACTCCTGCGCCGGCGAGCCGCACGCGGAACCAGTCGCGCTCGGGTACGCCCGCTCGTATCCGGACGGCCTCGGCATCGCCACGCTTTATGTAACGCTCGAACCGTGTTCCACCTACGGGCGCACCCCCCCCTGCACGGAAGTCATCCGGCAATCGGGGATTCGCCGGGTCGTCGTCGGGGCGATCGACCCGAACCCCGCGCACGCCGGCCGGGGGATCGCGGAGCTCGAGTCGTGGGGAATCAACGTCGTGACCGGCGTCCGGGAGCGTGCGTGCACCGACCTGAACCTGGTTTATAACCACTGGATCCGTGAACAAAAACCGTTTGTCGCGGCGAAGATTGCGGTCACACTCGACGGGAAAATCGCCACGCGCGACGGGGATTCGAAGTGGATCACCGGGGAGGATGCGCGTGCGGATGTCATGCGGTGGCGCCGTTACTTCCCTGCAGTCGCGGTCGGGTCAGAGACCGTGCTTCGGGACAACCCGCGGTTGACCGTGCGGGTCCAGGGTGTCCCACGGCACGCGCCGTACCGAATCGTGTTCGACCGACGGCTGCGATGCGCGAAACGGAGTGGGGAACTGCATTTGTTCTCCGACCGATGGCGTGAACGTACCATCGCGGTGACGGAACCGGGACACCCGGAGGCGGCGCTCGCTCCCCTCCGGGAGGCCGGCGTTGCGGTCTGGGAGATCCCCCGGTCCGGATGGTGGGAAGCGATCGGGGCGCGGTGCGCGAAGGAAGGGATCTGCGGTGTCCTCGTCGAGGGTGGTGGAGGTATCCTCAGCGATCTGCTGAACTCGGGCGCGCTCCACTACCTCTTCTCATACCGCGCTCCCAAGTTGCTTGCCGACGCATCAGCCATCGCCGCATTTCAGGGACGAACCACCCCCCGAATCGCGGAGTGTATCACACTCACTCACGTGGAGCATGCCGTCTTCGGAGAGGATCAGATGGTGCGCGGGTTCGTCTCACACGGGGCGTGACTGGAGTTGCGCGCGACGCGCACCTTGACAAACCGCCGATCATCATCCATCATGAATCGTGTAGGCTCGAACCGCGGAACATGCCGACTGGAAGATGATGATCCCCCTGCATCTGCACATCGTTCACCAGCTGACTCCTGCCGACATCCAGTTTATCCTGGATACACTGGCGGACTCGCATGGAAAACGGCGGGGTTTGGCGCGGTTGTTGATGGACGCTGAGACGGCGGAATCGATTCTCGACGATCGGGTGCTGTTTCAGACCGTGGTGGATTCTCCGGAGCAACTCAAGATCTCCACCCAACTCTACTTTTATATCCTCGTACGGCACACCCTGCGCCGGGCCGGAGAGGAAAGCCGGGAGATGGCCGCCTATATCGCGCTGACCCTGGCTGAGTTCACCTGCCATGGTCTGCTGCCGACCCGCGAGGAATCCGGCCGCACGATCGTTCAATATAGCCATGACCTGGAGGCGCGCCTGCAGGAGGCGACGCCCTCTCAGCGGTTCTTCCTGCACGCGGCGATCGGCAACCACTATCTCTGCACGACCGGGTTGTTCCCGGGTCATGTGCGCCGGCGGGCCGAGCGTTGGGGGGCTCCGGACATCGCCTTTTACGAGTCCCTTGGCGGCCACAATTTCCGCAACGCCCGCGACCATCCCTACGCCCGCGAATACGCCCTCGAATCGATCTTTGATCAACTCGGATCCGACTTCCCCGAGACTCGGCGGCTGTTGAACGATCTCGCGGAGCGCTTGGTGTTCCTGAGCTAGCCGTGCTTCGCGCGGGGTGCGGTTCTGTTGCATCCGGCGCGGACACCCCCGCTCACACTTGGAGCGAAACCCATCGCGCGAGCCGATCGACAGCCTTCGCGCGGTGGCTGATTCGGTTCTTTTCGCCGGGAGGGAGCTCGGCGAAACTGCTCTCGAGACCCTCCGGTTGAAACAGCGGATCGTATCCGAACCCACCGGTACCGCGGGGGGATTCGAGGATTCGGCCATGGCAGATTCCGGTGAAGCGGTGGATCTCGTCTGTGGAGGAACGGAGAAGGAGCACGCAGACGAACCGTGCCGTGCGGTCCGCGTCGGGAATGCCTTCGAGCTCGTGCAGCAGTTTCAGGTTGTTCGCCGCGTCGGTCGCGCCTGCCCCGGCGTAGCGGGCCGAGCGCACCCCGGGGGCGCCGTCGAGCGCCGGGACCTCCAGGCCGCTGTCATCGGCCAGCACCCACGCCCCGCGTGGGATCAGCGGCTGAATCGCGAGCGCCTTGATCGCGGCGTTCTCTTCGAATGTTGCGCCGTCCTCAGACACCTCCGGCATCCCCTCCAAGGCCTCGGCCGAGTAAAGGTTGACCGTTGTGTCGAGCCGCATGAGCATCTCCGCAATCTCACGAAGCTTATGGGGATTTCCGGAGGCCAGGTAGATGTGCATCGGGGGGAGACACTAACGACCTTGTGCGCAGACGCAAGTCGGGAGGAAAGGGGGAAAACTGAACGGCACCGCCTTCTTGCTCACTTGCGCAACGCGCGACCCTACATGAATACTTCCTCCAAAACAGGCGATTCGTGCTCGGCGTGGGCGGGGCGAGCGTGGACGAGCGGGTAGCGGAATTCGCGGCCCTCGAAGTTGCGCATCACCACTTCCGTGTCGGTGATTTCCCGGACGTAGTCGGGATTGATCGGGATTTTGCCGCCACCCCCGGGTGCGTCGATCACGAGCTGCGGGATCGCGTACCCGGTGGTGTGCCCGCGCAGCCCGCGGATCATCTCGATGCCGGCCTTCACGTCGGTGCGCAGGTGGGCGCTCCCGGTGATCAGGTCGCACTGATAGAGGTAGTACGGGCGCACGCGCATCATGAGGAGCCGGTGAACGAGCGAGCGCATGGTCTCGACATCGTCGTTGATGCCGCGCAGGAGCACCGACTGGTTTCCGAGCGGTACGCCGGCGAAACTCAGACGCTCGCACGCGGCGTAGAGATCCTGGGTGCACTCCTTCGGATGGTTGACATGGATGCTCATCCAGACCGGACCGAATTCGCGGAAGATCTCCTGCAGCTTCGGTGTGATACGCTGGGGCAGGAAGACCGGGATCCGCGAACCGATGCGGATGAATTCAACGTGCGGGATCGCCCGCAGTCGCTCGAGGATGTGCGCGAGCTTGCGGTCAGAGAGAAGGAGCGGGTCGCCGCCGGAAAGCAGGACATCCCGGATTTCCGGATGCTCCGCGATGTACTTCAGACCGCTCTCATACTCCGGATGAAAATTATAATCCTGGGCGTTGGAGACCAGCCGGCTGCGCGTGCAGTACCGGCAGTAGGCCGCACAGCGGTCGGTCACAAGAAAGAGCACCCGGTCCGGGTAACGGTGCACCACGCCCCGGACCGGCATCGTCTCCTCCTCGCCTACCGGATCGAGCAGTTCCTCCGGCGCACGCTCCATCTCCGCCCCCCGCGGAATCACCTGCCGCCGGATTGGACAGTCCGCGTCCTCCCGGTCGACGAGGTTGAAGAAATACGGCGTGATCGCCAGCGCCAGCCGCTTGTTCGCAAAACGGCACCCCGCACGCTCCTCCGGCGTCAGGGTCATGTGGCGCTCCAACTCCTCCACGCGCGTCAGACGATTTTTAAGTTGCCAGATCCAGCTGTTCCAGTCCTCGGCGGGCACGTCATCCCACAGGCCCTGCCCGCTGTGCCAGTTTGCAGTTCGGTCGTTTGGATACATAGGTTTCCAGGTTGCCAGATAGCGAATCGAGTGGTTCGATTCCAGTTGACGCAGAAATTCATCGAGATATTCATAAATGTCAATGCATGGATGAAATTTCTTCTTAAGCTGAGATGACGATTGATAATGAGACGCTGGCCAGGCAATTGTGGGCCATTGGTGACCACGTACGCGTGCGCATTCTCGCCCGGCTTCCCAAACGGGAGGATTGCGAGTTCGGAATCAACGTCTCTCAGCTGGCTGAAGAGCTCAATCTTGCTCAGCCGACGATCTCCCATCATCTCCGGGTTCTCCGCCAGGCCGGTGTGGTTAAAAACCGGAAGATGTGTCGTGATGTTTACTACTGGATCGACCGCCAGGAGGCCGACGCGATTCTGGAGACGATGCGGAAGGTCCTGAGGGATTAGCAGTCTGTTGGACTTCGCCGGAGGCGATCCCAACAAATAACCCTTGCCCCGGATCCGCTGGCGTACTAGGTAGGAGAGCAATGATTGCGAGACGCACTGGTGTATTGGCGTTGGAGGACGGGCACGTCTACCGCGGAGTTGGATTTGGAGCGATCGGGAGTGTGGTGGGCGAGGCGGTGTTCAACACCTCGATGTCCGGCTATCAGGAGATATTGACCGATCCCTCGTATCACGGCCAGATCCTGGCGATGACGGCGCCCCAGATTGGGAACTACGGGGTGAACCCGGACGATGACGAGTCACCGTGCCCCCAAGTGCGTGCATTCCTGGTGCGCGATCTCTCACCAATCGCAAGCAACTATCGAAGTCGGGAGACGCTCCCGGACTATCTGGAGCGTCATGGAATCCCCGCGCTGAATGGAGTTGACACCCGGGCGATCACCAAGGTGCTTCGCGTGCATGGGGCCTGCAAGGCGTGCCTGAGCACCGAGGATCTGTCGGATCAGGAGGCGGTGCGCCGCGCCTGCGAATGGCCCGGGCTCGTCGGCAGCGATTACGTCAAGGAAGTTACCGCCAAAGAGATTTTCCGTTGGGACGAGGAGCGGTTTCCGTCGACACCGTTCACGGTTGAAGGCACGCAGCTGGAGCCGCCGCGTGCGAAACCCGACCGGCACTACATTGTCGCCATCGATCTCGGCGCCAAGTATAATATCTTTCGCCGTCTCAGCTACCACGGGTTCGACGTCGACGTGCTACCCGCAGACACCCCGGTTGAGGCGGTGCGCGAGCGCAATCCGAAAGGGGTTTTCCTAAGCAACGGTCCGGGTGATCCCGGTGCGGTTGGGTACGTTCACAAAACCGTGGCCGCGCTCATTGAGCACTATCCGGTTTTTGGGATCTGTATGGGCAATCAGATGATCACCCACGCCCTTGGCGCTTCAACGTACAAGCTCAAGTTCGGGCATCGCGGCGCCAACCAGCCGGTCAAGAACCTCGAGACCGGGGTGGTCGCCATCACCTCCCAGAACCACGGGTTCGCGGCATCCCGCGACGAGCTCGAGAACCGTGGCGCGATCGTGACCGAAATCAATCTCAACGACAACACGGTTGAAGGGCTCCGCCACAAGGACTACCCCGTCTTCTCGGTCCAGTACCATCCCGAGGCCTCCCCGGGCCCCCACGACTCGGATCCGCTCTTCGCGAAATTCCACGAAATGGTCTCACGCAACGCCTGACGCACCGTTCAACGGTTCCTCTGCGGTACGCGACGCGGGGTTGCGCGCGAATCAATGCCTCCGGTAGTCGAAGAAGGCGGTATGTTTGCGACGGGGTTTGGGTCTTCCGTCTCCTAGAAGCCAGTTGAACCCGACGAGGAGGAGATTGGGAAGCCACCTGAGCATGCGCCAGAGAGGCCCCGCGATACGCCGGCTCAGATGGATGCGGCGACGGCCATGGGTGAGATCGATCTGGGAGAATGCGCCGCGGCTCGGGCCTCGGCGGCCCCGTTTCATCGAGACGAATAACATGAATCAGGCGTGTGGCTGATATGGGTGGGGTGCGGTGTTCCAGAACTGTCCGCCACAACCTTCGTGATGGCGAACAAGCGTCAGGCTAGGGGATTCTGGGAGGCCTGCAAGCAAAAACAAGCCACCCGGCTTCCAGCCGGTGTCCGCTCCCTCAGTGAAACAACTGAAGAATGCGGCGCTCGAGGCCGGTTTTGATCGTGTAAGCGGCCTGGTCAATGTGGCGCGGATCCAGATACATTGCGTGGACGTACAGGGTCTTGCGGTCGTCCGATATCTCGATACTCAGCGTGCCCGGCGTGAGCGAGATCATGTTGGCGAACATGGTGATCTCGATATCGGAGGTTACATCAAGCGGAACGGCGATCACTCCCGAATGCATGTGAAAGCCGGGCCGCAGGACATCCCGGGCGACAATAAGGCTGGAGACGACCAGTT
Organism: Opitutales bacterium; assembly: GCA_007133065.1. Lineage (GTDB taxonomy): Bacteria > Verrucomicrobiota > Verrucomicrobiia > Opitutales > Oceanipulchritudinaceae > SLNJ01. The sequence goes on from SLNJ01000056.1 coordinate 72,946, forward strand.
CCTTGATGAAATAGAGGCCGAGTCCGATCGCGCGCCACACGCGATCCGTGTACGCGGATCGCGGCAGGACGGGTGCGGCCAGCAGCAGGATGAGGTATCCGAAGACGAACCCCGTGCCGAGCGTCCCCATGCTGAGTTCGCCCATGATCGCGGCCCATCCGAGTGCAATCAGGATATTGAGAATGAATCGACTCATGGATCTCCTAATACGGCGTTAATGTAGCGCGTGCGATCGAGCAGTTCCTCGGCCGCATCCAGCGAAACATTGATGAATAGGCCCGCGCCGAGGCCGAGGACCACGGTCATCACGGCCAGGAGTACAATCGGGACCATCATGGTCCGGATCCCCGCAACCCCGGGGATTCCCTCGACTTCCGCAGCCGGCTTCGGGCGGTCCGATGGAAGCGGCTTCCAGAAGGCCTCTGCAAAGATTTTTGTCATCGAGAAGAGGGTGAGCAGCCCGACGAAGAGGGCGATGCCGACGACGACGTACTCGCGCGCGTCGAGCCCGGCGATCGTGAGCGTGAGCTTCGCCCAGAAGCCGGAGAGCGGGGGGAATCCGGCGAGACCGAATGCCGGGATGATGAACATGATGGAGAGGAACGGATGCTTGCGGTAGAGACCGCCGAGGTGTTTCAGGTGGAACGACCCGGCGATCCGATTGGCCACGCCGCTGACCAGAAAAAGGTTGGTCTTCGCGATAATGTTGTGGATCACATAAAAGACGGATCCCACGATCCCCAGCGGAGAGTACAACCCCAGTCCCATGATCATATACCCGATCTGGCTGATGATGTGGAAGGAGAGGAGTTTCCGGAATTCCGTCTGCATCACCGCCCCGAGAACCCCGGTAAGCATCGTAACGGCGGCGACCCAGAGGATGATCTGGTGGGTGTAGCCGGTCTCCTGCACGAACAGCAGCGTGAAGACGCGGATCAGCGCGTAGACGCCAACCTTACTCAACAGGGCTGCGAAAATCGCGGAGACCGCCACCGGGGGTGTATGATATGAGGCCGGCAACCAGAAGAACAACGGGAACACGGCGGCTTTGATCCCGAACGATACCAGGAAGAACATCGAGGCCGTGGTGACGAGTCCGGGGGAATCGACGGCGTCGAGGCGGACCGCCATGTCGGCCATGTTCAGCGTCCCGGTCATCCCGTAGAGGATACCCACTCCGGAGAGGAAGACGAGAGAGGAGACCAGGTTGATCGTAACATACTTGATCGCTCCATCCATCTGCTCCTTGCGGTTTCCCAGAGCCAGGAGCACGAAGGAGGTGATGAGCATCACCTCAAACCACACGTACATGTTGAACAGGTCGCCCGTGAGGAAAACGCCATTCACACCCATCAGCAGGATGTGCAGGAGGGGATAGTAGCCAAACGATTCGCGTTCGGCGTCGATGTTGGCGAGCGAGTAGATGGCGACGGCCAGGCCCATGATGGCGGTGATCAGCACCATGAATGCCGTGAGATGGTCCGCCACGAGGGTGATCCCGAACGGGGCGATCCAATTCCCCATCTGGTCGACCAGGATTCCCTGTGTGCGCACGCCGATCAGAATCGCAATCGACACAACCAGGAGGACGACCATCCCCAGGACGCCGAACCAGCGCTGAAGCAGGAGGTTATTGCGCGCCAGGATGGAGACGACCCCGAAGAAAAGTGGGATCGCGAGGGGAAGAACGAGGAGCCAATCCATTATGCCTCCTCCTGGTCTGGTGTTCCAGATACGGTTTTCTCACCGGGATACGGGGGTTCGGCCACCCGCATCGCATCCACATCCACCGTGCCCAGCTCCCGGTAAGCCCGGTACGCGAGGACGAGGGCGAAAGCCAGCAGGCCGAATCCGATTACGATCGCGGTCAGGATCAGCGCCTGGGGCAGGGGATTGGCGAATCCCTCGGCGGGCATTGTCTCGCCGGTGGCAACCAGCGGCGGGTTGCCCCGCGCCAGGCGTCCCATGGTGAAGATCACCAGGTTGGCGGCATTGCTGATCAGGATCAATCCAATCACAACGCGCACGTAGTTCCGCCTCAGCATAAGATACAATCCCGAGGCGAACAGAAAACCGGCCATGATGGCGAGTAACGGCTCCATATCAGGTGCTTTCCTCCTCGAGTGAGAAGATGACAGTCAGGGTGGCGCCCACCACGACCAGGTAGACGCCGATGTCGAATAGCAGGGCGGTTCCCAGGTGGAAATCGGCTTCCCCGATATGGAAGATGAGCCATTGCCCGGTGAGAAAGGCATCGCCCAGTACCATGGCGAAAAATCCGGAGAGCACCGTCACAAGCAGGCCGAGCCCGAGGAGCGTTCGCGGGTCGGCCCGCAGCACACCGCGGGCGCTGGCGGGACCGAAGGCAACGGCATAGAGAGAGAATGCGCCGGCGCCGACAAGGCCTCCGATGAATCCGCCGCCCGGCTCGTTGTGTCCACGCAGCATCAGGAATACGGAAAAGAGGATCATGAGCGGCAAAAGCAGGCGCGCGATCGTTTGGAGGATCAGGGATTTCATACGTCCGCACCTCCATCGCGTCGCTTTTTCGCCCGCAGTTTGACCAGGGCGAACACGCCGAGTCCGGCGATGCCGAGCACCACAATCTCTCCGAGGGTGTCGAGAGCACGAAAGTCCACCAGGATGACATTCACGATATTGCGGCCATGGGCGGTCACGTAGCTGTGCGCGCCGAAGTACTCCGTCAGGTGGGGGGAGATCGGTTCGGTCAGCACCGTGAGCATGACCAGGGTCACCGCCGCACCGAGCGCGGTGGCGACCGCGGCGTCCCGGAGGCGCGACGCACGGGATTCCACGGGCCGGAGGCTTGGCAGATGGATCAGGACCAGGGCGAACAGGACGACCGTAAGGGTTTCCACCATGATCTGCGTGATGGACAGGTCGGGCGCGCTGTTTGCCAGGTAGATGAGCGCGACGCTGAACCCGACCGCGCCGATTGCCACCACCATGGTCACTCGCGAGCGGGCGAAGACCGCGACCAGCGCGCCGGCGGCCATGATGCCGGCCAGGGTCCACTCGTAGAATGTGATCGCACTCCAGCCTCCCGGCAGAACGAGTCCGTGCCGGCTCAGCAGGGTGAATCCGACTGCGAACGCCGTGACACCGATCACCGTCGTCAGATAGTGGCGAAGGTAACCGCTCTGGAAAATCCGGGTCTGCCAGTGGGCGATCCACAGCATTCCGTCGATGGTCCGGAAGTACGCATTCTCCGGAGCGACACCGAACGCGCGGTTGAATCCCCGGGCGAAGCGGCTCTCCCGCCACGTGTTCCACAGGAAGAATACACCGATCCCGAGTGCGAGCGTCATCAGGCTCATCCCGAGCACGGGAGTGAACCCGTGCCAGAGGACCAGCTCGACCGAGACCGGTGCTCCGGCGATCGCACCGGCGACCGGGTTGATCAGCGGCGCCGCGATCAGCCCCGGAGCCAGTCCGAAGAGGAGTCCGAGGAGGGCGAGTACAACAGGGCCCGCCCACATCGCGATCGGGGCTTCGTGCGGGTGCTTCGGTGTGGTCCGAACCGGACCGTAAAAGGGCTTCAGCGCGACGATTCCGGCGGCCGCCACCCCGGCCACGTTGGCGAGAATCGCGAGCGCCAGCAGCAGGCGGGGGAGCGATCCCGCGGCCAACGCGGCCTCGTACACGAACTCCTTGGCGATAAATCCGAAGAACGGCACGATGCCCGCCATTGAGAGCGCAGCTACGAGGGCTGCCGCCGCAGTGATCGGCATGGCTTTTCGCAGACCGCCGACCTCGCCGACGTCGCGGGTTCCCGCCTCGTGGTCGATCGATCCGGCCACCATGAACAGGGCGCCCTTGTACAAGGAGTGGGCCAGGGTGAACACCGCGACCGCCACCACCGCGTATTCCGTTTGACCGATGCCCAGAAGCATCGTGAGGGTTCCCAGACCCATCACGGTGGTGTAGGCGAGAATCCGCTTGAGATCGGAATGGCAGAGGGCAAGCCACGATCCGATTACCATCGTCGCCGCTCCGAATCCCGCCAACAGAAGGATCCACAGGTCGGTGCCCCCGAGAGCCGGGTGGAGGCGCGCCATGAGATATACGCCCGCCTTGACCATTGTCGCGGAGTGCAGGTACGCACTGACCGGGGTCGGCGCTTCCATTGCGGCCGGCAGCCAGAAGTGAAACGGGAACTGGGCCGACTTGGTGAAGCACCCCGCAAGCACAAGGATCAGGATGGCAGTGTAAAGCCCGTGCTCCCGCAGCACCTCGCCCTGGTTTAGAAGTTCGGAGATCTCGTAGGATCCGCCGACAAATGCCATCAGGATCAAGCCCCCGAGCAAGGCGAGTCCCCCGGTGCCGGTTACAAGCAGCGCTTGCAACGCCGCCTTTCGGGCGCGCTCCTGTTCGTGGTTGAATCCGATGAGCAGGTAGGAGGTGAAGCTGGTCAACTCCCAGAATACGAAGAGGGTAATGATGTTGTCGGCCAGGACGACCCCCAGCATCGACACCATGAACAGGGTGACCGCCAGGTAGAACCGGCCCAGATCGCGGTGGCCCTTCAGGTAGCCGCTTCCGTAGAGAACGATGAAGAAGCCGACTCCGCTGATGATGAGGGCGAACAGCACGCTCAACCCGTCAACATAGAACGACAGGTTTACGTTCAGGGCGGGGACCCACGCGATCGATTGGCGCAGCGCGCCCTCCGCGGCAATGCGCGGCACGAATGTGGCGAAATAGGCGGTCAGGCCGAGCGGGAGCAGCGCGAGAATCACACCGGCACGTGAACCGGCCGCCCGGTTCAACAACGGAGCCGCGAAGGCCACGACGCAACCGATGAGAAGACTGATCAATACGCCCATGGCCCCGTCAATTACGGTTTTGCACCTGCTCCGGGCTCTCCCGATCCGCCCGCTGCGTTTGGTTCGGTTTGAGGGCATCGGTGATGGTGCCCTTCCAGAGTTGGGTTCCACGGTAGTACCCGGCGCGAGCGATCATGTGCGCGGCGACCGGTGCGGTAAGCACGAGGAACGCGATGGTCACCAGTGCGCGGGCGGTGACTCCCCCCGCTCCGAAATGCAGGGCGACCGCCACGAGCAGCATCCCGGCGCCGAGGGTGCCCGCTTTGGTGGAAGCGTGCATGCGCATAAACAGGTCCGGCAGTCGGAGCACCCCGATCGCCGCCACGAGGCAGAACATCGCCCCACCCACCATCAGAATGGCGCAGATGACCGCAACCAGGTCAGTCACGGCTGCTCCTCCTGGTCGGCCTGTTTCTGAATGTACCGCGCGAACGCGATGGTCCCGAGGAACGCAATGAGGGCGAGCGGCGTTGCGGCGTCCAGGAATGCAGGATGATCCGCGGCAATCGCGAAGGTCGCGATGAGGCTGATCGCCAGGTAGGCGATGAGGTCGAGCGCGACCACCCGGTCCGGCAGCCCGGGGCCCTTTGCCAGCCGGACGATTGCGACCACCAGAGCGACACAAAGAAGCGCCAGCGAAACCGTTACTGCGATGGATACGATTTCCCCGGCCATATTATCGCTGTGGCGCGCCGGCCGCGTGCTCGGCCGGCTCGGGTGGTATGCCGCCCGCCTCCGGCGGGCGGTGGAGTTCTGGTTTGTCGATCATCGTCTCAAAGGAGCCGGCATGTTTGCCGGGGAAAAATGCTCTGGCAACCCCAAGTGCCCTACCGGGCGGGAAGGCGAATGCAATCACCCTGTCGGCACGGCTCTCAAGAATCGCGACAATAAGAGGAGCCTTTGAACGGCTGACAAGTCAAAAAGGAATGCAACCTAACCGCGGTCTTCCTCCGCGTTTGAACGCGTGAAGCTTAGGATGATGTAGAGGGTGACCCCGATGGTTATGCCGCAGTCGGCAATATTGAAGGTGGGCCATCGATAGTTGAAGATGATGACATCGAGGAAGTCGACAACGTAGCCGTGGGCGGCGCGATCGACCAGGTTGCCTGCAATGCCGCCGCAGAGAAGCCCGAAGGCAACTTGCATGCGGCGTTCGGGCAATTGCAGGCTGTGGCGGAACCAGAAGATCGCAGCGAGCGCGGCGACCGCCAGGAGAGTCAGAACGCGTCCGTAGCCGGCAAACATGCCCCACGCGGCGCCGGTATTCGTACTGAACACCAGGTTAAAGAATCCGGGTATGATCGTAATCCCCGCCCACGGCGGATATACGCCGTGGGGAAGACCCGAGTAGAACTGTATCCAGATCTTGGCGGTCTGATCCAGGATAAGGACCGTCGCCGCGATGCCGAGCAGGAGCCGATAGCGGCCGATGCCTGCGAGGTGATGCGCGAGCCCCTGAGCCGGGGACTCAGTCATCGTTGTCGTCGTCCGAGAAGGCGACGGCTTCGTCGCTGTTGAAGTCGACGAAGGCGCCGGTACGCTGGGAGGCCCGTCGCTTGGTGCGTTCGTGCTGGGATTGTCCCTCCACGGAGAACCGGGTGAACGGGACTGCCAGGAGACGTTCCTTTGGAATCGGTTTGCCGGTGACCTCGCACACGCCGTAGGTCCCATCGTAAATCCGTTCGATGGCCCCCTCGATCTCGGCAAGGGCTTCCTGCTCGGTCGAGACGAGGCTCAGAGCGAAGTCCCGGTCAAACGTCTCGGTTCCCGCGTCGGCGATGTGCTGGGAGTAGCTTGAAAGGTCGCCGGAATCCTCCTTGCTGGAGCGTTTCAGCGTCTCGCGTGAATGCGTGTCGAGCCCTTCGCGCACGTGGTCGCGAAGCTCCAGCAGGAGTTTGTAGTAGCGCATCCACTTTTTTGGTACCCGCTCTGCGTCGAGCGAGAGGCTCTTCTTCCCTTCGCCGGGCTTGAATCCGAGAATATCGGTGATCGAGGCGGCACCGACGCGGGAGGGCGGACGATCCGTTTTCTCCTGAGCCGTCACGACGGCCTTCTCCCCGTCTTCTTGTTTCCCGGTCGCCGGTTGCGCCGCCGTCTTGGCCGCGACTTCTTTGCCGGTTGTCGTCTCGGGTTCTTTATCCTCCGAACGGCGCGTTTTGAGCGCCTCCCGCACGTCTTCGAGGGTGAATACGATCGGGGTGGTTTTCCGGGATGGGAGTTTGAACACCGCGGGCGTGTGTTTGGGCCGTTGGGCCATGGACTTGATCGCCTGGGTGCTCTCGCCGCTGCCGGCGGATTTGGCGGATTTCGGGGAGGGTTTCGCGGTGCGCGCCGATTGGGCGCCGGATCGCTTTGTCTTCGACTTGCGCGGTTTCGACGGTGCGCCGGCCGCGGTTTTGGTGCCGGCGGACTTTGTGGCCGCTGCTTTTTCCCCCGCAGACTTTCTTTCGGTCGACTTCTTCGCGGCGGGCTTCTTCGCAGCGGATTTCTTGACGGCGACCTTCTTTACGGGCCGTTTTTTCGCGGCCGATTTCTTCGCCGCCGCGGGCTTGCGCACGGCTTTCTTCGCGGCGGATGTCCCACTGCCGCGCTTGTTTGCCGCCGGTCGCTTTCGGGGTGCAGGGGCGGACTTGCGCGCGGGCTTCTTGCGCGAAGCGGAGGGTTTGGACGATTTTTTGGAAGGACTCATGGATCTATGGTTTGGTGGAAGCGTGGTCGAGGGGTGCGAGTGCCTCGCGGCAGCGTGGGCAGACGTCACCATGCGACGAGGTCACGAGTTCGGGGACCCAGCGCCAGCAACGGGGGCATTGGACTCCCTCGGCGTGTCGCGCCTCTATCTGTAAACCGGTTGCGCCGGGTTGTTCCGTCAGGTGTACTGCGGACACGATAAAGAACTCGGGAAGGTGGGGAGCGTGTTCCTGAAGCTCGAGCCACCCGGAGATGGTGGAATTCCCGGAAATCTGAACCGCGGCGTCGAGCGCCTGGCCGATCTGTTTCTGTTGCCGAAGCTGCTCGAGGGCCTCGTTGACCCGGTCGCGCACGGTGTGCAGCTGCTCGACCGCAGCCCGTGCCTCGGGGGAGCGCCACGCCTCGGGCGCCTGCGGCCAGTCGGCGAGGTGCACGGAATCCTCCGGATCGGCCGGCTCTCCGCGACAGGCGGCGTACGCTTCGTCGGCGGTGTACACGAGGAATGGGGCGAGCAGCCGCACGAGTGTCGAGAAGGCGTGGTGCAACACGGTCTGGGCGGACCGGCGCTCGGGACTATTCGGGGCGAATGTGTAGAGCCGGTCCTTGAGCAGATCGTGGTAGGTGGCGGAGAGCGTCACCGTGCAGAACCGGTTGATCAGCTGGTAGGCGCGGTGGAACTCGTAGCGGTCCAACGCCGCGGTGACACGGTCGATCAGTTCGGCGACCTGGTCGAGCGCCCACCGATCGATCGGTGCCAGGGCGTCGGGAGCGAGCGCGTCGCCAGCAGGATCGAAGTCGTTGAGATTTCCGAGCTGGAAGCGTAGGGTGTTGCGTAACGTCCGGTACGTGTCGGCGATGATCCGGAGAATATCCTGGGAGATTGAAGCGTCGTTGCGGTAGTCGAGGCTGGCGACCCACAGTCGAAGGATGTCCGCGCCGTAGGATTCGACCAGGTCGAGCGGCGAGATGACGTTGCCGGCGGATTTCGACATGGCGCGGCCGTCGGCGTCGAGAATGAATCCATGGGTGAGGACGGTTCGGAAGGGGGCGCGGTCGCGAGCGCCGATGCCGGTGAGCAGTGAGCTCTGGAACCAACCGCGGTGCTGGTCGCTGCCTTCAAGATAGAGGTCGGCGGGGCTCTGCAGCCGCTCGTCCGGTTCGAGCACCGAGATGTGGCTCGATCCGGACTCGAACCAGACATCGACAATGTCGAACTCCTTCTCAAAATCCTCCGGCCGGTTCTCCCCGGTCTCCTCGAAGCGGAAATTCTCGGGTAGCAGGTCCGCGAGCGGCCTGGTGTACCACGCGCCGGCTCCCTCCGTTTCCACGATGGCGATGAACCGTTCCATCAGGCGCGCGTCCAGAAAGGATTTACCGGACTTGCGGGAGCGCAGGGCGGGAATTGGCACGCCCCAATGGCGCTGACGGCTCAGGCACCATTCAGGGCGCCGTTCGACCATCGAACGGATGCGATCGTATCCCCATCGCGGGATCCATTCGACGGCGTCGTCGATCGCCTTGAGCGCCTGTTCGCGGACTCCTTTCCCGGCAAGATCCATGAACCATTGCTCGGTGGCGCGGAAGATGATCGGTTTCTTGCTCCGCCAGCTGTACGGGTAATCGTGCCGGACGGTCGTATGCGCGAGCAGGTGGCCGGACTCGCGGAGTCGCTCCACGATTCTCGCGTTGGCGTCGAAGACGAAGACCCCTTCCATATCAGGGTAATCGGCGGTGAAGCGCCCCCGATCATCTACCGGCACGAAAACCGGGAGTCCGTACCGGGCGCCGATGTTGAAGTCGTCGGCGCCGTGGCCCGGGGCGGTGTGCACGCATCCGGTGCCTTGCTCGAGGGTGACGTGATCGGCGAGCATGACGAGGCTTTCGCGCTCGGCGAATATCGGGTGCCGTGCCCGCGCACGGTCGAACTCCGCAGCGCCGAACGCGGCGACTTCGCGTGCGCTCTCGAGTCCGCACGCCGACTTGAAGGACTCCGCGAGTCCCTTCGCAACGATGTAGTTGCGACCGTCCCCCGCCTGAAGCGCAACGTATTCCAGCTCGGGGTGCAGGCAGATTCCGAGGTTTGCCGGTATCGTCCACGGGGTGGTCGTCCAGATCACGAACGCGGCGTTGTCGAGGCCGGCGAGCGCCGGGAAGCCGGCGGCGTCAAGCAGTTCCATCGCAACATAGATCGATGGCGATTCGTGAGTGTGGTACTCGATCTCCGCTTCGGCGAGCGCCGTGCGGAAAACGGGATCCCAGTGGACCGCCTTGTGCCCTTTGTAGACGAGGCCGCGCTGGACGAGCGCAAGAAGCGTTTTCAGGACCCCGGCTTCGTAGGCGGGATCGAAGGTCTGGTAGGGGCGGTCCCAGTCGCCGAGAATTCCGAGGCGCTGGAACTGCTCGCGCTGGACGTCGATCCACGCCGCGGCGTTCTCGTAACAAAGGCGCCGCAGGGCCATCGGTTCCATGTCGTGGATGGCGTCGCCGACCTCTTTGAGGATCTGCTGTTCAATCGGAAGACCATGGCAGTCCCAGCCGGGAACATAGGGGGTATGGCATCCGCGCATCGTCTTGTAGCGAACCACGAAGTCCTTGAGGACCTTGTTGAGCGTGTGACCCATGTGGATGTTCCCGTTCGCATATGGCGGACCGTCGTGCAGGATGAACGGCGGGCCGTCGCGCCGGGCCGCCGTGCAGCGATCGTAGAGCTTTGTCCGGCGCCACTCCGCCAGGCGTTGCGGTTCCCGTTCAGCCAGTCGCGCCCGCATCGGAAACGGAGTCCGCGGCAGGTTCAGGGTGTCTTTAAAGTGTTGCGCCATCACATGGAAAGGCCTTCGAGCCTCCGCTGAAATCAAAGGCGGGAAACATGGGCAAACGCTCAGGCAAGTCAAGCGGTTTCACGCCGGACTCCACCCGAAATCAGCGGAACGCCTGCGAAAAAGAGTGCTGGTCAAATCGATTTGCGACGCTAAACTGGCTTCTATGCTCCAACAGATTGTCCCCCTCCGATTGTGCGCGCTGCTCGCGCTCGTCGCCGTAATGCAGGGTTGTATCACCGTTCCGGAAACCGGACGCCGAGCCCTGCGGTTCATGCCCGAGCAGCAGTTGGCCGAGATTGCATCGTCGCAGTTCAGCGAGATGAAACGGGAGATGCCGGTCTCGAGCGATCCCGCCTACACCGAGCGGCTCAATCGCATCGGTGAGCGGGTGGCCCGCGCCTCGGGAGTCGATCCGGTCGGGGGCGCTTGGGAATTCGTCGTCTTCGAGGACGAGGCGGTCAACGCGTTTGCAATGCCCGGAGGAAAGGTCGGGTTCTATACCGGGCTGATGGATCTGGCGGAATCGGACGACGAGATCGCCGCGGTCATGGGACACGAGATCGCTCACGTCGGATTGCGGCACGGGAATGAGCGCGTATCCCAGGCGATGGCCGCCCAGGTGGCCACGATGGGGGCGCACTACGCCACCCGCGATATGGAGGACCAGACACAGACAGCGGTCATGGTGGCGGTCGGCCTCGGGGCACAGCTCGGGGTCCTCCTGCCGTACAGCCGCCTCCACGAGAGTGAGGCGGACCGGATCGGGTTGCTGTACTCGGCGCGGGCTGGGTACGATCCGCGGGCGGCGGTCACGTTTTGGGAACGTATGGAATCGCAGGCGGAAGGGGGCGCGCCCCCGGAGTTTCTCTCCACCCATCCCTCGCACGGCCGCCGTATCGCCGACCTCCATGAGATGATGCCGGAGGCGATCGCCGAGTACGAGCAGGCTGTTGAGAAACTCGGACGACCGTGATGAGAGCGATTTTGGGCTTGAGCAAGCCGGTCCGCAGCTTAAGCGCATAAATCGATTCACCCGAGAAGGTTGCAACGGCGCCACGGCTTCCCCGGCGTTGGCGTGCACCAGCGGTGCCTCAGCACAGCGTCGCGCAGGCGGCCTTGGATAAGCCGTTGCGGAGCTGCAATCACGATTCGCCCCAGTTTTTTAACAGCCTTCTAGCGGTGACGGAGCTGGAGAGAGGTCCCTTGTTGAATATTCGGTTCATCTGTACAGAGTGGGGGCATGTTTGATCCTGTCGCCGCCGTTCAGCAGTTCATCCGGTATCCCAGCGTTTCGACCGACTCGCGCCAGCGAGCAGGGATGGAGGGGGCTCGTGACTATATCGCCGGGCTTCTCGAGAAGATTGGCTGTTGCGTATCCGTGCTCGAGACCGACCGGCATCCGGTCGTACTGGCGGTGCGGGAGGGGCGACCCGAGTGGCCGCACCTGGTGATTTACGGGCACTACGACGTGCAACCGGCCGATCCGCTCGAAGCGTGGCGTTCCCCGCCGTTCGAACCAGAGGTTCGCGACGGCAGGTTGTACGGGCGCGGCGCGGCGGACAACAAGGGGCCGATGATGGTCCACATCGCCGGGGTGGCGCGCGCGCTGGAACGGAATCCGTCGCTCCCGCTCCGAATCACGTTCGTGATCGAGGGAGAGGAGGAGATCGGAAGTCCCAGTTTTGCCGATATCCTGCAACGTCACAGCGATCGCCTGCGAGGGGATTTCGTCCTCTTGTCCGACACGTCGAGTCCGTCGCCGGAGCAGCTGGCGATCACGACCGGGCTGCGCGGAATGGTCTGCCTCGATATTGCGGTCGAGGGACCGCGGAGCGATCTGCACTCGGGGGTCCACGGCGGCGCGGTGCTCAACCCGGTCCAGGCGCTGGCGGCCTTGTGCGCGTCGTTGCACGACGCCGATGGATGGGTCGATGTTCCCGGATTTTACGACCGCGTCGTCGGAGCACGCGCGTGGGAGCGCGAGGAGATCGCAAAGCTCGGCAGCGATGACTCGGATTATCTCGAGTTGCTCGGCGCTCCCGCTTTTCACACCGTGGATGGACTGCGCCCGGGGGCGGCGACGCGGTTGATGCCGACACTCGAGTTCAACGGGATCGGCGGCGGATACCAGGGCGAGGGATCGAAGACCATCATCCCGAGTCGGGCGTTCGCCAAGGTGAGCTGCCGGCTGGTCCCGGAGCAGGACCCCGTGGAGATCGAGGAACAGTTAATCCGGACCCTGCACGAGCGCTGTTCTCCAAAGGTGCGACTGTCGGTGCATCCAGGGCACAGAGCCGCGCCCTACCAGGTCGTTCCATCAGGGCGGGAAGGAGCATCCTCCGACATCAACCCCTGCCTGGCTCGCGCATTCGATGCGGCCGATCGCTCGATCGCCGAGGTCTTCGGGAAGCCGCCGCTCTATCTCCGCGAAGGTGGGAGCATCCCGATCATCGCAGAGGTCCGGCGTCTCCTTGACATGGACTCCCTCATGATCGGCATGTTCACTCCCGACAACAACGTGCACGCTCCCGATGAGAATCTGCACCTTGAGATGTTCGAGCGCGGCATCACGGTCTCGGCGCGGATCGTCGAGTCGGCGGGGATGGCCCCGTAGCACGACAGGCACCCGGCTCGCCCGCTTCCCTCAAGGTTTTCACGACGTGAGCCCCTTCTCTGTTCGGCAGGGCCTGCCGCGGATTGTCAAGGCGACGTCGATGCCGACGAAAAAGTGGTGGAGCCGATCGGGATCGAACCGACGACCTCGTCATTGCGAACGACGCGCTCTTCCAACTGAGCTACGGCCCCATCTCTTTCGGTGGGGAGGCTTGGCATGCTTTTGCGGAGGAGTCAACGGAAGAGTTCTGTTCCTGCCGAGCGGGGATTCGATTTTGCAGGAATCACAGCATTGCATTTGGGCATTGAACTTGCTACAAAATCCAAAGTTTGAATGTCTCGCTGCTGGAGTACATCCTTCGACTGAATCGGAATCCAATCTTAATACCGACCACCTGAAATTACGACCATGTCCAACGAACCATCCAAAAAGAAGGCTGCCAGGAAGTCCTCGAAGAAAACGGTGAAGCCGACGAGCCCGACAAAACGATCAACCGCGCCCAAGACCTCGGCAAAGAAGAAGACACCCGCTCGCCCGCCGGTATCCGGCGGAGCTCCGGTCAAAACGCCGTCGCCGACAGAGGCGCCCGTTACGAAGCGGACCGTGAAGGAATACGCCGAGCCGGGACGCCACCATGCCGAGTTCGCACCGACCGATCCACAGAACCGCCCGCAGCCGATCAACCCTTCAACCACGATCATTGCCAAGTGCAACACCGGATTCGGGAATGCCCTTTACTTGCGCGGGGACGGGCCGGGCCTCTCGTGGGATCGCGGCGCGAAAATGGACAATGTGGCCGCCGATGAGTGGATGCTCATAATCAAGGAGCTCAAACGCCCGTTCGAGTGCAAGCTGCTGATCAACGATGAAATCTGGGCCACAGGTCCGAACGTTCGCGTCACGCCCGGCAGCAAGACGGTCCTTGAAGCATTCACGTTCGAGTGAGTCGCGCGTGGCATGTCGTGCACGGCCCCTCGCACGCAGCGCGGGACGAGCGAGGCTCACGCTCCCCGCGAGCCTCGTTCCGCCGCCAGCTCTATCAGGCGACGTTCGATCTCAGCAGCTGCCCGATCTCGCTCGGCGGGCAGGCCCATCGCCTTGTAGCTCGAGTACCGGGCGATGTGCAGGCATACACGGGTGAAGGGTAGGGGAATATAGAACCGATCCCAGCTTCGCAGGCGAATGGGGCGGATGCCGGGATAGGAACAGGAGACGAGGATGATCGGGGAATCCGCATGCCGGGCCACAAGCACGGCGCCCGGTTGCGCCCGATAGCAGGGCCCCCGAGGACCGTCAGGAGTGATCGCGATATCGTCGCCCGCCCCGATGCGCACGAGCATTTCGCGGGTGGCGGTGAGGGAGCGTCGACTGCTCGAACCCCGGATCGCCAGGATACCGTAGGACTGGAGCAGCGCGGTGAGCCACGCGCCGTCACGGCTTGCCGAAACCAGCGAGCAAAGCGGACGCGGCCGGCGGAACCGCCGGTAGATCTCCCCCGCCACGAAGAGTCGATTGTGCCAGAGGAGCAGCACCGTGGGAGAGTCCGTGTTCCGGATCGAAGCCTCCGCCTCCGGGCTCAAGTCCAGACGCAGCGAACGCGTCCACAAGCGGCAGATCAGGCCCATCGGTGCGAGGACCAGGTGACGCCACCCGCGCAGGGCGTGAATATGTGAAGCGGGACGCATTCCAGAGTAGGGATGGTATAGCCGAGGGTGGATGCGAGTGAAAGGGGAAAGTGAGCGCAGGCGTCCTCGCCTGTAGCAACACCGAACCGCCGGCAAATGCTTATCCCACAAGCCCTCACAGGAACCCGTATCGCCTGCGACGCCCGCTCCGGGCTTGCAATTTCTCTGATACGCCGTATCGCTCAAAGGTTGTGAATTTTCCAATGGCGTGTTCAATGCACCGGAGTCGACCGTCGTGTCCGCATCTCCCGGCGGCGGATAAACGACTCGATCGTCGCGAACTGAGCCGTCACGGCGACCGCCGCGACGGGGCGTTCTATTTGAGCGCCCTTCGCTACGCCCAGGCGCAGTGGCTTCGCGGTTTTTCGGCTCGTTCAATCCTCGTTTTGACGCGCGGATTGTACGCTATGTTGCGCGGAGACGAGGCCGAATTGCGGGATTGGCCCTCTCCGTACGCTGCCCTGCATTGGATTCTCCATCACCATTGCGATTCGGCATTCCTGGGCAACCCGCGGATCAGCTTCCAGCACCAGGCGATACGCATGCGGGGCGAGCGCGCCGGGGTGAACCGGTGGCGCGCGTGGGCATGCTGGCACATTGTCCGGGCCGCACGTTCCGATCTGCCGGGAGACCCGCGCGATCCCGTTGTCGAGCCGGAGGCGGATGCCGTCTACGCGGCGCTGGCGGCGTATGGACTCCCCGGTGAGGCCGGCCGGTGGCGGGAGACGCTGGCACGCGCCTGCGGCGATCCCGGTTCCGCTTTCGGTGCGCTGGAAGTCGCCGTAGCGTAGGTGCGCTCAACGGTAATCCCGGTATCGCCCGTCGTACCGGCGGACCATGCGGCTCATGGCATCGCGGTCAGCCTCGCGTACCTGGAAGCCGATGAAGTGGAGGCGGGTCGTCTCCTCCAGGCGCGCCTGGAACTGCTCCACGTCACGGGCGATCTCTGCGTGCGGTACGGTTTCACCGAACTGCTTCGCGGGTGTGTCACGATAGAAGTTGGCGTCGGAGAGGAGTATGATCACATCCGGTTCCATCGCAAAAGCGGCCTCGAGAATCAACTGGATCCCGTTGGGAGAGCCGTTTGTCCATCCGCCGGGGGCGTATCCGGTGGTGCGGAATTCACGGGCAAGCCAATCAGCCGCCGCTTCCTTGTTGTCCATGGTAGCGGGGACGAGGTAGTCCCGAAACGCCTGGTAGCGCCGCGTGAACTGAACCAGTCCGAACAGGGTGTTCGCGTTGAGCTGGCGGATTACCGCCGCTGCCTCGTCACGGATCACCTCCATCGTCATTCCCGCCGCCTCGACCTTATTTTTTACGGAGAGCGAGACATCGAAGAGGATGAGCATGCGTTCGGCACGATCCTCGACCCCCAGAAAGGAGAGCTCCGATGGCCCGGAGCCGGCGTCGTCCAGCATCCCAAGCAATCCCGTACGGCCCAGCAGGGCGTGGGCCTCCTGCATCGGGTTTTCGCGATCGAACGGCGAGAACGCCACCTCGGGCAGATCCGGCAGCTGTGGCACCGTATCGGGCAGCATCGCCGCAGTGCTCAATCGCTCCAGTTGCAGCGCCGGGGTGGCGGCCTGCTGAAACTCGGAGAGTGACATTCGATGCTCCAGTTCGCGTTGGGGAAGATACACCGTCTTGCGCGCGGTGAACTCTGGCTCCTGCCGCAGCATCGGTGCAAACACCGCGACAAACCCGGTCGCCAGGAGCACCGCCGCTTGTACCGCCAGCGCAAGCAACAAGTGGCGCGCCGGACCCGATCCCTGTCGAGCTACTCGCAACCATCGCACCGTACCGTCTGGGAATGCCATGTTCTAAGCGAATGAACATTGGCACGGGATGCGATAGAGACAAGATTAAATATAAATAATTATGTAAAATCAACCAATATACACTTTTGCCTTTCACCCGCGCTGGTGTGCCGTGAACCCGGCCTTACTCCGTATCGGGGTACCGGACGCGGGGCAGGATGGTCACCGCCCAAATCAGGGCGCCCGCGATCCATAGGAGCGCTGAGATCGCGTAGACGGGGATGCGAACCGCCGGAAAGGCTTCTGCGATGAGGCGCATGCCCAGCGCGAGTACGAGCAGCACAGCCATTCCACCGATTGCTTTGAGTCGGGCGGCGAAGAGATCCGAGCGACCGCTGTGGCCCAGGACCACCCGGCTGGCGACGGTGAATGTCAGCAGGCTGAATCCGGTGATGAAGACGACGTGAATCAGCGATAGCTGCCATCCGGGATGGACGGCGAGGGCGAGGTATCCCAGCGGGATGGCTGCGAGGGCGACCCGCAAAGTCCGCGCGAGACTGCCCTGGCTGAACCGGGCCTGATGGACCGGCACCTCCCGGATCAAGTACACCAGAACCCCGATTGCGCGAAGCGCGTACCCGGTTCGAAGGTACCCGAGCGCTTCGAGCGCGAAGCTTGCAACGACAACGATGCCGCAGAGTGCGGCAAAGCGCGCGCGCGCGGTCCACCCCGGGGGCAGGGCCAGGGACTCGGGGAAGCTGTGTCGGTTCGGCAATCCGAAGAAACGCGGGAGCAGAAAGGCACCGACCCCCATCACCGGAAGCAGGAGGAATCCTTGGTACAGGAGCGTTCGTGCGAGCGGGTAGACCCACGGCGGCATCCCGCCCGGAAGCGCTCCGATGGCGATGTGCAGGGCGGTTCCCGCGATCCCGCAGAGCATACCCATGGCTACAAGGACGAAACCGGGCGGCGGGGTGTCTTTCCGGTGTTGCGCCCGGATCAGAAGGCTTGTCAGGAAGCAGAGAAAGAGGACCAGGAAGAGTATGTCGCCAACCAGGTGCCACCCCCAGAAGTGAAATAGGGTGATCGTCACCAGCGCGCCGCCCCACGTGAAGATCTCAAGAGCCCCGGAGCGCGCAACCTCGAGCATCCTCGGAAGTGCGGTGCCGAGAAACCCGAACACAAACGCTGCCAAAAATCCCTCGACCATGATCCGCGTATGCGCGGTGAGTGGGTACCCGTCCATCCATCCCATGGCGTGCAGTGGCCAGAGCAGCACACCGAGGATCCCGGCCGCAGTCCCGATGGGAAAGAGCAGACGAAACGGCTCGCCCGCTGCGATGAGTTCCAGGTAGGGGGATTTTCGAACGTGGGAGAGGTCCATCGGGATACAATACCAGAATTGGCAACCGGCCGGTTTGACGCGCGTCAAGGGATGAGGCGATCCGTGGAAGAACCGGTGCGGCGATTACGGCTCGGTTTCCAGGACCCGTCCATATTGCGATTCGGACAGCTGACGGTAGGTTCCGGCCCGCATGTCTCCGTCATCGTAGCGCTCCTCGAACCGCTGCAGCTGCTTCGCGGAGATATTGATCCCGACGGCGACGATCGCGGCTCGGACCCCCGCGCTCTCATGCACCCATTGCCAGTGACCTCCGAAGGGAGAGGGCGTGTTCCAGATCGATTCGGAGATGTATTCCTCCATTCCCTCGGGAAGCACCCCTGCGTCTGCGCCCGCCGGAAACTCGCCGTTTTCGATGGCGTACAATTGAAACTGGTGGCCGAGTTCGCGCGAGTCGTTCAGGAAGCGGGTGGCGAGAGTCCGTTCCCGGATCGTCTGAAACGAGACGATCGACATGCTCGCAAGCAGACCGATGACCGTCACCGTGATCATGATCTCCACCAATGTAAATCCGGCCACTCTGCGGAACACGCGGGAGGTCCTGGCGTGCGGTGGCCCAACGAAGGATCGATCCATCGCGGTGTGACCCACGGATTCCGGCATCGCGTACATGAGTGCGAATTATTGAGACCACAATACGGCAAGATCCGCAATCCGGCAAGCGCGGATCGTTACACCCCCAATTTCCATTGAGCTGTATCGGGGCTATGAAAACGGACACGATGACGAATCAGCCCTGACGCGCCCGGACCGCGTCCTTGTCGGCTTCGCGCTCCGATTCGAGACGTTTGCGCTCATTCTGGAGCTGCTTACGCAACTGTTCGACGGCTTCCGCGTCCCCCTCGGCTTCGGCCTTGCGAAGCTGCTGCTCCAGGAAAACTTCGCGCTCGGCGATTTTTGCCTGAAATCGTCGATCGATCTCGGCGAGCTCCGCCTTCGCCTCCTCCGTGAGCGTCGGAGCCTCGTCCGGGTCGCTCTGCTTAAGACGTTCCATCGCGAGTTCGTATGCGGATTTCATGGGGTCAGAGTGTGTACGATGTTCGGAAGAAACGCAAGGTTGTCGAGTCCTGACTAAGAGTTGGTGGGTAATGATTGGAGATTCGGTTGCTTGGGATTTCAGGCAATCGCTCCTTTGTCTCTGGATGTATTGCCCTTCCAACTCAATCTAGGAGGGGGCAGCGAGCAAAAAGAGGAGTCCGAACAGGCCGGCGCCGGTCCACAGGTACGGTGCCGGACCGGGGCTTCGGCCGGTCCGTCGGAGCCACAGCAGCCAGACGAACAGCGGCGGGAGGAGACACCGTCCCAATCCCGGCGCGAGCTCCCGTTCCCAGAAGAATCCCGGCACCGCGAGAAAGCCGTCAATCAACCCGAACATCATGCTCAGGATGACCCAGGCGGAACGGTTGAGCGTGGCGCCGACGAAGCTGAGTCCCGCGCTTCCGGCGAGCATCACCAGGAACCCGTTCACCACCGCCAGGCCGGCGAGCGGGACCAGGAGCATGTTGAGCAGCACCGCACCCGGCGTGATGACCCCGAAGTAGGCTGCTGTCAGCGGAGCGCTGCCCAGCGTCGCGGACCAGCTGATCGCCAACAGGTCGAGGAAACGCCGCACCGCGCGCTCCTGTCGCTCATGCCAGCGACTCCAGTTCTCCCGGGGAAGGTCGCGAAAGAGCCGCAACCGTTCCCGCCATGCCCGGGCGAGCGGTAGGCCCAGCAGCAGGATTGATCCGACTACGGAGTAGCTCAGTTGAAATCCGGGACTCCAGAGCTGTTGCGGCTGCCAGAGGAGCACCGCGACCGCCGAGGCGCATAGAGCGGCCAGCGATGCGTGCTGGCGTTCCCATCCGCGCGCAGACCAGAAGAACACGACCATGAGGAAGGCTCGTACGGCGGACGGCGCCGACCCGGTGATCGCGACGTAGAGCCCGAGGACGAGCAGTCCCGGCACCGGACGCCAGCGCGTCGGAACGCGCGCCAGCGCCAGGGCACGCTCCACCGTCAAAGCCATCGCCATAATGTGCAGCCCGCTGATGGCGAAGAGGTGCATTACCCCGCTCCTCAGGAAACGGTTTCGTTGCGTTTCGGGCAACAGGTTGCGACGCCCCAGGAGCATTCCGGCGAATGCCCTCCCGTGCAGATCGTGTGGCGTATCCACCGATCCAGCGCGAAGCCACTCCGTGAACCGGTCGCGCCGGCCCTGCAGTATGCGGGTCCACGCGTTGCCGGTTCGCTCCACAGCGAGAACCGCTCCCTGGCGCAGTTGAAAGTGCACGTGGTTGTGCAGCAGGAACTGCTCGAATCCTTCCGCATCGCCCGACGCCGCAATCGGATATAGCACGGCCCGGGTGCGGAATCGTGCCCTGTGCGCAATTCGCGCGTTCGGGCCGTACAGGAAAAAACCGGTCCTCTCGCCCGCCAGCGTCTCGCTGGGATACGCGGCGTTCGTGATTCGTGCAATGCCCGATTGAAACCGACTCCCCGCCTCCCGATCGAACACCCGGATTACCTCCAGATCCAACAAAACCTCGCGTGGGGGCGCATCCCGCCACAGCGCCTCCGGTGGAGGCGGGGTACGACCGAGCCCGTAGGCCCAGGCCAGGATCAGCGCCGCCCCGCACCAACAACAGGTCCAGCTTCGAGCGCCCCCGTCGCGCCCGGCCAGCCACACCGCCGCGAGCGCCGGCGGAATGCCGCAGCACGCCACCGGCACGGCCGGCATCCCCGGTACCCATTGAGCCAGACAGAGTCCGCCCACCAGGCATCCGACCGGCCACAGCAGTGGTGCCCGCAATCGCAACACGCCCCCCTCCGACATAGCGGCATCGTCGGGTCCGGGGTGAGCGAGTGTCAATACGATTTATTGTAAAAATATCACTTTATGTTTATACCATCATGCGATCCATGATTGGAGCGGCCTTTCTTCGAACCATATAAATCCAGGATATCTCGCGCCGGTATTCGCATCAAAATCGTTGGGTGTCCTACGATCATCAGCCTGATCGCCTTTCACGGCTCTCTTGTTGCGTTCTCGTGCGTTAACCTGAACCGCGTTTGGAGATGCCGCAGAGTTCGAGCAGGGCCTGGGCGGCTTCGTTCCAGCTCAAAAGGGGCGCTTTCGCAGTCTGGTTTCGGAGGGTTCGGTATCTGTCGGGATCGCTGAGGAGGGTGCGCAGGGTTTCCGCGAGGGCGTTCGGTGTGAGCGGATCGACAATCTCGACGCCGTGGCCGCCGCTCCATTCGCGGGCTGCCGGGATCGGCGAGGCGACAACGGGGACACCCCGCCAGAGGGCTTCCAGTACGGGCAGTCCATTTCCTTCGGCCAGAGAGGGAAAGACGCAGAGGTGCGCCTGCTCGTAGAGCGGTCCGAGTTGTTGATCGGTTGGGGCGGGGAGATGTTCGAGTGCGAATCCTCGCGATTGTAGAGCTCGAATGCGGCGCAGGATCGGTTTCCCGTAGTGTGGGTTCACACGTCCGGCCAACACGAGGCGAAACCGGTGCCCCTCCGTCCAGAGCAACTCGCAGGCGTCGAGCAGGCCGGACTGGTTCTTGCGCGGTTCGAGGATCGCGGTGCAGAGCCACAGGGGAGGATCGGAATCGGGTTCGGATGAAGCGAGCACCCGCGGCCTCCCGTCGAAGTCGCTGCCACAGGAAACCACCTGAACCGGGGGCGGCCGCGACACACCCTTCCACCTCCAGAACGCCCGGAGATCCGAAGCGCTCTGGTGCGACACGGCGAGCACGAGCTGGAACCCGCAGAGATCCTCCAGATAGTAGGGATGCCGCTGCACGCTTTGCGGCCAGGTGATCTCGGGCATCCGCAGGGGGATCGCATCGTGGAAGAGGGCGACGGTTCGTTGCGGTGTGGCAGCCAGCCACGACTGCAGTCCCGGTCGCTCGCACTCCGAGAAAAGCTCGGCGGTGAAGAAGATTCCGCTACCGTTTGCATGCGATTCGGCCGGATCGATGTCCGAGCCCCGGGTGGATACAAAGCGTTGCTGTCGGCCATCCCAGTGCACCGGCGTGAGTTCGGCGCCGTTGGCGATGAGGGCGTCGCGAAGGTTGTTCGCAACGCGCTGTAGACCCGAGGCGTGTCGGCTCCGACGGGCCTTGGTGCAGTCCCAGTAGACTTGGACCCGATGCGTCATGAGCCGGACCCGCCCCGACGGTTTGCCGTCGGCCGGGATTCGATCCACTGCAACAACTTCTGTGCGGACTCCTCCCACGTCGGGAAGCGTCGCATGCGGGCTTCGGCCGCCAAAGCGGCCCGGCGTTCGGAATCGCGGAGTAACTGTCGAACGGCCCGGGCCAGCACGAAGGGATCGGAAATCGACTCCACCGTGAGGCATCCCCCCCCGCGGGCGGTCTCCGCCAGCGCGCCGCCGGTACCGCAGATGCACGGCTTGCCGTGCCGCAGGCTCTCCCAGACGGGGAGTCCGAATCCTTCGTAGTACGACGGATAGACGGTGAACCGGCATGCCTGGTAGAGGCGCAGGAGTTCCGCCTCTCGGACCGGTCCGTGCCAGGTCACGGGTTGTCCCTGCTCCCGGAGCGCATCCAGAAGCTGTATCGCCTCGCCGCCGGTTTCGCGATTTGCGATTCCGACGAAATCCAGGTGGAACGATTCCCCATCCTTCCACAGTTGGTCGCAGGCCCGAAGCAGGGTAGCCTGGTTCTTGCGACCCTCGATCGAACCGACGCAAAGGATGCGCGGCGGTTCCGCCTGCTCGGCGGAATCAGCGGACGGATCGGCGGATAGGTGAAGCCCGGGTGGAATGGTTGTCATCGGCGGACCAGCCTCAGGTCCAAGCCATTCCCAGTAGCCGGCGAGGTCTTTCCGCGAAGCGTTGGAGAGGGCGGCGACGCCGTCGAAGGCGCGGAGCTGCTTCAGGTACGCCGGGAACCGGCGCACGGTGCCCCGCGGGGTGAGGTAGGGGAGTTTCAAGGGGATCGCATCGTGGAAGATCGCGATGCGGGGCCCCGTGATCCGGGACCAGAGATGCGGGTACGATTCCCAGACCGTGGAGCTGAAAATCTCGGTCGTGAGAAAGGCGGAGGCATTCCCGCGAACCGCGCGCGGATTCCCGCGGATGCGATCAAGGTGCCCGCGCCAGCGTTGTCTCCAGCTCCATCGGGCGCCGCGGCGCAGACTGGGGCGCCGCGACGGCGCCGTCTCCAACAGGTCCGTCTCGTGCCGATCGGGTTCCCGCCAGGCGCACGCGAACGGATCCCAGAGAACGGGGCGGACCGGGGTGATCGCGCGCAGGGCGCGAAACAGCTCGCGGGTCACGCGCTGCACGCCGGTATTGGCGGTGCTGTGACTGGTGTGCGTGACGTCGAAGAGGAGCATCGGATGCTATTCGACGCGGTGCCGCTCCCGGATGAGGTACACGGGTCGCTGTTTGACCTCCTCGAAGACCCGGCCCAAATACTCTCCCATGACGCCGAGCCCGATCAACTGAACGCCTCCCAAAAAGAGAACCACCACCATGATGCTGGCGTAGCCGGGCACATCCACTCCAAAGAACAAGGTGCGCAGAATCAGGAAGCTGGCGTAGCAAAAAGCGACGAGCGACACGCATGCCCCCATGTAGCTCCAGATCCGAAGGGGAGCGCTGCTGAAGGCGAGGAAACCGTCGATCGCAAAGTTCCAGAGCTTCCAGTAATTCCACTTTGATCGTCCCGTGATGCGCGGCTCGCGATCGAATGAAACCGAGGTGTGACGGAACCCGACCCATGCAAAAAGGCCCTTCATGAAACGGTTGCGCTCTCCGAGCCGTTGAAGGGCGTTCACCACCCTGCGGTCCATCAGACGAAAATCGCCCACATTCGCGGGAAGCGATATATCCGAGATCGCGTTGAACGCCCGGTAGAACCACGTTGCAGTCCACTGCTTGGCGATCGTATCGCTCTTGCGCGTGGTTCGTTGTGCGAAGACCACGTCATAGCCCTCCTTCCAGGCAGTAACCATCCGCGGAATCAGCTCCGGAGGATCCTGCAGGTCCGCGTCGATCGGAATAACCGCCCGGCCGAGCGCGTGATCGAGCGCCGCCGTAAGCGCGGCCTCCTTGCCGAAATTTCGTGAGAGCTCGAGAACCACAATGGCTGGATTCCCCTGTTGGGCCTCCAGCAGGGCGGCCAGGGTACCGTCCGAACTGCCGTCATCAACGCACACGATCTCATATGTGCCGTCGAGTTGCTCCAGGATCGGAACCAACCGCTCGAAGAATGGTTCAATCCCCCCTTCCTCGTTATGGAACGGGACCGCAATGGAGTAATCAGGAGGCGTGGCGGCCGATCGGGACGATTGCATGGGAGTCGGCATCGGGTGACAGTGTGCGGGTTCATCACGGATCCTTCCAATCCCCGCGTCAAGCCGGAAGGCGGAAGAGTGGAGGGCGGACCCGACAGCGGGCGGGAGCCGAGAAGCCCCCTATGCCGGAACGCGTTCGACCCACCCACCACAAGTGGTATTTTTCGCGCAAGCGCGCGTTGCGGGCGGCTGCGCCGCTGTTGCGGGTCCATCGCATTTCACGTCGCCGATCGCCGGTTGCCGTGAAATTGCACGTGATTTGTGTGTTTCGGCCTTGACCTGATTTCCTGCTGATTGTTATGCCTCTATGCTCCAGATCCAAGTGCTTGACGGGTTGAGAATCAGTTCAAAACCCATTGATTCCCGTGATTGCGCTGTCCCTGAATCAACGGTCCCCTCTGTCACAACCCATTTAGGATAAACCATATCCATGCCTAAGACAATGAATCATCTCAGCCGTTTCCACTCGCCGCATCACGTGCGCTTCCGCACGCTTGCCCGCCTCATTCTTGGCATCTGCCTGCTCGTTCCCGCGTGGGCTGTTGCCCAGGAGGATGAACCGATTTATGAACTGAGCCCGTTCGAAGTACAGGTCGATGACGACCGCGGATACCGGGCGACGACCACCACGTCGGGGACCGCTCTGGACACCATGATCCGCGATCTGCCGATGGGGCTGGAGGTGATCACGCAGGAGTTTATCGAGGACCAGCAGGCGCTCGATTTCCGGGAGGCAACCGCTTACTCCGCCGGGGTGTTCTTTGAAACGCACGAGGATCGCACCGCGGCGACCCAGGAGATGCGGGAAGGGTCTTTTGGGGAGTTCGGTGACCGTTCGCCCTCCGGGGCGGTCAACATCGCCAACCCGTTTGCCAACGCAATCTCGATTCGCGGCTACTCGGTTCCGAATCAGCAGCGCATGGGATTTCGTATCGGGAACATCGTGCCGGTCTACGGAGTCGTTCTGGGCGGGACGACCGACTCCGCGAACACGCAGCGGCAGGAAGTCGTGCGCGGGCCGCAGTCGCTCCTCTACGGGATCAACGTCCTTTCCGGGGTCGTCAACATTATCCCTCGGCGGCCGACAAGCGAGCCGCGCACGCGTTCCTCTGTGACGTTGGGAAGCAACAAACTGAGGCGTTTCACGCTCGACCAATCGGGTCCGCTTCTGCCCGGGACGCTCAACTACCGTGTGCTCGGGACGTACACCGAACGCGGCCATTGGGAGGATCACCGGGATTCAAGGCAGAACTACTACGCCGCGCAACTCGATTGGTTTGTGACGCGCAATGCCCGGCTATTCCTGGAGGGCCAGTACTCGAAAAGCACGAGCATGGGAGGCGGTCCCCGATACTTTGTCGATTCAGGCGGGGATGACAGCAACTTCCGCAACCGGTACGATCAGTTCTACACCTTTGGTCGCGACTTCTTCGACGAGGATGTCCTCGATGACCCCGAGTTGCAGGGAGTCGGTTTCGAACTCGAGGATGGAACCGTTTTTGACGATGTGTATGGGATGAATCAGCTCTTCCGGAAGCCGGATCAGGAGTATACGTTTCCCGACCTCGGGCGGGAGTTCCGGATTTCCGGCCCGGATGTCCGGCGGGAAGAAGAGGAGTACAACTTCCTTGCGCTCGCCTACCTCAATCCGTTTGAGAGCCTGAACATTGAGGCTGGCGGGTACTACACGAAATCGGACATCTGGCAGCGCAGCGTCAGCATGGGAGTCTTCAACGACACACAGAACTCGGTGCGGCCGGCCTGGGAGGCGCTGCGGACCGGCTGGGCACACGATCCGGAATCGGCGTGGAACTGGGATACGATGGAGATGGAGGACCCGTATGGGTACGGGGTGGGCGAGCTCTTCGTGGGGCATCATCCGGACTTCGATCGCGCCGGAACCCTCGTGGACGATCGCAAGTTCGCCCACTACACCTGGTTCGAACACCCGACCACGGCGGAGAGCCTGCAGTTGCGCGCTCGTGTCGTCTACAGTGCTGAGACCGAATGGATTGGCGCCCACACCGCCCAGCACATGGTGGTGGCCGGCGTCTCTGACATCAGCGACACGGTGAATTTCGTTCAGGGTGGGGTAGGGAACCTGAACTACCGTTATTCTCTGGGGCCTGTGGAAGACGATCGGCATCTCGAGGGACATCAGCACGAGGATCCCCTGTTTTTCCGGAATATCTTCGACTACAGCATCCTGCGATACGAGGATCAGCCGCTCGCTATTCCCGGGTCAATCGGGAGCATCCCGGGGGTCAGTTCCGGAGCTGCGATCGCCAGTTCGGGATGGCGCCAGGCCGACTTGAGCTATCGCGGCTACTACGGAGTCTACCAGGGACAGATGTTCGACGAACGGCTTACCACCGTCATGGGGGTTCGGCGCGACCTCTACCAGGTGCAGAACCGCAACCAGATCCGGGTCCTCGACCGGAATCGCGAAACCGACATGTGGCAGGGGACTGGCGATACGATTCGCACACCGATTCTCCTCGGTTACGGCGAGGAGCCGTACGAGTGGCGAGATGACCTGCCCGACTCGCTCAATGAGCGGATCGCGCGGGACTGGGCGGAGATGCGCGAGGAGCGTCCGGATGGACAGATAACCTACCAGTTTGATGAACCCGAGCAGTTCACGTCCAAGACGATCGGCTTCAGTTACCGGTTCAGCGACGCGTGGTCCGGCTACTTTCTTTATTCGGAAGGGGTTTTCCCGAACACCGGGCAGAACGATGGCGCCGGCCAGGCGATCGAAGCTGAGCAAACCGTCAACAACGAGATCGGCCTGAAATTCGACCTGTTTGAGGGCCGTGTTTCCGGGACGATCTCAGCCTATCAGATCGAGCGGGAGAACGCGGTCTGGTACTGGGAGAACGCACCGCGTCCGTCGGCTTGGTACACGGAGGTTGAGGATATCCAGGGAATCAACTCTTTCAATCCGATCGCGGTACGCGACGGACACGTGCCGATGGTCTACGGCGTATCCGAACGGTACGTCCGCGAGGCCTTCCAGCAGTTCGGCCTGATGCCCGAGGAGCTGACACCGGCCCAGCAGCGCAGCCTCCTGCGCGAACGAACCTTCCATCCCTACGGCGCGGTGAATGAGCGCGACTGGGAGGGACCCACCACGAGCGGCTGGGTTGGAGGCCGCGGCGTTGACGACCCGACCCGGCCCGGTGAGAGCGAGGCTGCGGCGCATGTCGACTACATGGCGATTCACGACCTGCACGAGCGATTTCTGAGCGGTGAGTTGGATCCGTGGGAGGTGTACCCGGAGCAGCACGCCGCTGACGAGCCGCTCCTTCGGCCCGGGGACACGGTGCGGATCGGCAACGAGGGCACGCTGGTCGGCCCCGATGACGAGGGCGTCGACGTCGTCGTCGGAAACCCGATGAAACTGGCAATGGACCTCGCCATTCGCGATCGGTCGGTCGCAAGCGATCCGCTTTACTGGGGCGGGCAGGTGGGCAATCAGGGCAGCCACAGCGCGAGCACGCAGTGGGGCGCCAACGTTCTCTACGAGGAGCGCGGCCGCGGCCTGGACGGACAGCTGATCTTCCGGCTGCTTCCCGAGAGCAACTACCACATTCTGTTCAGCTTCTCGCACCAGAATCGCGAGGTCACGGGGAGTGGATTCAAACTCGCCCCGGGGTACCGGGTCGATGAATTTGGAGACGTGGTTCGCGACGGGCCGAACGACGGGCGCTGGACGACCGAGTATGATCGCTGGGTCTGGTTGGTCGGTCCTGAGAATTACGATGATCCGAGCGATCCCACATCGCTTACCGGAGGCGGTATCCGCGGCTTGGACCTTTCGCGCGTGCCGCGTTATTCCTTCCGACTCTGGAACAAATACGAATTCCGGGACAACATTCTGGAAGGGCTGGAGGTTGGCGGCGGTGTTCGCTATGACGGACCGACCAAAACCACGGTCAGCATCGGTGGGCACCGATTGGAGGAAAACCGCTTCGTTACGCCCGACGTGCCGGAGCGGTACGTCTGGGATGCGATGCTCGCATACCGCTCGACGTGGGGCGATCGTGTCGCGTGGCGCGCTGCGTTCAACGTCTATAACCTGGCCAACCACCGGACCTCGCTGGCCACAGCGGAGTACGTCGATGACCTCGGCGATCCCGTACATCGGCGCACCCGGGTTTTCCATGCCCCGCGCAGCTACCGCTTCACGATGAGCTTCGACTTCTGACGCGGCGGAGTTCTGTGGAATCGCGGACCTGTCCCGGTCGAGTGTTGTGGTAGGCCCTACAACACTCGATCGAGGCGCCGCCGGCTCGCGTCGTCGAGGTCTTCGACATCGGGAATCTCGTATCGATTCTCCTCCACATCGACCATGAGGACGCGTCCCGAACCGCTGCCGATGACATTGCGATGGGGCTGGTACATGTCGAATGATCGGACGCCGCGGTCGGTATCGACGACCCACCGCGCCATGAAGCGGTGTTCCTCCAGCTCGAGTATCGCGGTGATGCGGGGGACAAGATAGCTCCGGCGCAACGCTTCCGCGAGAGTCTCGGCATCCGACTGCCGGAGCTGTGCGATACCGCGGATCATCCCGACCATCTCGCCTCGGGTCTCATCGGTATTTCCTTGGAAGATCTGGATGAATCCATTCGGTTCCTGCCGCGGAAAGGCGCGAAGCGCGAAGATGCTCCTGTAAGTGCGGTCGTCCGCGATTGTCATGCTTATCGGGCGGCCGGCGCCGGGATCGCGGAACGAGAGCCGTTGCGGATCGAGCCAGATGAGTTTCTCGGGTTCCACTTTCACCGTGAGGTTCGTGTCCTCCGGTTCGTGTGGGGCGTTGTTGCGGTCGTTCATGGGTTGCGATCGGTTCGTGCTCATGCCGTCGGGATCGGAAGCGGCGCGTTCATGCTCCGACCCCGATGACGCGACTCCATTCTGTCTGGATGGTAACCAGCTTTCGGTAGATGCCGTCCTCCCGGCTCATCAGCTCGGCGTGGGTTCCCTCTTCAACGATTTCCCCATCCTCGATCACCACCAGCTTTGTAGCGTGCCGGAGGGTGCTGAGGCGGTGGGCGATGGCCAGCGTGGTGCGTCCGCGCACCAGGTGGGCGAGCGCGTGCTGGATTCTTGCCTCGGTTTCGGTATCGACGGAGCTGGTTGCCTCGTCGAGGATCAGAATTTTCGGGTCTTGCAGTAGGGTTCGGGCGATTGCGATGCGCTGGCGTTCGCCGCCGGACAAGCGTGCGCCGCGTTCGCCAACGATGGTGTCATAGCCATCGGGAAGGTTCATGATGAATCCATGCGCGTTTGCGGAAACGGCGGCTTTGAGCACCTCCACCCGGTCTGCATTCGGCCGCGCGTAAGCAATATTCTCGGCGACGGTTCCATTGAACAGGAACGTGTCCTGGAGCACGAACCCAATGTTCTGGCGCAAGTGCTGAACCTTGATATCGCGCAGGTTGACGCCATCGAGGAGGATTTCGCCTTCGTCCACGTCGTAGAGCCGGCCGATCAGGTTGATCAGGGTCGACTTGCCGGCCCCCGATTTCCCGACCAGCCCCACCATTTCACCGGCAGGAATATCGAGGCTGACATGCTTGAGAACCGGCAGGTGCTTTTCGTATCCGAATGTGACATTGCGAACCTGGATGTTACCGCTTACATCGGGCATCGCGACGGCGTCGGATTTCTCCTCGATGTCCGCCTGCGTATCGAGCACCTCGAAAATCCGGGCGGCGGCGGTCAGCGACCGGGTGAGCCAGTCGTTCAGCCGGGTCAGCAGTTGCAGGGGACCATAGATCATGCCGAGGTACCCGACGTACGCGACGAGTCCCCCGACCGTGAGGCGGCCGCCGTACACCTCGAAAGCACCGAAATACCAGACGAGCAACAGCGACGATTGCACAATGAGGTTGAGAATCGGCACGAGGGTCTGCCATGTCTGTTCGGCGGCGATCGTGCGCGAGCGAGCATGGGCCAATCGCCGGCTGAACCGTTCTTTCTCGGATTCCTCGCGCCCGAAGCTCTTAATCACCCGAATCCCGGACAAGGCGTCGTTGAGGTAGCTGGTGACGCTGGCCATGGCGACCCATAGCAGGCGAAATCGCCGGCCGATGCGGCGCCATACGTAGGCGGAGAGCAGAACCACGAACGGCGTGGGCAGCAGCACGAGCATCCCCAGGAATGGGTTCATCCAGATCAGGACGGCCGCCACTCCGATCACGGTCAGTATGTTGACGGCCGTGTACTGAATGCCGTCGACCAGGAACCCCTGCATCTGACGCGCATCATTGTTTACGCGCGACATCAGGGCGCCGGTCTGCTGCTTGTTGAAAAAGCTGAGGCTGAGTGCCTGGAGATGGTTGAAGGCACGCGCCTGAACGTCGTTCGTGACATGGCATCCGACCCAGATTCCCAGGCGGGCGCGGGCGATTCCCACCCCGCAGACGACGATCATCACAAACGCCATCAAACCGACCAGACCGAGCAGTCTGTGCTGTTGGTCCGGTGAGAGGAGCACGTCGTCGATCAGCACCCTGGTGATCTGAGGAGGAATCAACTGCAGGGCCGTGCCGCCGACCATCAGAAACGCCATCAGGGCGAGGTAGCGCCAGTAGGGCAGGGAAAAGGTGAGAATGCGCCGGAGCGTCGAGCCCTTCTCCACGCAGAAACGGCAGATGCTCGTGTTTCTTGGAAGCAACCTTCTGCACTTGGAGCAGTAGAGGGCGCGCTGTTTTTCCAACACCTGCCGGCATTCCGCACGCATGGTGCCTGCCGGGGCGTTGTCGGGGTCGTTCAGGCGCTCGCTCTGCCGCTTCAGACAGTGGGCGAACCCTCCAAAGAGCGAAGTCTGGCCGACGTCGAAGCGCGTGATTTCCTTCGGACCGTCGCTCAGGTGGAGGATCAGGCTGCCGCCCCCGGTGACGGAGTGAATGGTGGCCTGCCGGACCTCGGAGATCGACGCCTCCCAGGTGACTTCCGCCACACCGGCGCCGTTCACCGTGACCACCGCGACGCGCGCGTCGTCGGCCACCATCCATGCGCCGCGATAGTTCCCCTCAGGGGAGAAGCGGCTCGGGACGCAGAAGTGGCTGGATTCCGGGTGAAATCTGGCCGCCTCAAGGGCTCGGGCCACCGTGTCCGGTACGGGGCCGATGCTGAGCTCATCCCACCTTTTCTCATCGGAATCCGGTTCGGCGTGGTGGGCTTGTGTGGAACGGGTGTCAAGCATGGTGTTTTGGGGGCGCTGGAACGGGGAGGGGAATTCCCGCGATTGGTACACGCGGTTGCGTAGTGGTAGGATCCTGACCGGGTATTCCGAGTTACGGTCGTCGGCTTGTCAAAATCTAATTTCGAAGGGGTCCAAGGTGGCGGAAGGCGGAGGACTGCTGGACGTCTGTCACCGGTTGCGGTTCCAGTGCGTTGACTGAAAACGCTCGACCAGTAAACGGTACGCGGCATCGGGGAGGGTTGGGAAGGAGGGGGTTTTGATGGGAAGATCGAGCCGCCGGGCGAGTGCTTCCGCCGCTGCGGATGCGAGCTTCGAACGCAGTGTGCCGGGGCCTTGAAACTCGATCGAGCATATCGACCCCTGCAGCAGCAGACCGCTGCGGCTGCGCCGGAGCGCCGCGCCGCCCAGTTTCTCGTCGGTGTCGGGCCGTACCAGATCCAGTTGCTCGGGACGCGCGAAACAGGATCCGCTGCGCCGCGAATCGGGCTGTCCCTCATGAACGCTCGCAGCGACCCCCACCGCCCCAAGTGCTTCTGCAAGCGCGTGGTGCACGAGCCGGTACAGGACGATCGCTGGAGATCGGAACCAGTGCGATGCCGGGGGGACGACCAGGGCGTAGGTCCAGTCTGCGCGGTGGTCGACGAGTCCCCCTCCGCTGGGCCGCCGCACACCGGTGCAACCGGCTTCGATGAGCGTGGCGGCGAGCCTCGCGACTTCTGTCCAGCGTTGCAGGCGCCCGAAAGTGAATGCCGGGCCGGTCCAGTCATAGTGGCGGAATCGCACGGACTCCATCTGCTCCGCGAGGTCGAGCAGGCATTGGTCCGTCGCCATGTTCCCGGCGGCGGTGTCGCTGCGCCTCGGAAGGAACTGCAGGGATTGATCCATAGTAAGTCTGGTGATAGGGACTGATTGTAGCATGACAAACAGATCCACGGAAAGCAATGGAACCGCCCCACTGTCGGCGCACTTTTGTTTGCAATGCACCCGGGATCGGGCAACATCCCGCAATTTGGATGAAGACTTATCAGCACCTGTGCAAGGATGCCATCCGAAGCCTTCCGGTGTATGAGCCGGGAAAGCCGATCGAACTGGTCGCCCGCGAATACGGGTTGGACCCGGAACGGGTCGACAAGCTGGCGTCCAACGAGAATCCGCTCGGTCCCTCGCCCATGGCGCTGGCAGCGGCGCGGCGGGCGGCGGCGGAGACATGGCTCTATCCCGAGAACTCCTGTTACTGGTTGCGGCACAAGCTTGCGGACCGACTGAATGTAGGACCGGATCAGCTGATTTTCGGCGCGGGCTCGAATGAAGTCTTCTACCTTTTGGCGGATGTTTTTGTTGCGGCCGGGGTCGAGGTGGTGATGGGGGAGTCCGCATTCATCTCGTACAAGATCTCGACCCTGCTCCATGGCGGAACCCCGGTCGAAGTACCGTTGCGGGAACTCCGCCACAACCTCGATGCCATGCGGGGGGCAGTGACCGAGCGCACCCGGCTCGTCTACCTGCCCAACCCGAACAATCCCACTGGTACCGCGAACGCGGCGGACGAGGTGATCGCCTTTGTCCGGTCCCTGCCCGAGCACGTGGTTTGTTGCTACGACGAGGCGTACGCCGAATATCAGGAGGCGGCTCCGGATCTGCGGCCGTTGATCGCCGAGGGGCGGCAACTGATCTGTACCCGGACGTTTTCCAAAATCTACGGGCTGGCTGGCCTGCGCATCGGCTACGGCTACGGCTGCCCGGCACTGGTCGCGCTCCTGGAGCGGGCGCGTCCGCCGTTCAACGTTGGCAATGTCGCCCAGGCGGCCGCACTCGCGGCCCTCGATGACACCGGGTTCGTCGAACGGTCGCGGCGCGGAAATATCGAGGGAATGCGGTATCTTGCGGCCGGTCTGGAGCGATTGGGATTCACGAGTGTGCCCAGTTGCGGGAATTTCATCCTGGTCGATTTCGGCGCGAAGGCGCAGGACGTTTTTGAGACTCTGTTGCAAAACGGAATCATTGTCCGGCCGGTTGCCGGATACGACCTGCCGCAATATCTGCGGATCACCGTGGGTCGACCCGAACAGCACGATCGGCTGCTCGGGGTGCTCGAGAGGTCTGCCCTCCCATGACAGCATTCCTGATTGAAACCTGGCCTCAAGTCGGCGGCGTGTTGGGTCTGCTCGTGTGCAATGCTCTGCTCGTCGCCTGCGAGCTGAGCCTGATCAAGCTGCGGTTCAGTCACTTCAACCCCGATTTGTTGGAGCGGATGCGGTCGGAGCCGCGTCTGACTGCGATGCTCGATCGGGCCGATTTGGTGGTGCGGGTGATTCGACTGAGTATGATCGGGTGTCTCCTCGCCTACGCCTTGATCTTCGTCCCATGGTTGCTCCGACTGTTCACCGAGCTTGGGATGACGGCCACGGAGGGCAGCGGCGCCGTCCTCTTCTGGGCGCTCGCATTCCTGATCGCCTTGTCGGTCCAGCACGTGTTCGGAGAACTGGTCCCGCGGGGACTCGGTTTGCAGTATCCCGTCCGCTCGTTGCGGACGGCCTACTGGATGGTGCGGCTGTTGACGTGGGTGGTCCGTCCGGTCGCGGGGGGGTTGAACCACCTGGCTCGTACCATCCTGCGCGGCGCGCACGCCGATTCAGCTGCGGACCTCAACAGCCTTGACATGGAGGTGCAGATCGAGCTCATCGGCGAGAATGCCCAGGGTGCTTCGCAGATCATCCAGGGCATCTTGAAGAACACGCTTAGACTGCGCGGGCTCGTGGTTTCCGACGTCTTGCTGCCGCGGCATCAAGTCCAATATTTCGACGTGGAGGATTCGCTCGAGGCGAACCTCGAGGTGGCTCGCTCCAGCGGGCACACCCGTTTCCCCCTGTGCCAGGGCGATCTCGACCGCTGCATCGGCATCGTGCACATCAAGGACATCTTCCGTCACGGTGGTGAAACCCGACGGCTCGACCTGAGGCGCATCAAGCGCGGGATCCTGCGCATGACGTCGGAGGAGCCGCTCGAGTCCGCTTTGCAGAAGCTTTTGAGCCACAAGCTTCACATGGGGCTGGTGATGGATGAGTTTGGCGGAACCCAGGGGGTTATCACGCTGGAACGGATCCTGGAGGAGCTGGTGGGGAGCATTCAGGACGAATTCGACTTCGAGGAAGATGAGATCCAGCGGCTTGCTTCGGGGGTCTACCTCGTATCCGGCCTGACCCCGATTCACGAGGTGGAAAGTTTGTTCGATTGTACGATGTCCAACGAGGACGTTTCGACGTTCAGCGGACTCATCACGGCACAACTCGGACGCATTCCGAAGGCCGGCGAAACCCTTCAGCTGGACGGTCTCGAGGTCCACATCGTCGAAGTCGACGAAAAACGGGTGATC
>SLNJ01000137.1 GCA_007133065.1 Opitutales bacterium
AGTCGTTTGCCGGCGACTACCACGAACTCAAGCGGGCCCGTCAAGTGGCCGATTACGATGACCTCCTCGAACTCTGGCTTCGCGTGCTCCAGCAGGATGAGCCGATCCGCCGTCACTACCAGGAACAGTTTCAGCATATTCTCGTCGATGAGTACCAGGACACCAATCTCCTGCAGTCGGAGATCATCGACCTGCTCGCGAACCGACACCAGATCATGGCGGTCGGGGACGATGCACAGTGCATCTACACGTGGCGCGGGGCGCGGTTCGAAAACATCGCCAGTTTCGGTGAGCGCCACCCGGGCGCCACGGTCTACAAGATCGAGACCAATTACCGGAGCACGCCACAGATTCTCGATTTCGCCAACGACGTGCTCGCCGATCAGCCGGTTGGGCAGGGATACCTCAAGATGCTGCGGCCGGTGCGCGCTCCCAACCGCAAGCCGCAGGTCGTCGGGGTCATGGACACCCGGCAACAGGCACACTTTCTGTTGAAGCGTATCAAGGGGCTGCTGAGCGAGGGCTACCAGCTCAGCGATATCGCGATCCTCTACCGCGCCCACTACCAGGCCGTCGACGCCCAAATCGAGTTCTCGCGCAACGGCCTGCCGTTCGTGATTACAAGCGGGGTACGGTTCTTCGAGCAAGCGCACATCCGCGATCTCACCGCACAATTGCGCTTCCTCGCCAACCCGCGCGATGCCACAGCCTTCCACCGCGTCGCCTGCCTCCTTCCGCGGGTCGGAGAACGCACGGCCCAGCGCCTCTACTCACTGGTCTCCAAACACGCCGCCAGCGAAGCCTCCCCGGGACACTGCCGCGCGATGCTCGAAAGCACCATCCTGGCCAAGGTTCCCGCCGACGCCAAGGCCGATTGGACCGCCCTCGCCGAAACCCTTGCTGATGCCGGACGAGCGCTGGCTGAACCCGGAGACACGCTTCGGCCGGAGCATGTCGTGCGCGTACTGGTGGAGGGATGGTACGGCGATTTCCTGAGGACCGGTTCCGGTCTCACCAACTGGGAGACCCGCCGCGAGGATCTGGAGAGCCTGATCGGCTTCGCGCAGCGCTTTGACGACGTGAACGAACTGCTCGCTCAGCTTGTCCTGCTCAATTCTGAGACCGCAAGCCGGGCCGTCGATCCGGATGACGATTGCGTGCGCATGACCACCGTACACCAGGCCAAGGGCCTTGAGTTTCCCGTGGTCATCGTGATCGGGATGGCCGACGGATTCTTTCCCCTGAAACGTGCAATCGAAAGCGGCGACCTCGACGAGGAGCGCCGGCTGTTTTACGTATCGGTCACACGGGCACAGGATGAATTGTACCTCTGCTATCCGATGCTTCACACACAAGGACGCAACGGAGGCGTCATGCGCGTAGACCCCAGCCGCTTCCTACAGGAGATCCCCGAGGACCACTACGAACACCGCCGATTTGATCACAGCATGTAGCGGCACATGAAGGCCGGGTGGCCCGCACGTGGACGCCTGCCTGCCGCCGGGCGGTCGGATCGCGTGTGAGATTGGTGCTGCGATCCGGCTTGAACTCCGCGGAATGATCCGCCCATGATCACAGCCATGCACCTGATGAACCCGACTCCCTCCCGACCACTCCACCCCGTCGGTTCGCGCGCAGCACGCCTGAGCCGAACGTTGATTTCAGCCGTATGCTTCGCCTGCTCCGCCCTGGCGGCGACAGCGGCGACAACCTACTACGTCGATTACGCCGGCGGGTCGGACCAGGCGTCCGGTACGACTCCCGGCGACGCCTTCCGCCACGCGCCCGGAGACCCGGCGGCCGAAGGCAACGCCGCCGCAACCGCGCTCGAGCCCGGGGATACGGTGCGCTTCAAGGGGGGGGTCGTGTACCGCGGGCGATTCGCCGTGGAACACTCCGGCAACGAGGAGTCTCCAATCGTCTACGACGGAAACAGGAACGGCACGTTCGGAGACGGACCGGCGATCCTCGACGGGGGAGAACAGATCCTGGAGTGGCGCCGGTGCGAATCTGCCGTCGCGTGCGGCGGTAATCAACACTGGGAGAGCATCTACACGGCAACCGTGCCCGCACACGACGGCTTATCGACACTGAGTGCCGGACTCGTCCAGGATGGACGCCTGCTCTTTCCCGCACAATACCCGAACCCCGAAAATCCCTTTTACAGCGGCAACCAGAGTCGCTACCGGGAGGCCGTTGAACAGCCCACTCATAGCTCCCTGCTCGACCCGTACCTAAAGGAGTTCGGCGAGGAACACCTGCTCGGCGCATACGCGTACATCCGTACCGTCCAGAACTTTGTCGAATATCTGCCGATCACCGGATGGGACGACGAGACGGAAACCCTCGAATTCCAGCGGGCACGCCGTCAGCCAACAGGGCGTTACTCGATCGTGAACTCCCTGCACGAGAAGGTCCTCGACGGACCAGGGCAATACGTCTTCAAGAGAGAACCCGACGCACAGGGCCACCATCGAGTCTTCCTTTGGCCGTGGGACGACCAGGATCCCGGAGACTCCCGGATAAGCTATACCGCGCGCGGCACCGCAGTCGATTTCGGCGACGGCGGAATTCGCCACGTCGCCGTACAGGGATTTCTCATCCAAAATTACCGCGCCGGCATTCGCGGCCGGGAGGTCGGCGACATCGTCATTCGCGACAACGAAATCACGAACATCCGTGGAAGCGGGGGCGGAAGCGCCGTCTCCTTTGTCGAGGCACGGGATCTCACCATCGCCGACAACGACGTCCACCACTGCCCGCGCAGCAATGCACTGCAGACCAACCGGGGTGAAAATATCGTGTACAGCGGCAACACCGTCCATATGGTCGGACGCTCCCCCTTGCGCTTCTATAACGTCCGGCACGGCCAGATAACCGACAATTCCATCACCGACTGCCAGGGCGTCCACAGCAACGCCATCACAATCTACGTCGATTCGCGCGACATCCTGGTCGCGCGCAACCGCGTCCACCGATCCAGCCACGCCCTCACTCTCCAGAATACCGCCCGCATCTACATCATCGGAAATATCCTCACATCGGGCGGCACCGCGGTCGGACTCTGGCCCGGCGAAACCAGCCGCGAGTATTATTTTCTCAACAACTTCATCGGAACCTCCGAGAGTGCAATCTTTGTCAACGACCCGGATGCCCGCGATTTCGTCTTCAAAAACAACATCATCACCGGATTTGCAGGGTACCCCCTCGATGAAAGCCACACCTTCTCCCACAACATATACACCGCACCGCGCCTGAATTACCACGATGGAGAGTTCAGCGTCGCCTCAGTCGGGGACCTGGTGCAGGACATCGCGGCCGACAACTTCCGCCCCCTCCCCGCCGGCCCCACCGTCGACATGGGAACCGACGTCGGCGGGTACTATCCGGTCGCAACCTTCCCCGATTTTGACTTCGAAATCGATTTCGCCGGCAAACCGCGATCCCATGGAGATTCGATCGATATCGGCCCCTACGAACTCCCCTACCCCCCGGGAGCTCTCGACGACCGTGAAGCGATTCTCACCGGCCGCGACGCGCTCCCCGAACGCCCGATCGATGCCTACACCCGCGTTCCCGACGCCGACCCGATCGTTATCCCCGCCAGGGATTTCTCCGCCGAGGGCGGCGGCCGCGGCCGGGTTACGGAGCCAGATGACCTGCCGGATGAGATCGCCGAAGAGGATCGCCCGCACCACGGACTCTTCCGCAATTGGGACAGTGAAGGACACTGGCTCGAGTGGGACGTTTCCAACGCCGCCCCGGGGTTGTACAAGATCGTGCTCCGCTACGCCACCCTGGGAAGCTCCCCACGGAAACTCTCCGTGGATGGGAAAGCAGCCTCCGGACTGAACCAGATCCTCCTTGAGCGCACACCCGGCTGGTCCGTCTGCCGCGAGGCCTCCCTTCCCGCTCCCGTGATGCTTGAGGAGGGATCCACCACGCTGCGCATGACAAACCTGGGCAGCGGAGGACTCAACCTCGATGAGATCCGGCTGATCCCGGTCCGCCGCTGATCGTCGGAGCGGGCCGGGCCGAAGCGCCGAGCAGAGGTGCCGGGATCCCGCGTGAACCGGCCACACCCGTCGCCGACGCATCGATCATCCAACAAGAAGGCATCGATCACCCAAGCGGCATCCGTTGCAGGATAAGAATATGCAGAACGAGGGCCCAGACAAGAACCCGTGGGGAAATCGTTCATTGCCTTCAGATTAGGCTTGCCAGCCCCCGGGGCACGCGCATTTTCTCGTGGTTTGCGTTGAGAAAGCGCGGCCTTGGCGGGTCGCCCTTTCCGCGGTCGGCCGGTTGCCTCGCAACCGGTGAAACGGCGTCATCGGCATGGAGCTGGGGCGCGGGGCACACCCCCTCCCGATCGTGAAACCGAGAACCACACAACATGCCTGAAGAAAAAGCCAAGCTCATTGAGACGTATCGCAAGCACGATTCCGACACCGGTTCGAGCGAAGTGCAGATTGCACTGCTGACCGAACGGATTACGCACCTGACCGACCACCTGCGCACCCACCGCAAGGACTTCCATTCGCGCCGGGGGTTGATCCATATGACCAGCCGACGGCGCAAGCTGCTCGATTACGTGAAACGGCACGACTTCGAGAAGTACAACGATCTGCTCAAGCGCCTCAATCTGCGTCGCTGACCCTTGGTTCGTCGCACCGTTTCGACCGGACAAGAAGCCCGGGATTCCTGCTTTCAACCGAGTGCGGAATCTCTGTTTTCAGTCCCGGACGAACTAACGGCGCGACGCGCTGCGAGAATGCAGGATTTGAACGAATTCAGAAAATAATCATGGCGGGACAGGCCCGCAGAATCACGAAAGAAGAGAGAAGCAAAGCTCATGTTCACACAAAAACACTCCGTTACGGTAGACGATCTCGGAATCGTCTTTGAATCCGGCACCCTCGCCAAGCAGGCCAACGGCGCCGTTACCGTTCGCCTCGGCGAAACAATCGTCTTTGTCGCGGCCACTGCCGCCCGGTCCGTCCGTCCCGACCAGGACTTTTTCCCCTTGATGGTCGACTATCGCGAGAAGTTCTCTGCTGCGGGACGTTTCCCCGGCGGCTTCTTCAAGCGCGAAGGAAGGCCCTCCGAAAAAGAGATCCTGACCTCCCGGCTATGCGACCGGCCGCTCCGGCCCCTCTTCCCCGATGGATTCTATAACGAGGTCCAGGTGATCGGCATGCTGATGAGCACCGACCTGGCCAACGAACCGGATGTTCTGATGGTCAACGCGGCATCCGCCTCCTTGATGGTCTCCGATATTCCGTGGGGCGGTCCCGTGGGGTGCGTGCGCGTCGGCTTGGTTGATGGTGAATTCGTCACCAACCCCACCCACGAACAGCAGTTCGACTCCGATCTGGATCTCATCTACGTCGGCAATGAAACCGAGATGATGATGATCGAGGGAAGCGCCGAGCAAATCCCGGATGATCAGTTCCTCGAGGCACTCAAATACGCGCAGCAGCAGGTGGAGAAGATTATCGCCGCCCAGAAGAAACTGGCGGAGCTGTGCGCGAAGCCGAAGCGCGAATTCACCCTCTACAAAGCAACAGAAGAAACGATCGCTTTCGTGCGCGAGTTCGCCGCGGATCGTCTCGCCGAAGCCGTTTTTCAGGACGACAAACTGGAACGCGAAGCCGCCGTCGAGGCGATCCAGGAGGAAGCCTCCGAAAAGCTGCTCGAGAAGCTCGGCGAAGAGGAGTTCGATCCCAACCAGGTTCGGATGGCCTTTGAAGTGCTCCAGGAGGAAGTGTACCGGAGCAATATCCTTTCCCGGGGCAAGCGCGTCGACGGCCGCGGTCCCGAGGACCTCCGGCCGATAACCGGCGAAGTCAGCGTCCTGCCCCGCGTGCACGGTTCCGCCCTCTTCCAGCGCGGTGAAACACAAAACATCGCGATTACCACGCTCGGCACCACGTCCGACACGCAGGACATGGACGGGCTCACCGGGGGCGCCCGCGAAAAGTCGTTTCTTTTGCACTATAATTTTCCCCACTACTCGGTCGGTGAAACCGGCCGGATGATGGGACCCGGCCGTCGGGAGATCGGGCACGGCGCCCTCGCTGAACGCTCGCTCCTTCCGGTGCTGCCGGTCGAAGACGACTTCCCCTACACCATACGCGTCGTCTCGGAGATTATGGAGTCGAACGGCTCCACCTCCATGGCCTCCGTCTGCGGCGGATGCCTGGCGCTGATGGATGCCGGGGTTCCGATCTCCGACATGGTAGCGGGCATCAGCTGCGGTCTCGTTACGGAATCCGATGCAAGCGGCCGCATCAGCAAACACGTAGTCCTCACCGATATCATCGGTGCCGAAGACCACTTCGGGGACATGGATTTCAAAATCTGCGGTACCCGAAAAGGAATCACCGGGTTCCAGCTTGATCTCAAGATTCATGGATTGCCTTTCGATATCGCAGTCGAAGCGATCCGGCGCAACGCCGAAACCCGCCTCAAGATCCTCGACATCATGGCCGAGGTCATCGCGGAACCACGCAAGGAAGTCTCCGCCACCGCGCCGCGTATCCATGTTATCCAGATCGATCCGGACAAGATCGGCGCGATCATCGGGCCCGGAGGAAAACAGATTCGCCGCATCCAGGAGGTCTCAGGCGCGCAGATCGACATCAACGACGACAACTCCGGGAAGATCAACATCTACGCGGTCAGCGTCGAATCGATGAATCGTGCGATCGAAGAGATCACGGCGGTGACCGCAGAAATCGAGGTCGGAAAGTCCTATCGCGGCGTCGTCCGGGGCGTGAAGGAATTCGGGGCGTTCGTCGAATGCCTTCCCG
The DNA here is from genome assembly GCA_007133065.1 of Opitutales bacterium. Taxonomy (GTDB): domain Bacteria; phylum Verrucomicrobiota; class Verrucomicrobiia; order Opitutales; family Oceanipulchritudinaceae; genus SLNJ01. The sequence goes on from SLNJ01000137.1 coordinate 6,816, forward strand.
GCAAGGAAGGACTCGTCCACGTCTCGGAACTGGCTGATTTCCGCGTCCATCGCGTCGAGGATGTCTGCACGATGGGAGACGAGATGTGGGTCAAGTGTGTTGGAATCGACGAAAAGGGACGGGTTCGCCTCTCGCGCAAGGAAGCCATCCAGGAACGGGAAGACGGCGATGGCGACGGCATCTCGGAAAAGCTCGCCGCCGCGCGAGAGCATGCCGCGAGCCATCCGCGCAACGACGACGGAGGCGATGATCGGCCCCGACGGCCCCGACGCGACGACGACCGTGGCGGACGGAGGCGGCCGCGCCGTCGGGACGACAACTGACCCGGCGGAGCGAAAGCACCCGGCAGGTTCTTCGTGCTTGCCGCTCATGCGTGACATCTCTAGCGTGAGGTGAGTGAATCCCATGCACCGATTGCGCATCTGGTGGCTGCTTCGACGGCACCGTCCGCGCGGGTACCGCATCAACCTCATCGACCCCCGGATGAAGATGGGCCCCGGATTCATGGCATCCCTAAAGGAAGCCCGGTTCTGGGAAAGCGGCCACCGGCCTCAGAACCGATCCCGCCGCCTGGCTCGCCAATCCGGCTGGCTGCTTCTGGGAGTCATACTCGCGCTTCTCGTGTGGGTGCTTGCGGAGAGCATCCGGGCCCTGCGGATTTTCTAGGGCGCCCCGGCCTGGTCCTCCTGTTCCATCTCCTCCAACTGAGGCTTGATCACGGTATCGTAGCAGTTCGGGCAGACGCTGTGGCTGAAGTTCGCCCCCGTACGCCGGGTAATATAGGTTTCCACTTGCTGCCAGTAGTTGTTGTCATCGCGCACCTTCTTGCAGTACGAACAGATCGGCAGCATCGCTTCGAGTTGGCTGATCTGCGTCGTGTACTTCAAGATACGCTCGGCAACCCGGAGCCGCATCCAGATCTGATCCCGGTCCAGCGGTTTCGCCAGAAAGTCGTCGATCCCTGCCTGCATTGCCTCGAGGTAGGATTCCTTCCCCTGCACATTGGCCGTCAACAGGATGAAATATGTGTACTCGGTCTGCGGACGCTTGCGAACCTGCCTGCAGAAATCCAGTCCATCCACCCCCGGCATCAGCCAGTCGCTCACAATCACGCGGAACGGACTCTCATTGAACGCGTCCCACGCCCGCTGACCGTTGTCGAACGAGACGACATCATGGCCAAATTGGCTCAGAGTCGTCACAATCAGCTTACGCGAAATGACATCATCCTCGGCAACAAGAATCCTCATGCTCTGAGTCTATAGGGAGATGAGAGATTACGACAAGAATGGAGTTTGTGTCGAGTCGTACCGATATCCCCCCGAACCCCTGAACCCGTCCACCGCCCTCCGTCTCCCCGCGCGCCCGCAACTCGCGCGTAGCGCGTCAGGGGTAGGCGTAGGCTGCCTGCCATGCGTCCCCGAATCCGCGATCGTGCAGAGGCGCCTTCGAGCCCGTCACGGTGTCCAATAGCATCAGGCGCCGATAGCGATCCGATCGCTCCGTGTAGATGAGGTGGCGGCCGTCCCGCGTCCAGATCGGCTCAATGGCATCCACCGGACCGTTCGTGATGATTCGGCTGCGCCGCGCCTCAAAATCATAGAGCGCGATTTCAAACCTTCCTCCAGCCGCGATGGTGAAAGCAATCAGGTTCTCATCGCGGGGATTCCAGACCGGTTCCGCGCAATATCCGCTGATATCAGTCGGAATCCGACGCGGCACACCACCCGTTGCGGGCATGACGTGGAGCTGGGGACGGCCCGGAGCGTCCGAGGCGAACACCAGACGGCGACCATCGGGCGACCAGGAAGGATCCGCTTCAAGGGCGGCGGTCTTGGTCAGACGCCGAAGATTGCCGCCCTCGGCGTCGCTTACGTAAAGCTCCGCGTTGCCGGTACCGCTCAAGATCATCGCAACCCGGTCTCCTCGCGGGTTCCAGACCCCCCCGGTGTTCGTGCCGCGGAATCCGGCGAAAACAGCGCGCCGGCCCGATTCGACCTCAACCCGGTACAGATCGGGAAATCCGCTCCTGTGATAGCTCGTGTAGAGAATGTAGCGCCCGTCCGGAGAGAGCGATGGGAGCGCGCACTTCGCGCCGTCCCGGGTGAGCTGCCGCACCTCGGTGAAGAACAGGTCCCCTTGAAAGAGTTCGCGGGACGGGCCGCTGCGGTCGCTGATGAACGCGATCGTGCCCGCGAATATCCCGGGAAGGTTCTGGACGGTGCGCGATACCGCCAGGTCGGCCGCACGCAACGCCGCGTTGTTTCGCGAGGAGCCCTCCACCTCCCGCGAGAAAAGCGTTTCCGCAGGCCTTCCGCTCTCGATGTCAACACGGACCCGCCGCTCGCCCGCCACCGTGAAACGAAACGTGAAGTCGGCATCATCCAGACCCACAACGCGGTAGGCTCCGTGCGCGTTGAACGCATGCCGCAGAAGGTTTTGAACCCGTTCATCGGAAGCAATCACCGCCACGGGCCGGGATTCAGAAGCCTCCCCGCGGCGTGTGATCGCACCAAGATCGATCTCGCGCCCCTGTGAGTACAGCAGAAAAGGCAGAAGGGGTTGCAGTGCGAGGACCAAACAAAGAAAGCGAGGGCTCATCGTCATATGGACGCACAATAGAGCCCGTTGTTCCCTCACGCGCAATGGTGAAATTGACACGCGCGCGGCAATTCGAAACGATTCCATTAATCCATGGCCTTCCCGCCAGGAAAAACAAGGAGACCTCATTTTGAACGAATCGACCATCAAACAGGCACTCAGCGCCGTCAATTACCCCGGATTCAGCCGAGACATCGTATCATTCGGCCTGGTCCAGGGCGTCGACGTCGACGACGGTCGGGTACGCGTGACGATCGTGCTGACAACGGCGGACGATACCGTACCGTCCCGGATCAAATCGAGCATTGAGGAAACCCTCGGCAGTCTTGACGGGGTACGCAGTGTCGACGTGGACATGCAGGTGAGCGCTCCGAAGGGCGCTGCCCCGGGGGGAAGCCAGGGGAAGCCTCAGCAAAACCGCATCCCCGGGGTCCGGTGGACAATCGCCATCGCCAGCGGCAAAGGAGGGGTCGGAAAATCGACCATCGCCGTCAATCTGGCCTGCGCCCTCGAACAAGAACTGGCCGCCCAGGGGCAGTCGGAGCGCGTGGGACTCCTCGATTGCGATATCTACGGCCCCAGTGTCCCGCTGATGATGGGGGTGAACGGACGACCCGAGGTGGCCGACGAACAGATCATTCCACTCACCAATTTCGGTGTCCGGGTGATGTCCATGGGATTGCTCGTCGACGAGGATGCACCGGTGGTGTGGCGTGGTCCGATGGTCTCCAGTGCGATCACCCAATTCGCGCGCAACGTGAAATGGGATCCGCTCGAACTGCTGGTGGTGGATCTCCCGCCCGGGACCGGGGACGCCCAGCTGTCGCTCGTGCAGACCATTGCAATGGACGGTGCGGTCATCATCACCACGCCCCAGGCGGCGGCGGTGAACGTCGCCAGCCGGGGCGCCCGCATGTTCGGGAAAGTGAACGTCCCGCTCCTGGGGGTGATCGAGAACATGAGCTATCTCGAGAACGCCGAGGGCAAACGCCAATATCTCTTCGGACAAGGGGGCGGCGCCCGGACGGCCCAGGAACTCGACACCCGCTTGCTCGGGGAGATTCCACTCGATCCAATGCTTCGGGAGGGCTCCGACGCCGGCGTACCGATCACGGTAGCACAGCCGCAGTCACCTGCCGCGGAGCGGTTCTTCGCGATCGCTCGCGACATCCTCGCAACGCTGGGCGGAAACCGTTGAACCGATATGCTATACCGCACACCCGCTTCCAGTCGGCGGGAACATTCCGCCAATGCTCGATGTCTTATCCGCCGACGATTCCTCCGGAAAACGTCGACACCGGAGATCGATTGACAGCGGCGATCAAGTCGGGTATCTTACGTCGTAAAGTATTCCCTGATCCCCCAGTCCCCCCCTTGGCACGCTTTTGAAGCACTGGACGAATCGCCCCCAGTTCTTCAACAGCCAGCGGACCCGAAGCGGGCTAAGTTGATTCATGAAAATCCTATCCGCTGCGTATCCGATACGCCACGTATTGCAGGCGATAACAAAAAATTTCCTCGCTTTCACCGTGATCGAAGCGTATAAAAGAGATGCTTACCATCACGGAAACTAGATTTTCCCGACTATTCAAAATTGGCTATGAAAACCTTTCGCAAAGAAACGCGTCACGAGGAATTCGTACAGAATTCGAGTCTGTACCAGGAGTTCCTTGCCGAACGCGAAGAAATCCTCCGCCACAAGTGGATCGAGTCCGAGAAGGCGGGCCGGGATATTGGCTTCGAGAAAGCACTGCTCGGGTGGATCCGCAATCATCGCGACCAATGGCGCAGCAGTCGCCGGCCCCCGGTTCAAACCAAGGGCGCTTCAACCCACGACCGCAACACCCGGCGAGAACAACGAGGCTGATCCCGGGAAACCGGATGCATCCCCTCCGGTGATGAATCCAACACTTTCCGGAGGGTGGGAATCAACAGTAGCGATTGAAGTAGCGGGTCGACTCAATCGAATGGACCCGGGCCAAACGACCCGGTCACCGAATCTCGCGATGCACGGTGTGCCGCCTCAAGTGCGGATTGTATTTCTTCCGCTCCACGCGTCCCTGCTGCTTCTTTTTGTCGCGGCAGGACATATAACGGGAAACAGGCTTATTCTCCGCCCGGGCTTCTGTGCACTCGAGTATGACGTGTTCTCTCGGCATGGTAATTCGCTGTTCGAAAGGATGAAACCGGGAAGCTTGGCAAGTCCACGCGCAAAAAGCAACCCCGAATCCAGCGGATATCATCGGTATATCGATTTTCAGTCGGAGACCTTCTGAAAGGTCAACCTCGGAGAAAACCGGCTGCCGCCCGGCGGCGGATCGACCCGGCGGACCTGCTCGAGCGCACGGGAGATCGAACGGTCAAAGATCTCGTTCCCCGAGGACCGCACGAACCGAAAGTTGCTCACCGTCCCGTCCGACGCCACGTCGAACTGAACCTCCGCCGACAGATCCCGCCCCGAGACCTCTCCAGGCTCCTCCCAGGCGCGGTTGATCCGCTGGTACACCGCGTTGCGCCATCGCATCAATTCGTCCTCGGAAACGGCGGAGGAGGCGCTGCGCCGGCGGTTGATCTGACGAAGCTCCTCGCGGACCTGACTGACATCGATCGTCGGAGGGGTGATCGACCGCCGCGGGCGGGGACGCGAGACGGTCTCGCGCGGCTGTCCGTACTCGCGGACAAACTCCTCGCGAGTCAATCGCTTCGGCTGTTCCGGCTCCGGCTGGGAAGGCGCGGGCTCGGTTCGCGGCGCCGGTGTGGGAGGATCCGGAACCGCTTGAACCGGATCGATTTCCGGAATGGTCAGTTCCGGTTCCTGTTCGGCTTCATCCGGAACCGGTTCCGAATCCGGCTCGACGGCGCGCTCGACCCTCTCCGACGGCGAGACCAAGGTAAAAACATGCTCGGGCTCCGGCCGCGGGCGCAACCAGTCCATGAGCATTGCAATCGCCAGGACGGCAAAAAACCCTCCGTGCAAAACCAGCGAGATTGCAAATGCCCTGCGTGAACCCGCGCTCATCCTTCGAGAAACCACTTCCCTGGCAGCATGGTCGATTCCGTACCAAAACGCAAGCGTCCCCGCCTGTCTCCCGTCCCCCCGGCGGGGCGCAGCCGATTCCCGGCTCCCGATCGTCTCCAAGCGGTGGGTATGCATGCAAATCGGGAGGGACAGCGCCTCTCCGTGTCTTTGCGATCTTGGCGCTCTTTGCGATTTAGGAAAATGGAACCGCCCGCTCGCTCAAGAACGCAAGGACGCGAAGAACGGCACAGAAACGGGCAACACCACACGCCCCACCCACGCAAACCCACCGACCTCCACCACTCCACCACTCCATCACTCCATCACTCCACCACTCCACCACCTACCCCGCCCGCGCCATCCGTTCAACGGCCCCGGCAAACCAGCTCTGATTGCACCGATGTCCCGGGGTCGTTGACGGTGGCTAGATGTCGGGCTTGAGGTCTGAGTGGCGAGGGAGCGCATTGGAATGCGTGACTGTGGCCACTCAGGCCGAACACGCGGCATGTAGCCCCGAGGATGGCGCGGGCCCGATCACCCGCGACGCCGCCATCGCCCGGAAGCCGTCGCAGCTCCTCTGTCTCGCACAACCCCCGCCCGCGCCATCCGTTCAACGGCCCCGGGTCACTGCGCCCGTGTGTCCAAACTGATCTTACTGAGGTTCTCCTGTTTGATGATGTCGATGAGTGTGACCACCTGCTGGTACGCAATCGACGCATCCGCCCGTACGCGAATCACCGGGGGATCCGCATCCCGGGCGAGGTCGCCCAGAAGGCTTTGAAGCTGCTCGCGGGTCACTTCATCCTCTCCGAAGAAGAATCGCCCCTCGGAATCGACGGAAACGGCTTGAAAGCGATCCTCCCGGTCCGGCTGTGGCGCCGCGGTCTCCACGGGAAGGTCGATCGGAATCGTCTGCTCAAGCAGCGGCGCGGTGATCATGAAAATGATCAACAGGGCAAAGGCGAGGTCGATCAAGGGCGTGACGTTGATCTCGGTCATCGCCGCAAGGCGGTCCTTCCGATGAAATGTGCGCGCCATCTCAACCCCCCGGCTCGCGACTCTCCAGCTCAAGGCGATCCGCAAGAGCACTGGCAAAGTTTTCCAACTCCGTTGTCATGATTTTTGTTTGCGCGAGCAGGTAGTTGTAGCCAAAGACGGAAGGGATGGCGACGAGCAGGCCCGCCACCGTGGTGAGCAATGCGCCGGACACCCCGGGCGCCAGAAGTTGCAGGCTCGCCCCACCGGCCTGGAGGCCGATCGCACCAAACGCGTCCATGACCCCCCAAACCGTGCCAAGCAGACCCATGAACGGCGCTCCCGTCACGATCGATCCCAACATGACCATCTTGGTTTCGTAACGGTTGGTCGTCTCCGCTACGCCGCGTTGCAGCGCGTTCTCGACCCACCCGAATCGAGCGGCCTCCGAACTGGCATGCCGTGCGCGACCCAGCGCATCCACGGCATCACGAGTCAGCTCGACATAGGGACCTCGAGCGCGGCGCGAGCGCAGCTCCTCCATGCCATGCACCGATGGAGACTTGCTCAGGGCTCGTGCGAAACGCCGGTTGATATTCCGCAAGTGGTTCAGATCATGGTATTTGCTCAACATCAGCGTCCAGGCGATCAAGCTGAAGATAATGAGCAGAACAACGATGACCTTCCCGGCCATGTTGGACTGGGCAAAATACGTGAAAACATTCGCGAGTGGGATCGCAGCCGCTCCGAATTCCGTTGTGATTGCGTGCATGGGGCTCAAAATAATACCTCCTCAATCAGTCGCGCCGGCAGCACCGCTGAGCAAGGACACAGATCGTGCGCCATTTGTTATTGAGATCAAGACAAAGGGTGACCGGCGGAGGATGTTGCGCCACGAGGACCCCGAACAGCCGGTCGCAAGGACGAGTTCACCACTCAATAAGGAGCTCGCCGGTCACATTCTCCACCGTCACCGCCGGCCCCCATGCGGTCTCCCGCACCGGGACATCGACAAAATCCCCGTGAAAATAAGGGAAATACGGATCGCGGAGCAGTTTCAGTGTGGCGAGATATTCGGGATCCGGCAGAATCTGGATGCGCGCGCCCTGCAGCCCGCTCAGCAAAATGCGGCGGTTCACACCGTGCATGCACGGCTGCAGGTCCCGGCATTCAACCAGGCTGTCTTCACCCGATTCGACAAACGCACGCGCCTCCGCCTGCCATGCCACCTCGCCGGTCACCTGGGTCACCCCGTCCAACACCCACTGGTGCCTCCCGGCAAGAAGCGGAGCCCCCATCGGGTGGCGCAGCTGCAGGACAGAGTACGGATTTCGATGGTACCCGCTGAAAATGAAAGCGTTGCGGTGACGGTGCACGGTCAGGCACGGCGGCCGCGACTCCCCAGGCGCACATTCCGATAAAATCCGCCATCCAAAACACCGCAGCATCCGCCGCGCGAGAACCCCGGCCGGGAAGAACGTCGCCGGGTCAAGCGGCCTGAGGATCGGCCCTCGGATCGGAGCCGGCGCGTCGGGATTCCATTCAGCCGTGGTCAGTGAGGCCCGAAACCAGGCGAGCGATCCTCCCTTCGCGCCATCAGCCCTCGCCGCAAGTACCCGCTCCTCGTCCTCCCGCCGCGCAAGGGCGAGCGATCGAGTCGACTCCGTCGCGACCTCCCGCATTCCCCCGGCCGAAAGGAGAGCCGTGTGCCGAATCCGCCGAGTCCCGTCGCCGAGCTCAACTCCGAGCTGCCCGTCGAAATCGACCGAAAAATCTCCCTCGACCGGATCCGCAAACGCTACGTTTAGACGCTCCGCAACCCGGGATTCCGGGGCGAGCGGCCCGAAGAGCAGCAGATCCCAGCCCGCCGCAATCATCTCTTCAACAGCCCCCTCCGCCTCCGATCCGGCTTCGGGAACCGGGACGACAAACACGCTGCCGACACCCGCACCCGGATCTCGCTTCGCCAGGCCGTGCAGTGCTTCGAGATCCGCGACGGTATTCAGCGGAAACCCATCGTTGAACGCGGCACCGAGGAAAGCGTCCGCGTGAAACGGTCGCTCCGGACAGCCCGATTCGAGCGCCATTCGGTGAAACTCGTCAAACGGGTATCCCCACACCAGCGGACCCGCGGCATCGGGCGCACGTTCGCGGGCGCGAAGCAGGTGGCCGATCACTTCGTTCGGAACTGACGGCGGCATGCACCCGTTCGAATCATCGACACTCAGGAACGCGATGTCGCGCGGAATCTCGACGGACCCGTCCCGCAGCATGTGAGCGACCGACAGGGGGAGGTACAGGTCGTGCGGCCGGCGCTGGTAGCGATCGAGCCACGGGCTGTTCAACCACCACGGATCGTGCGTGTAGAAGCGAAAACGAAAGGCGTCGCCGGGATGGCGCACGAGATGGCTCATCCATCCGGTAAGCTCCAGTCCGAAGTCGCCATCCAGCGCCGCCCACGGGCTGTTCACCGGGGCATCGACTCCGAAATCGCCCTCGTAGATTCCCCGCAAGGGGGAGGCGTCCGACCCGAGATCGATTCCCGTGGCAAGGTTCGTACCCCGCGTGCGAATACGATAGGCCTTCGGAAGCTCGCTTCGTAGATCCTTCCAGAACCGCAGCACCCGCTCCGCCGTGCCTGGGGCGTCCTCGCCGCGAAACTCCATGCCGTCAAATATCCGGCCGACCATCGCCCAAGGCTCGAGGGAGAATCCGAATCCGTTCGACAACCAGAAAAAATCCATCCCGCAGTCGCGCAAGAGGCAATGCGCCTGACGCCCGAGGAATCTTCCGACCGAAGTCCCCTCCGGAATGCCGTCGGGAAATCCAGCGTAGCGGCGATCATCCGCGCTCAACACCCCCTCGCAGGAGATAAACTGCTCCTTGAACACCGGCCCGTCGCTCAGGATCTCGCGGTGCCAGTCATACTTGAAACGCGACAGCGCAAACTCCGGTCCGATGTCGAAGGCATCCCCGACAAGAATCGTCCGTCCCGTAATAGCTTCACCGATCCGCTTCAGATCCGAAACAAGGTCGCGGAGCCAACGGTAGTTGAAGCGCGCCGGTTCGTCGCGGTACAGGTAGGCACGGCTGTGCAGACCCCTCCCCTCAGGGTCTCGCTCCGCTGCATTGATTCCAATCCCGGCATGATCCGGGTTCTCACTCGGCTGGGACGCCTTGGGCATCTCCCATCGATGCTTGTTCGGGGAACCGTGGTAGCGAGCCCATTCAAACTCCGCGTCCAGGTCTCCCGCGTATTCCAGGATCTCCGAACCCTCGGCGATCCACAACAGGATGGAGACCGACTCGCCGTAGCGCCAGAGCGCCTGCCACTGATGAAATACCTCGGCGCAAACATGCTCGCGGGTCTCCGGGGTGTTGTCGAAGAACGGCTTCAAGCTGAGCTCCAACTGAACGTCGCGCAATCGATAGCCGTCCGGCGCCGGGGACTGCGGCAGCGAAAACGCAGGGATGAAGTGGGGGCTTTCTCGAGTCATATCGCTTTAAAAAATGCATGGATGGCACAGGTAGAACCCTTTGGACAACCTGACGATTAAGCTGCCACATGTCACGTCCCGAATTCACGGCCCGCCGGCCAGATGGATGATATGACTCTCGCACCCACGGCACGACCCGATCTTCGGGTCAGCGCGACCAGCCGTGCGGACACGCGGGAACATTAGACGCAGCCGCGCCACGATCGCGCCGGGCTACGGCTACAAGCCACAGAAGTTCTGAAACCGCGAAAATCAGAAATCGAGACTCACAGTTAACCGATAACTGCGCGGGGGATGGAAAACGCGGGTCCGGCGATGGATGTCGTCACGCGCCGGAAACCGCTCATCGTCCGGCATGGCGTACGAGACGGTCGCCAAAGACTCGCGGTCGTTCGTCAGGTTCTGGACGTTGAACGCAACGCGCCAGTGGATCCGATCGTTGAATACCGAGCGATACGCGATGAACGCATCATACACGGCCCGAGCCGGGACGTCGGGAGTCGTGAACCGGTTGCGATGCATCCTCGCTCCGCCAACCTCGGCCGCAGTCGGAACCGGACCGTTATAACGCACCCCGCCGCCCACTTCAAGTCCCTCCAGAAAATTGTCACGGAACTCGTATTTGTTCCACATCCGGAAGGAATAACGCGGAACGAACGAGAGATCGAGCCCGTGGATCGCTCCCTGCATCAGCGTTGACGGATCGCGCGGATCCCCGAAGTTCTCCGGCCCGAGCAGCCAGACCCACGCGTCGTATTCGGTCGACCACAATCCATCGTTGGGCCCATCGCGGAACTCGTTGCCGTCGACATCGATACGATACGGCGACGCGAGTATAAAATCAGTCACCTCGCGTTTCTGCCAGGCAAAACTGAACAGGACGCTGTAGTTCGTGGTCGGACGAAACAGGAGTTGGCCGTCGACGCCCTGCCCCTTCTCTTCATAGCGCACATTGGCGCCGCGCTCGGTGCTGGCAGTGAAAGCGCCCCGGTTGCCAACCTGATAACCCCAGTAAATAGGATCGCCCAGTTCCGTCTCGTCCCGCACCGCCAACTCCATAGCCAGGCGAAGTGGGTTCCCGAACTCAATATCGACGCCGGGCTCGTCCGGGCCGACGATGTGCCCCTCATATCCCACCCGTATCGTGTCGCCGGGCGCAAAGCGCGGCTCATCCAAGTGCGGATCATGTGGATACAATTCCCAGTAGTCGAGTTCGCCGCTGCGGATCTTCCGGTCGATTTCATTCATTTTCATGTAATCGGTCATCGCACGCGGGTAACGCAGGTCCGCCATGAAAAACGTCGGGTGACCGTAAGCCTCGACGGCATTCGGTGTGGTGTGCTCCCAATCCCCCGGTTCGTTCGCGCCGTATGGAGTGAATGTGACGCCCCTCATGAATGTGCGGATATCGCCTGGTGTCGGGTCGTCCGGGAGAAGCCCAAGATGGGAGTACACCCGACGGAGATAATGCTCTGCGACGCCATACAATATCGGGAGTTCGCCATCCCGCACGAGGTCCGGGTAGAAGGGGCCGAAACCGTCGCCCGTTTCCGGTCCTGGATGGTTCGGCCCGCCGCGCCAGTTCCCCGGTGCCGGCGCGTTCTGCCAATGCCAAACCGCGTTCTCCCGCTCGATCCGGTACGCCGAGATCGTACCCGATACCCGGTCTTCGAACAGGTCGAACTTGATCCCGATCTCGTTGCTCACCGTCTGCTCCGCCTCAATCGGGCGAAACGCCCCATCGCGCTGCCCGGTGTTCGGGAATACACCTTCTGAGTACAGGTAGTACACCGACCAATCATCCAACAACCGGTAACTCAGCCCAAACGTCTTCGTGTCAAAACGCTGCGGTCGATCGAAATTGTACTCGACCGTCCCGTCCGGCCGCTGTTCGCGGAGCCGGTCGACATCCGCCTCAACCTGCTCGTTCAACGCATCCGGCAAGTCGTCCCGCCACGTGTACGGCTGATCCCCGTAACCGATCAGGTGTGGCGTTCGGATCTGATCACCGGAGCCCATCCAATCATCCGATAACCGGTCCCGGTCGAGCACGCGCAGCTGCTCCCGTTCGAGCACCTGGTACAAGTCCCGGCGCAATCCCCCCACCAGCGTCAGCCGGTCGTCGAACATCTGGCCCTGATAGACACCGTAATACCCCCGGTAACTCAGATCCGCCTCGATCCATCCCGAGCGCATCACGCTCGTGGTCTCACCGCTCAAACCCGGAAGGTTCGCCGTACTGAGCTCTCCCGGAATCGCCAGTGGCTGTCCCGTGTACCGGATCGGCTCGTAATCGAAAATGTTGCGGAAAAAGAGCGGATCTTCATCCACCTTGCTGTCCTCAAAATCGTTTGCTTCGGTGCCGGTCGAATACACGTAGTTCCGATCCGGAATACCGCCCGCCACAAACTCCACCGTATCGGATATATTTGAGACACCCGCCATCAGGGTGTGATCTGCCACCGTACCCCCGATCCAGCCGCTCTCGAAATTGTACGCCACGCGGCCGCGCAACTGGAGGCTTTCCGACAATGTCGGTTGCTCGTACCACGAGTAGTACGCATACTTGCGATCGGTCATCACACCTCCCCGCTCATCCTCCCGCGGGTTCGCAGCGACGAATAGCTCCCCCGGTCCCCATCCGTACGGATCCTCCATGTCTGCCTCCGGGTTCTTGCGCCACTCGTCGCCGGGCGGTTCGTGGAAGCCCGCCGGGCGCACCGTATCCATCGTGTTCGTGAACACTCCCATGTTCAACTGCCGCTGCCAGATGTCCGTCTTCGTGTAATACGCCCCCAATTCCACGTTTAAGCCCTCGAACGGCGACAGGTAGATCAAGCCGAGCAGATTGTACTCCTCCTCCTCCCGCCGCACGTCCGGTCCCGAAATTCGATACCCGGGACCCAGATCGGCATAGTCGTATTCCTTCCACGGCTTCTGAAAGTGCTTCGGTCGCCCGAAGACGTCGTAGGTCACCTCAAGGTCTGTCTCCCTCGCAAGGGTTACGGTCTGCCCCTCCATGTGCGGCTCATCGATCGCGTCCTCGTTGAAGAAGTCGCGCCCGAACGTGTAGCGTTGCCCGTAACGATTGCGCAGCCAGAAATCGTCCCCGCCCGCATCCACAAAAAATTGCGTGCCGCCGCCGTGCGCCGTCTTCTCCGAATACTGCCCCTCCAAAAACACACGCACATTCGGCGTCACAAACCAGTCGAGCTGTCCCACGTAGTAGTTCTCCTTCTGGTCCTCAAAGTCCTGCCAGGTCCCGCGCTCGGTGTACGTTCCCAGCACCCGGTAGTTGAGCGTCCCGGGGAACAGCGGGCCACCGTGGTCCAGCGTGAAACGCCGCAGTTTATGGCTGCCGAGCGTCGCCGACACCCGCGTGCGGTTCTCACTGGTCGGCCGCCGCGGCACGATGTTCACGATCCCCGAGAGCACGTTGATCCCATACAGCAGCGACTGCGGACCGCGTACCACCTCCTGCCGCTGCGTGTTCGCCGTGTCGGTCGAGCCGCCAAGCACCACCCCGTACGCCGGTACGATCGCGCCCACGCGGAAACCCATCCGCTGCTGGTTCGGCACCGTGTACCCGCGGATCGAGATCGCGTTGGCAAACGGGTTCTCCGGGTCCGCCGCCCCCGAGGGCGAGCGATCGCGCACCTCGAAGTCGGAAACTTGCGACAGATCCGAGGTCGCCGCAGTCGTGTCCCGGTGCGTTTCAAAGAAGACGCCCGCCGAGTACGAGAGAGCCTCGCGAAAGTCGAGCGCCTGCTGGTCCTCGATGAACTCAGAGGTGATCACTTCCAGTCCCATCGGCAGGTCTCGGATCAGCGTATCGAGCGCCGTCCCGGCCGTCGTGGTCGTGGCACGGTAGCCCCGGTCATCCTCAACCGCGACTTCAAACGGGCTCAGCTCATAGATTTCCTCATCATCTTCACCATCGGCTTGAGCCGTTGCGGCAATCGGAGCAAATAAGAGACTCACCGCGAGGATTGCGATAAGCCAGGTCGAGTTTCGTTCGGGGTGCGGAGTGGTGTTCATAGGGTATAGTTCGGTTTGGAGTTAAAAGCGCCGGCGGTGCCGCCGCGTCAGGTGTACGGGGACAGGGCATCGTCGAAATCAGCATAAGGGGTGTTCGACGAACGCGTCCGCACGCGCGTGCGGGTCGTCATACCATGCCTGCGATGGGATCCGCGCAAGGACCGGGGAGCAAGATTCCCCCGATCATCTCCCGATCGTAGCGTTGCGGCTGGCACGGATGAGATCACAGTCAAGCAAACGAACATTTCCGGCAAGTTATAGTATAACGACGCAGAATTCTTTACTGACAAATGCATGCGCCAATGGTCAAACCATAAGGTATACTCCCCGACGCATATTAGCATCTCTTATCACCTGCAGCATTTTTGACGCCAACATGATGGCGCACGGATTCGAGCGCGTCAAGGCCCTAGTGAGCGGTGGAATGGATCCGCTTGACCTTCGATCCGGAATCGGCAAGCGTGCGGCATTATGGCTGGTGTTGGAAAATTGCTGAAGCAGGCACAGAAGATGCAGAAAAAGGTGGAGGCGCTCCAATCCGAGCTCGCCGCCCGGGAGCTTGAAGTGACCAGCGGCGGGGGTGCGGTTACCATCACCGTCACCGGGCAACAGGAATTCAAGCGTATCAAGATCGATCCGGAATTGCTCAAGGAGGATCCGGAAATGGTCGAGGAAACGCTGCTCGCCGCCGTGCAGGACGCGCTCAAGCAATCCAAGGACCTCAGCGAGAAGGAGATGGAAGGACTGACCGGGGGCATGCAGATGCCCGGAATGTTCTGATCCCTCACACCCGCCGGATGCGCGCGCAGCTTGCCATCGGATTCAGTCCCGATCTTCGCGAGCGATGCACACCGCCTCACGACCCACAGCGTGACTCCCACATTCGAAAAACTGCAGCAACTGCTTAAGCAGCTGCCCGGTCTCGGTTACCGCTCCGCCGAGCGCCTCGCCCTGCACCTTCTCGTCGAACAGCCCGATCGCCTCGGCCCGCTCGTCGAGGCACTTCGAGAGGCGGCGGAATGTGTTCGCCCATGCCCGACTTGCGGCAACCTCTGCGAGGCGGACCAGTGTGCCATCTGCGCCGACGCACGGCGCGACCACTCGGTCGTCTGCATCGTCGAGAATGCCACCGAGGTCGCCGCAATGGAGCGGGCCGGCGGGTACCAAGGACTCTACCACGTCCTGCACGGCAAACTCAGCCCGATGCGCGGAATCGGTCCGGAGCAACTCAACCTTCAAAGCCTCCGAGACCGCCTCGATCGCAGCGGATTTCGCGAGATCGTCCTCGCCCTCTCCAATGACATCGAAGGAGAAGCGACGTGTCACTACCTGTGCGAGGAGGTTCTCACCGGCGACGCGCTCACCGTCAGCCGGATCGGGTTCGGCCTCCCCAGTGGCAGCGCGATCGTCTACGCCGACGCGACAACCCTCCGCAGCGCGTTCGAAGGCCGCCGCGGCCTCCCCCGGGATCCCCGCAGCCCCGGGGAGCCCGGGTCCGCCATGGAGTGATCTGCCCGCTCCCCCAAAAAGCGGCCGGCCGACCC
Source organism: Opitutales bacterium (assembly GCA_007133065.1). Classification (GTDB taxonomy): domain Bacteria; phylum Verrucomicrobiota; class Verrucomicrobiia; order Opitutales; family Oceanipulchritudinaceae; genus SLNJ01. The sequence continues at coordinate 22,490 of SLNJ01000137.1, forward strand.
ACCGCCCCCTTTCTTATTGCATTTGGCCGGCGAATACGCCATCGTCCGCGAACATTGGCTTCAATGCCTTCTTCCGATCCTCATGGATCGCAAGTCAACCGGCGCGGGCGTAGTACAACGGCTAGTATGCGAGCTTCCCAAGCTTGAGACGAGGGTTCGACTCCCTCCGCCCGCACCAT
>SLNJ01000118.1 GCA_007133065.1 Opitutales bacterium
CGTGGAGCGTGCACTGCATAGAGGTGAGCGCGTTCTTTTCGTCGGCGACGGCATCAACGACCTCGGCGCCATGAGTGGAAACGTAGCTTCCCTGGCGATGGGGGGGGGCGCTGCGCTCGCACGGTCCGTTGGAGACGCCGTCCTGATGGGGGATCGACTCGACGTGCTTCCCGCCGCGATCGCTCTCGCTCGCCGCGTGCGCGGTCATCTGCACGGCAACATGCTCTTCGCCGCGAGCTACAACGCGATCGGGATGACGCTCGCCGCCCTTGGAATCCTGCATCCGATTGTCGCGGCACTCCTCATGGTTGGCTCCAGCGCCCTGGTCTCCTTTCGGGCGCTGCGGGCATCCCGGGATCGTCCTCCGGCGGGAATCCACAAGGGGGACACAGAGAAAGGCGTGCGAGGGATGGATGCGGGTGTTTACAGCGCGGGATAATGCGCTAGGCTCCTGGTCATGATTGCACGGGTTGGATTGGTTCAGTCACCGGGGGACGGGGACAAGGCGGCGTGCCTCCTGGCGGAAAAGGAGCGGGTCCGGAGCGCTGCCGGGCAGGGCGCCCGGATTGTCTGTCTCAAGGAGCTCTGTCAGACCCCGTATTTCTGCCGCGAGCAGGATCCGGAGCGGTTCGACCTCGCGGAGCCGATTCCCGGGCCGACGACCGAGGCGTTCGCCGAACTCGGGCGGGAACTGGAGGTGGTGCTGATTGTTCCCCTGTTTGAAAGAGCGGCGCCGGGAGTTTTTTTTAACAGCGCCGCGATCATCGACGCAGATGGATCGCTGCTTGGAACCTTTCGGAAGATGCACATTCCGCAGGATCCCGGGTTTGAAGAGAAGTTCTACTTTGCGCCGGGGGATCTTGGGTATCGCGTATGGAAAACCCGCTATGCGGATATCGGGGTATTGATCTGCTGGGACCAGTGGTTCCCGGAGGCGGCGCGGCTGACCGCCTTGCGGGGCGCGCAGATTCTGTTCTATCCGACCGCAATCGGGTGGTTGCCCGAAGAGAAGACCGAGCTGGGCGCCGCCCAGCATTGCGCATGGGAGACGGTGCAGTGCGGGCATGGGGTCGCCAACGGCTGCTTCGTGGCTGCGGCGAATCGGGTGGGGACCGAGGGAAGCACGGAGTTCTGGGGACAGTCCTTCGTGAGCAATTGCTACGGGGAGGTCGTCGCCCGGGCCTCGGTGGAGAACGAGGAGAATCTGATCGTCGATTGCGACCTCGATGCGGTGGAGACATTCCGGCGGATTTGGCCGTTCTACCGGGATCGGCGTGTCGATACGTTCGGAGAGTTGCGGGAGCGGGTGATTCCACCGGGCGCCGGCGAATGACCGATGAGCGAGTGTGACCGTATCGGATCGCCGTCTGCTTCTCCAGTGGCCGTCATGCCGGCCGAGTGGGAGGAGCAGGAGTGCGTCTGGTTTTCGTGGCCGCTGAATCCGACGACCTGGCACGGCCGGCTGCCGGCGATCCGGCGCGCGTTCGCGGAGGCGATCGCGCCACTCACTGGATTCGAACCGGTCAGGATCATCTGCGCGGGATCCGCTCAAGCCGAGGCGGAGCGCATATTGCAAGCCGCCGGGGCGGACCTTGGGTTGATCGAATACTTTGACATACCGACGGATGATGTCTGGTGCCGGGATCACGGACCGACATTTGTCCGGCGATTGGGAACCGGGAATGTCGAGATCATCGACTGGTGCTACAATGCGTGGGGTGGGAAGTTCCCGCCGTGGGACAAGGATGATGCCGTGCCGGCGCGGGTTGCGGAAGCGCTCGAGATGCCGAGGCGCCGGGTTGATCTGGTCTGCGAAGGGGGGGCTCTCGAGGTCAATGGGGAAGGGCTCCTTATGACCACGGAGTCGGTCCTGCTGAACCCCAATCGCAATCCCGGTCGGTCCCGGCGCGAGGTCGAGGCAATCCTGATGGGCGTCTTGGGGGTTGAGCGGATTCTCTGGTTGAACCGCGGAATGGATACCGACGATACCGACGGGCATATAGATACGCTTGCGCGGTTCTGGAAGCGTGACGGCGTGGCGGCGCCACGTGCCCCGGTCGGTCATCCGGATCACCATGTCCTTGAGGAGAACTGGGAGCGGCTCCAGGACCTGAGAACACCCGCCGGCGGGCATTTCGACATGGCGGCGCTGCCGCACCCGAATCCTGTGGTCGCGGACGGCGCCCGCCACGAACGCCTTCCCGCCACCTACGCGAACTTCCTCATTGTGAACGGCGCTGTACTGGTGCCGACGTACGGGCAGGGGCAACAAGATCAGGCTGCTTGCGGCTTGATCGGGGAGTTGTTTTCAGATCGCGAGATCATTGATCGCGACTCCTCTATGATCCTCTGGGAAGGGGGCTCGTTTCACTGTTTGAGCCAGCAACAGCCGGGCGGCGGGTTGGGGGGCTGAGAGCGGAGAGCTGAGAGGATAGCGACAAGGAATCCGAAAACCCTGGGGTTTGAGACCTGATCCCGGGAGGTGGAACCGGGTCTATGATGCGACCGCTTTTGCCGGTGAGCCGAAGACGGTGGTATCATCGGGGACATCGCGCAGGACGACGCTCCCGGCGCCGACGATACTCCGATCCCCGATCTTCGTTCCGGGGAGGACTGTGGCGTGGCTTCCGAGAAGGACCTCGCGCCCGACCTCGACGCCTCCGGTCAGGTCGCAGAATGAGTTGACCTGCGAAAAGGCGCCGACGGAGACATCGTGTCCGGCTGAGCTGTTCAGGTTGAAGGATGCGTAGTTCTCGATGACGATGTCGGAGGTCAGGGTCACGCGGGGACAGAGCACCACCCCCTCGCCGAGCTCCACGCGATCCCCGATCAGAACGCTCGGATGGATCAGTTGTATAAACCGGGCTCCCTTGTCCAGGAGCGGTTCCAGGCAGGCGCGTTTGACCTGCGGTTGGCCGAGTGCACAGACGAACACGTCTCGAGCCCGCGGTTTGTAGCTGGAGATCGCGTTGAGCACAGGCAGACCGACGTCGTATCCCTCCAACGCGTCCGGGTTGTCGTCGAGAAACCCCGCGATATCCCACTCCCGGCGAAAATCGGGACACTGCCGTGCCCACGCACAGACTTCCCGTCCAAATCCGCCGGCACCGACAATGATCAGCTTCTGCATGGTTCTAATAATGAAGTGTTACGCATGGAGTGTTCATGCGGATGCATGAAATCGGCGCGCCGTTCTACCGTTTTGTCTGGATGTACTCATACAATGCACGAATCGTTTGGTGTTTGCGAAGGTCGAAAGCAGTCAGCACTACGCCATACGTTTCCTCAACTATGGCGAGCAAGCTGAGGTAGGTCAACGAATCCCATACCGGCAGCTCCCGGTAGACGGTTTCGGGAGAGAGATCCTCGGCGTTCATATTGGGCGTCGCCTCGGCAAAACGTTGCAGGAAATCCTCCATGGGTCGGTCGATAGAGTCAGGTCACAGTTCCGCCGATTCCTTGTCGCCTCGACGCCCGGAAGCTCCATCGTTGGATTCCGGATACTCAGAGAAGCCGCAGATCACCAGCCGGGGGATCCGCACGAGTGCCGCACCCCAACTCAGACCGCTGCCAAATCCACAGAGAACTGCCAGCAGCGGTCCCGCGTGCAGCCGGGATTGCAGATCCGTTGTGAGCGTGAGCGGGATTGAGGTGCTGCTCGTGTTCCCGAATCGTTTGATGGTACCGTCGGGCACCTTCTCCGGTTGAAGCTTCAGGCGTTTCGCGATGTTGTGCAGAATATACCGGTTCGCCTGGTGCAGGACCACGACGTCCACGGAGTCCAGGGAGATATCGCTGAACGCCAGCAAGGCGCGAATACATTCCGGGGGCTTGGTGATCGAAAACGTGAATACCTCGCCGCCATCCATATGGAGGTCCCGTGTACGGCGCCGATTCCCTTCCGCATCGATTGTTTCCCGTTCCATTTCCTCGGATGCGGGATTCCGGAAGGCTCCGCCGGGTTGTATAATCGAGTCGGCGCCACGGCCATCTGTGTACAGGCTGAACGAGGAGAACGGGGGATCGCTTACGGCTTCGATCAACGTGGCAGCCGCCGCGTCGCCGAAGAGCGGGGCGACGGTGTTGTCTTGCGGATGCACGCACCGACTCAGGGTATCCGAGGCAACGAGCACCGCGCGCCGGACTCCTCCCGCTGCGATCAGGCTGTGCGCGAGCCAGAGTCCGTAGATATAACCCGAGCATCCCAGGTTGACGTCGAAGGCGGCACAGGTGTTGGCGAGTCCGAGCCGCCCGTGAAGCATCGCCGCGTTGCACGGTTGAAAATAATCCGGAGTCTGCGTCACGAAAATCAGCAAATCGATATCCCGGTCGGTGACGGGCAGGGCGTCGAGCAGTCCCCGTGTCGCCGCCTCGCCGAGATCGAGCGCTGTCGTGCCGGCGGCAACGACACGGCGCTCCATGAGGCCCGCGGTCGAATGCAGTCGCTTCAGGTGTTCAGAGGAGAACCCCCGCATGTCGGCTTCGTCCGCGAGTCGTCGAACCTCCCGGGGGGCCACCGCATGGAGACCGCGGACTTGAGCTGATTTGAGTCGAGCTTGCGGCATATCAGGGGATGCCGGTGGGGTTAAGGTGCGGGCTCGCCGTGTGTGAACGCAGTGCGTCGACTGTTGTGATGTGCACCTTGGCCGGCACCTTGAACGCGGCGAGACGATCCCGGCAGTGGCGCCGCACGCGGGCCCGCATTTCAGCAGGCTCAACCGGTCCGGCAGGTGCGATATCGGCAGAGACAATCTCCCCGGTCAGAGGATGTGGATCGGATCGTACACGGCAGGAAACGATCTCCGGCATTTCGAGTAGAACCGATTCGACTTCGAGCGGGTGGACTTTTTGTCCACCGACATTGATAACCCGGTCTGTCCTGCCCAGGATCCGCAGAAATCCGTCCTGAGTCTCTTCCACCCGATCGCCGGTGCGAAACCATCCGTCGCTGGTGAAGGCGGATTCGTCACCATCCAGGTATCCGAGTGCCTGGGCGCGGCTTCGCATCCAGAGCTCGCCGTCTACGATGCGGTACTCGGTTGCGGGATCGTGGAATCGGAAAAGCAGGCTGTCGGAGGATTTCCCGACCGTTCGTGCAATCCCGGTTTCGCTCGATCCGAACGCCTGCGCAAAGCGAACGTGTGGGAATGCTTGCCGTAAGCGTCGGAGCAGCGCTTCGGGCATCGCTTCGGTGCCGTAGGTGATCAGCCGCAGACTGCTCCAATCGCGGCCATGCCGTGTGCGACTCATCAGCAGCAGGTTCAAGAACGAAGGAGAGGCGGGTAGAACCTGGACACGTTCCGATTCAATCCACCGCGCCACCGTCTCCGGACGGAGGTCGGGAGGAAGGATCAACGTGGAGCCGCTACAGAGCCCGTGGAAGAGTGTGTTCAGTCCGCCGATGTGATCAAAGCGGAGAATCGGCAGCACGCGTGTCGTATGCGGCCGGCGGCCGCGATAGCTCTCCAAAATCCGGTCGAAATCATGGAGCATCGCTTTGGGGTTCCCGGTGCTGCCGCTGCTGAAGAGGATCAACCCCGGACGCCCTGCGGCACGGAGACTTGCGATCAACGCCGGCGTTCCATCGGAATCCGTCGTCCCCGTGCTTCGGCACTCGAGTTCGTCGCCGCCGGCATGGATCTCCCACTGGAATGGGACCACCCGTTTTCGGCGTTCCAGTTCCTCCGGCGCCAGGTCGGCCGCCGGAACGACCATGGCGGCGATGCGGTGCAGCGCGAGGAGTGCCGCAATCCCCTCGAACGAGTACGTAGCGAGTAGGAAAACCGTTGTGCCGGCCGTCAATCCGGCGCCCTGAAATCGATCCGCATACGCTTCCACCGTCCGGATCAGTTCACGATATTGAATCGTGCGCTCCGCGGTGACGAGGCACGTGCGATCCGCGAATTCGCTCAGGCGGTCGTGCACCCATCCGCTCGCCGCGGGTTCACGCATAGGCGCCTCCGAGGTAGAGCGTTTGACCGGTGATCATCGAGCTCTCAGGCCTGAGGAAGAAGTCGGTTACATTTGCGATATCGCTGAATTCAGCCAAGCGCTGAATGGTCTGCCGTTTCTGAAGTGACCCGAGCGCCTTTTCCGATACCCCGTTAAGCAGATCCGTCCGAACCGGGCACGGGCCGACCGCGTTCACGGTGATCCCGTGGCTTCCGAACTCACGCGCCGCGGATTGGGTCAGTGATTCCACGGCCGCCTTGGAGGCCGCATAGACCGCCTCACCCTCCAGGGCAAGCGGGCGTGCGATGGAGGTGAAGTTCACGATCCTCCCGCCTCTTTGGCGGATCATTCCCTTCGCCGTTTCGCGTATCAAGTAGAAGGTTCCGAGTATATTCGTGGACATAACGCCCCAGGCTGTTTTTCCCGGAGTCAGGGTCAATGCGTTCATCGCCGCAATCCCGGCGTTGTTCAAAAGGGCGTACGGCGTTCCGTGTTCTCTCAGGGCATCCCGGAGAAAGGCAATGACCCGCGTTTCGTCGGTGATATCGACCTCGTAGTGCGCGTAGTTGTCGTGCGCGATGCTCGCGGCGCCCCGACTACACCCGACCACCATCCAGTTGCGTGCAAGGTAGTGCTCGGCCAGCGCTCTCCCGATGCCCTTCCGCGAGCCGCTGATCAGCACGATAGGGGAAGAGTCCGTCATCACCTCATGTCTAAACCCGGATGAGGCGTAATGGAAGGAATTTCCGCAGGCCGGGACAGGCGCCCCAGGATCGCTATGGCGCTTGCCCGTTCCACGGCGACATCCCGTCGCTCCCGCGGTGGCCACCCGTCGCGGGATGAGTAGGAAAGTAGGAATGCATTGGATCATTCCCCGCGCCGGTGCGACGTTGCAGCTCACGGGCGTACTCTATGTCTGAGAAC